>CAZLRW010000006.1:77399-80048 GCA_964561925.1 uncultured Flavobacteriaceae bacterium
AATTATGCGTGAGCGGCGTGATGAACCCGAGCCTCCCGCCCGTCTCCGCCACGCGTACATAGCGCGCCGGTCCGCCCGTCCGATAATCGCTGTCTTCGAGCGCAAAGCGCTGCGCCAACCGCGCCCGCACCAATGACAACGGCAGATACTGATCCGTCCGGTCGGCGTCGATCTCGCCCATCGGCATCGTTTCGATCAACGTGAAGTCCATACCCTTGCCGTGCGCCCACAGCATCAGGCCCTCGATCTCGTTCTCGTTGATCCCGCGCAGCGCCACCGCATTGATCTTGACCTTGAGCCCAGCGCCCAGCGCCGCGTCGATCCCGTCGAGCACCTGCTCAATCCGCCCCCAACGCGTGATGTCGCGGAAACGTGCGGGATCGAGCGTATCGAGCGATACGTTGATGCGCCTGACGCCCGCGTCGTTGAGCTCGCCCGCGAACTTCGCAAGCTGGCTGCCGTTCGTCGTCAACGTCAGTTCGTCGAGCGCCCCTGTCCTAAGGTGCCGCCCAAGGCTGCGGACCAACCCCATCACATTGCGTCGGACGAGAGGCTCCCCGCCCGTCAGCCGCAGCTTGCGCACGCCCTTGGCCACGAACGCCGAACACAGCCGGTCGAGTTCCTCCAGCGTCAGCAACTCCGCCTTCGGCAGGAACGTCATGTCCTCCGCCATGCAATACGTGCAGCGGAAATCGCAGCGGTCGGTCACCGACACGCGCAAATAGGTGATGGTCCGGCCGAACGGATCGAGCATAGCGGGCAACTTAGCAGCCACGGCCGCCCCGTCCAGAGGAAGTGGGTCGCATGCCGCGCGGAATCGTGGCTAACATCCGCCGGAAATTCTCAACGAGCAAATCCACGACATGAGCCGCAAAATCCTCTCGATCGACCAAGGCACCACGTCGAGCCGCGCCATCCTGTTCGACGCGAAGGGCACGCCGCTCAAAGTGGCGCAGGCCGAGCACCAGCAGTTCTACCCGCAAAACGGCTGGGTCGAGCACGACGCAGAGGAAATCTGGCAAGCGACGCTGAAAGTCGCCCGCGGCGCGCTCGCCGGCACGAACGCATCGGAGGTCGCCGCGATCGGCATCACGAACCAGCGCGAGACGACCGTCCTTTGGGACAGAAAGACCGGCGCACCGGTCCACAAGGCGATCGTCTGGCAAGACCGCCGCACCGCCGCCGCCTGCGCGCGCCTGAAGGACGAAGGCAAGGAAGAAGAAGTCACCGCAAAGACCGGCCTGCTGCTCGACCCTTATTTCTCGGGCACCAAACTCGCCTGGCTTCTCGACACCGTGCCGGGCGCCCGTGCCCGCGCGGAGAAAGGCGAACTCGCGTTCGGCACGATCGACAGCTGGCTCGTCTACCGCCTGACGAACGGCAAGGTGCACGCAACCGACGCGACGAACGCGTCGCGCACGCTGCTCTACGACATCGTCAAGGGCCGCTGGGACGGCGAGATTCTCGACTGGCTGAACATCCCCTCGGCCGTCCTGCCCGACGTGCGCGACTCCGCCGCCGACTACGGCACGACCGACCTCTTCGGCGCTCCGATCAAGATCGCGGGCATCGCAGGCGACCAGCAAGCCGCCACAGTCGGCCAAGCGTGCCTGAAACAAGGCCTGATGAAATCGACTTACGGCACTGGCTGCTTCGCGCTCGTCAACACCGGCCCCGCGATGGCACCGTCGCGCAACCGCCTGCTCGCGACGATCGCCTACGCGACGGGCGGCAAGCGCACCTACGCCCTCGAAGGCTCGATCTTCATGGCAGGCGCCACGATCCAATGGCTGCGCGACGGTCTGAAGCTGTTCAAGTCGTCGGCCGACAGCGCGGCACTCGCCAGCCAAGCCGACCCGCGCTCGCGCGTCTATCTCGTGCCGGCCTTTGTCGGCCTCGGCGCACCCTATTGGGACGCCGACGCACGCGGCGCGATCGTCGGTCTCACGCGCGACAGCGGCCACGCCGAAATCGCGAAAGCGGGACTCGAGAGCGTCTGCTTCCAAACCCGCGACCTGCTTGAAGCGATGGCAGCCGACATGTCCGCTGCGGGCTTAGGCAGCCCTGCCGCCCTGCGCGTCGACGGCGGCATGGTCGTCAACGACCTCTTCTGTCAGTGGCTCGCCGACCTGACCGGCCGCCCGATCGAACGCCCCGCGGTCGTGGAGACGACGGCCCTCGGCGCCGCCTACCTCGCAGGCCTGGGCAGCGGCGTCTATTCGTCGCTCGACGAAGTGGCCTCAAGCTGGCGCTGCGAACGCCGCTTCGAGCCCCACATCGGAACCGACGAACGCGACGCCAAATACGCGGGCTGGAAGGAAGCCGTCGGCCGCGTTCTGACAAACAGGAGGTAGCAGTGAAGACCGTCGACCAAGAATACGCGCGCCGCCACTTTTGCGACCTGTTCACCGAGGTCAGCCAATCCAAAGATACTGTCGCCGTTCGCCGGTCTAACGGAGGGTCGGTCGCTCTGATTTCGCTGAACCGCTACAACGAAATCGCCAAGGCAATCGGCCGGAAGCCAGCAGCCGTGAAACGCAAGGTCAAGAATTCGCGGGAGGTTTGACAGCTTGACGTTGCAAGGGCCACTCTTACCCTGAAACCCGCCTTGGAGACCGCCCATGTCCGCCGCCCTGCACGCCGTTCCGT
>CAZLRW010000007.1:0-79725 GCA_964561925.1 uncultured Flavobacteriaceae bacterium
TCGACATCGACAGTCGCGAGGCGCTGGTGCTGGCGCTCAACGATTATCCGGGCGCGGTGCTGCTGATCAGCCACGATCCGCATTTGATCGAGACCTGCGCCGACCGGCTGTGGCTGGTCGCGGGCGGACGCGTGACGCCGTTCGACGGCGACATGGACGACTATCGCCGCCTGCTGCTCGACGACCGCAAGGCGCCGGGCACGAAGGCGAAGGCGCCGAAGCTGACCAAGGCCGAAGAGCGCAAGGCCGCCGCCGACCGCCGCGCGCAAGTAACGCCGCTGAAACGCGCGATGGACGAGGCCGAGAAGCGCGTCGCAAAGCTGCAGGGCGAAATCGCAAAACTCGACGCGGCCCTGAACGCGACCGATCTCTACGAGAAAGAGCCCCAGCGCGTGACGACGCTGACGAAACAGCGCGCCGACGCGCAGCGCCAACTCGAAGCGGCCGAGACCGGCTGGCTGGAAGCGAGCGAAGCGTACGAGGCTGCCCGCGTCGACATCGAGCGCGACGGTTGAGTGCGCATTAAGTGCCGATTAACCGGCCGGGCGCACTCTCGATGCTCGCTGATTCGCGATGGAACTTAACTGTTGGGGCTTGGGTAGGACACATGAAGTCGGCCACTACGCCGGAAGCACAAATGCGCGCCTTGAAGGCGTGGGCCGTCGACCGCATGACGCGCGGCACCGACACGCCCTTTGCGTGGTTTCAGTTCATGAAGTTGCTCGAGGTGTTGGACACGTTTCTCGAGGCGGGCGACGAAGCGGGCTTGCGCGAGGAAATCGCCCGGCCTGCCCCGAAGCGCCGCCCTAAGTCCTTGCCCGCGAACGTCGTTGCCTTCGACGCCGTCCTGCGCCAGCGCGCCGCCGAGTAAGCTCAAGCCTGCAGATTCTGACGCGCGACGTTGTACCAGTCGCGATTCAGATCTTGCGCGTGACGGGGCAGTTGCTTGTACGCGTTGACGATCCCCTCGAAGATCTCGCGCGCCTTCGCCACCTCACCGACTTTCGTCAGGAACAGCGCGTAGCGCACCTTCGCCTCGTAGCCCGGGAAGTACGCGGCAACGGCGTCGTACTCTTTCAGCGCCTCGCCGGTCTTGCCCTGCCCCTCAAGCGCACGCGCATAAAGCAGATGCCCATCCGACGATTGGAACTCGGGGTTCTTCGCACGCAAGTGATCGAGCGCAGTTTGCACTTCGGCATAGTCGCCTTTCTCGTGAAGTGCGTTGGCGTAGCCCAAGAGCAAATTCGGATCGTCGGCAAAGAGGCCTGTCAGCGCCGAGCGGTAGAGCATCACGGCGTCGTCGTGCATGCCCTTAAGCGAGCACTCGTCCGCAAGTGCGGCCTTGGCCGCGGGCGTGCCCGACAACTCCACCTGCGCTTTTCGCTCGCGATATTCGCGGTCGGGGTCCAGCACGGTGCTGACGTCGCCCAGGACTTTGCGGCCGCGGCGGGTGTTCGCCATCTCGGGCAAAATCTCGAACAAGAAATACGCAAGAGAACCGAGGCCCGGGAGCAGCAGCAGGATGTAGATCCAATGCTGCGCGCGCCCCGTTTGCGAGGCGTGATAGAGGCAAAATCCCTGAACCAAGACGACGGCGAGAACGGCGATCGGCATGCCACGTCACTCGTTGAATCGGTTGAAACTGTAGACTCAGACGAACAACAACTCGTTCATGAACCGGCGACAAGTCTACGCGATCAGGCGCGCTTTTCCCACTTCCCCGAGGCCGCCTGCTGCCAGTAAGTGACCTCGTGACCGGCATCCTTTGCCTGTTTGCGATCCGGGCCGCGGATGCGTTCGTCCAAACGCGCCTGGATCCCGGAAAAACGAGCCGATCCGGTCCCGCTGCAGCGAGTCGTTTGGCACGGTGCGCGCGGACGCAGCGTGGTGTAAATTCGGCGCAATGCGAACGATGCTCTATACCGTGTTGTTGTGGACGAGCCTTGCGCTCGGCGGACCGGCAGCTGGCGCGCACACGGTCTTCGTGACAAGCAACGGCTGGCACACGGACATTACCGTCGCCCGCGCCGACATTCCTGCGGACCTCATTCCCGAACGCGCCGACTTCCCCGCCGCCCGCTATCTTCAATTCGGCTGGGGCGACGCGAACTACTACGCGACGCCGGACCCTGGCCTCGGCACGACGCTGGGCGCCGCGTTCCCGGGACCGGCGGTTATGCACGTGGCGGGTCTCGCCGTGCGCCCAAGCGAGGCGTTTCGCGACATCGAAGAAGTGGCACTAACGTTGAACGCCGACAGCTTTACCCGCCTCGTTGCCTACCTGCATGCGAGTTTCGATCGCGGCAACGAACAGCGCGCGCAATCGACGGGCAGAGGCGTTTATGCTTTCAGTCTCTTCTACACGGCCACGGGCGAGTTCCATCTGTTCAACACCTGCAACACCTGGACCGCAACCGCGCTTCAAACTGCCGGCGTTCGGATCAGCGCAGACGGGGTCCAACGTGCAGACGACGTGATGGAACAGCTTCGAGAACCGAAATCGGAGTGACCGCACTCAAGCGGTCAGGCCCGCTTTTCCCATTTTCCGCCGACCGCCTGCTGCCAGTAGGTCACCTCGTGACCCGCAACCTTCGCGTGCTTCCAGTCTTCGCGTGCAGCTTCCAACGCCGCGGGGTCGCGCCCGTCGAAGATCAAGACGATGCGTTTGGCCCGCCCCAAGCTCGCATCGGACCAATCGCCCGCAGCCGCCCCGTCGACAAAGAACAGAACTTCCGCCCCGTTCGGATTGCCCGCGGCCACCGTCAACAGCACGGGCTGCTCGACCGGGTGCGGGTCGCGCATCGTCGCATGCGCCAAGAAACTGTCGTCGCGATACGTCCAAAGATGCGAGTCCAGCGCAGCGATGCGTTCGTCCGAACTCGCGCGGACCAGCGCCTTCCACCCCCGCTCGCGCGTCTTCTCGAGCAGACCCGGCAACACGTCCTCGAGTGCCGCGCGCTCCAGATGATAGAAGAGCACCTCGCTCATTCAGCTCTCGTAGTGGTCCGCGACCAGACGATTGAGCAGGCGGATGCCGAATCCGGTCGCGCCTTTCGGCGTCGATCCGCGCGCCTCCTCCGCCCACGCCGTCCCCGCGATGTCGAGATGCGCCCACGGCACTTTGTTGACGAAACGTTGGATGAACTGCGCCGCCGTGGTCGAACCGCCGAACTGACCGCCGATGTTCTTCATGTCGGCGATCGGGCTGTCGATTAGTTTGTCGAAACGCTCGCCGAGCGGCATTCGCCAAAGCTCCTCGCCCTCGGCCTTGCCCGCCGCAAGCAGCCGCTCCGCCAACTCGTCGTTGTTCGAGAACAAGCCCGCCAACTCGAGCCCGAGCGCGATGCGGATCGCGCCCGTCAGAGTCGCGAGGTCCACCATGAACTTCGGCTTGAAGCGGTTCTGGCAGTACCAAACCGCATCGGCCAGCACGAGCCGCCCCTCTGCGTCCGTATTCAGGATTTCGACCGTCTGACCCGACATCGACTTCACGACGTCGCCCGGCCGTTGCGCCTTGCCGTCGGGCATGTTTTCGACGAGCCCGCAGATGCCGACCGCATTCACCTTGGCCTTGCGGCCGGCAAGCGCGTGCATCAATCCCGTGACGGCGGCGGCACCGCCCATGTCGTACTTCATCGCCTCCATGCCGGGGCCGGGCTTCAGCGAGATGCCGCCGGTGTCGAACGTCACGCCCTTGCCGACGAACGCGACCGGCTGCGCGTTGCGGTCGCGGGCGCCTTTCCATTGCATGACGAGAAGCTGGCTCTCGCGCTCGGACCCTTGGCCCACGCCGAGCAGCGTGTTCATGCCGAGCTTCGCCATCTCCTTCTCGCCCAGCACCTCGACCTCAAGGCCCAGATCCTCAAGCTTGCGCGCGCGTTTGGCGAACTCTTCCGGATAAAGCACGTTCGGCGGCTCGGTCACGAGATCGCGCGCGAAGAACACGGCACGCGTCACCGCCTCGCCGCTGCGCCACGCCTTCTTCGCGTCGGCAGGTTCAGCAGTCGCAATGTTCACCTTCGCGAGCGTCGGCTTATCCGTTTTCTTCTGCGTCGTGCGGTATTGATCGAACCGGTAGGAGCGAAGGACCGCCCCTTGCGCCGCACGAGCAGCCGCCTCGGCCGCGTCGAGCCCCGCAGGCAAGTCGAGGAGAATTGTCGCATGCTTTTCGCCGCTGGTCAGCAGCCTGGCGACGGCCGTCGCACCGGCGTTTTCGGCAGCTTCGATCTTCAAGCCGTCGGCTTTGCCAAGGCCGACGACGACCAGACGTTCGACCTCCAGGCCTGCCGGCGCCAGAATCTCGGCGACTTGTCCTTTGGCACCGGTGAAGCGCGAGGCCTTTAGCGCTCGAGCAACGGCGCCTTTCGAACGCCGGTCCAGATCCTGCAGCAAGCCGGCCGGCTCGTCGCTCTCTGTGGTTGCGACCACCAGCGTGCCCTCATCGGGGATTTCGGATTTCACGAAGTTGATGTTCATGACGCGGGATGTCTCTTAACGGAAAGGTAATCCGGGGCTAAGCTTTATGGTCGTTGCGAAGGCGGCGCGCCTGGCTTAAGCGGTTGGCACGATGCCCCGCCGAACGTCGGGTCAAGCAGGAAAGACCGGCGGTTGTATCGATCCGCCCGCCCATTGTGAAGCGGCCGCGGCAACGGCCCTGAAGAAGGCTCGCTGAGACGCTCATGTCCGGGATTTCGAGTTACATTTTCCGGCAGGTCGGCGGCCCCCTCCTGTTCTTCACGTTCGTGCTGACCGGCGTCGTCTGGCTCTCCCAATCGCTACGTATGCTCGACCTCGTCATCAACCAGAGCCAATCGGCGCTGACCTATCTCTATCTGACGGTGCTCGCGCTGCCGCAGCTGATGGCGTTGATTTTGCCGTTCGCGCTGTTCTGCGCCGTCCTCTATGCGCTGAACCGGCTCTACGTCGAAAGCGAGCTTGTCGTGATTTGGGCCGCCGGCTTCAGCCGCTGGGCGGTCGCAGGCCCCGTTCTCGTGATCGCCGTCGCCGCCACCGTCATCGGCTACCTGTTCTCGCTCCTCGTGATGCCAGCCGGCATGCGCGAGATGAAAGACCGCGTGTTCGAAATTCGCGCCGATCTCGTCAACACGTTCGTCCGCGAGGGCGCGTTCACCAATCCGCTGCAGGGCCTGACAGTCTACGTCAGCGAGAACAACGGCGGCGGCGATGTGCGCGGCATCCTGGTGCACGATGCGCGCAACCCGAAGGCGATCGCAACCTACATGGCCGAGCGCGGCCTGCTCGCGAACACGCCGGCCGGGCCGCGCCTGATCATGTTCGAGGGCAACGCGCAGTGGCTCGAGGGCGGCGAGGGCCAACTCAAGATCCTGAACTTCAAACAGAACACGTTCGACCTCGGCCAATTCGACAAGCAGCGCGACATGAACGCGCGCGAGGCGAGCGAGCGTTGGATTTCCGAACTGCTTTGGCCGGAGAAGACCGTCACCGAAAAGCAGCGCAAGAAGTTCTTCTCCGAAGCGCACAATCGCCTGACCGCGCCGCTCTACTGCATCGTGTTCGCGCTCATCGGCGTCTTCGCGCTGATCGGCGGCAACTTCAACCGCCGCGGCTACGCCGGGCGAATCGCGTTGGCGATGGGGGCCGTGCTGCTCGCCAGGCTTCCCGGCTTCGGCTTCCAGCAGCTGACGAACGCGACGCCCGATGCGGCTGTTCTCATGTATGTTTGGCCGACGCTTTGGATTGTCGGCCTGCTCGTGGTTCTGGCCGTTCCGGGCATCGATCTCTTCAAGCGGGCCACGCCCGCGGTGGCGCACGGCGGAACGGCCCAATGAACTTGAGCTGGACGATGTCCCGCTATCTGGGCTGGCAGTTCCTGCTTAGCGTCGGCGTGGTGTTCGGCTTGTGCGTCACGCTGGGCTTCGTCATCGACATCGTCGAACTGCTGAACCGCACCGCCGGCCGAGAGGGCGTCACGCTCTGGCACGTCGTCTCGATGGCGTTGCTCAAGCTGCCGAATTTGACCGAGAAGATGATGCCCTTCGCCGTGTTGTTCGGGGCCATCTGGAATTTCGCCCGGCTGACACGCAGCCAGGAACTCGTCGTGGCCCGCGCCTCCGGCGTCTCGGCATGGCTTTTCCTCGCCCCGTCGCTTGCCGTGTCGTTCCTCATCGGCGTCTTCATGACGACCGCCTACAACCCCTTCGCGGCCCAACTTGTCTCTCGCTACGAGGAGTTGGAGGCGCGCTACATTCGCGGTCGATCCTCGCTTCTGGCGGTGTCCAGCAACGGCCTCTGGTTGCGCCAGGGCGACGAGAAGGGACAGACCGTCATTCACGCCATGGGTGTGTCCGACAGCGGGCTTCGCCTGAGAGACGTGATCCTGTTCATTTACGAGGGAAAAGACCAGTTTCGCGGTCGAATCGACGCCCGCGTGGCGACCCTGCAGCGGGAGAAGTGGAGCCTGGAAAGAGCCTGGGTTACGGGTCCGGACCGTCCAGCTGTGTTCTATCCGACACTCGATGTGAAAACGTCGTTAACTCCCAACCAAATTCAAGAAAGCTTCGCAACCCCTGACACCATAGCGTTTTGGGACCTTCCGCAGTTCATCGCGCAGGCGGAAGGGGCGGGCTTTTCGGCGACAAAACATAGGCTTCACTACCACGCCTTGCTTGCAGGGCCGGTGCTCTTGTGCGCTATGATCTTTGTGGCGGCGGCATTCTCGCTTCGGCTGGCGCGTCTCGGGGGGGCTGCGAGGCTCATCCTCTCGGGCGTGATCACCGGATTCTTCCTGTATTTCTTCACGGACGTTACGCACGCCCTGGGGATTTCGGGAACGGTTCCGGTAGCTCTTGCGGCGTGGGCTCCGGCCACGACGGCGTTGTTGTTGGGTATGGCGTGGTTGTTCAATCAGGAGGACGGATGAAGGTCGCGTATCGCCTCATCGCCAGCCTCCTTGCCTCCGCGTCGGCTTTATCGTTAGCAGCGGCAGCACCCTTGCTCATACCGATCGTCCAGCGCTCCGACGAGCCGGCACCGGCCGGTAGCGCGCGCGACGACGACAAGAAACCCCAAGAAGTTCTGATCCGCGCCGACCAGATGACCTACGACGCGAACACCAGCGTCGTGACGGCGGAAGGCAACGTCGAGGTTACGTACGGCCCGCGCACGCTGCTCGCCGACAAGCTCATCTACGATCAGAAGACACGCATCGTCACTGCCGAAGGCAACGCCACGATCCGCGAAGCGAACGGTACGACGCTGTCCGGCAACCGCATCGAAGTCAGCGACGACATGCGCGAAGGCGTGATCGAAAGCTTGAACGTGATGATCGCGGGCCGCGGGCGCCTCGCGGCCGCGCGCGCGACGCGCACCGGCGGCTCGGTCCTGACGCTCGAGAAAGCCGGCTACACCACTTGCAAGCCGTGCAAGGACGACCCCGAGAAGCCGCCGACCTGGCAGATCAAAGCGTTCCGCGTGATCTACAATCAGGAGAAGGCGCGCGTCGAATACGAGGACGCGTTCTTCGAAGTGTTCGGCGTGCCGATCGCCTACCTGCCCTACTTCTCGCATTCCGATCCGGAAGCGCCGCGCCAATCGGGTTTCCTCGTCCCCGGCGTCGGGCATTCGACCGACCTCGGCTATTTCGTCGAGGTTCCGTACTACTTCGCGCTCGATCCCAGCTACGATCTGCTGCTCGCGCCGATGTACACGGAAGAGGATGGGCCGCTTCTTAAGGGCGAGTGGCGCGAACGCACGCACACGGGCTCGTACAACATCCAAGCGTCCGGCCGCTACGGCAAACCGCGCGACCGCTTCGGCGCCGAGCAGGACGAGGAAACGCTGCAAGGCCACATCTTCGGCCGCGGCCGCTTCCAGGTCGACGAGATCTGGCGCTGGGGCTACGACGCGCAGCTGACGTCGAACGACACCTACCTGAAGCGCTACGACATCTCCTCGCTCGACCGTCTGGAGAACAACCTCTTCGTCGAAGGTATCGACGGAAGGTCCTACGCCGCGATCAACGGCTGGTACTTTCAGGGCCTGCGCGAGACCGACGATCCGGGCTTGACGCCGCTCGTTCTTCCCTTGATCGAACTCGAATATGTGCCCGACGAGATGGTGTTGGGCGGCCGTTTCCAGCTGCACGGCAACGCGCTCTACCTGCACCGCGGCGAGGGACAGGATACCGCGCGCGTGTCGTCGACGGCCTCGTGGAAACTGCCGATGACGTCGAGCGGCGGCCATCTCTTCACGCTGTTCGCGAACCTTCGCGCCGACGCCTACTATGTCACCGATACCGGCCCTTCCGGCACCGATAAGGAAACCGTCGGCCGCATTCTGCCCTGGGCGGGCGCCGAGTGGCGCTACCCGCTCGTGCGCACGGATTGGGGCTGGAAACAGATCGTCGAGCCGATCGTTCAGGTCATCGGCGCACCGTACGGCGGCAATCCGGACGAGATTCCGAACGAAGACAGCGCCGCCTTCGAGTTCGACGAAACGAATCTATTTTCGTTCAACAAGTTTCCGGGCCTCGACCGTTGGGAAACGGGCCCGCGCGTGAACGCCGGCGTTCGCGCCGCCGCCTATTTCGACACGGGCTTCGTCGAAGCGATCCTCGGCCAAAGCTACCGCTTCCACGAGGACAACGCGTTTGCCGAAGAAACCGGCTTGCGCAACCAGCAGTCGGACTATGTCGGCCGTCTGACGATCCAGCCCGACGGCAACATCCGCCTCGTCCACCGCTTCCGCATCGACCAATCCGCGTTCCGGTACGAGCGCAACGAAATCTACGCCGAGGCGTTCGACCCCGATCTCTATTCGTTCAAGGCCGGCTACGTGCTGCTCGAGCCCGACCCGCTGCTGCCCGACCAGCGCGAAGAGGTCAACGTCGCGGGCAGCCTGCAGGCCCTGGACAACATCTGGCTCCGCGCCTCAGGCCGCCGCGACCTCGCCGGCGACGAGATGATCGAGAGCAAATTCGGCATTTCCTACGAGGACGATTGCGCCGAATTCGGCGTGGATTTCCGCCGCAGATTTACCCGCGACCGCGATATCGAGCCCGCCTCCTCGTTCCTGTTCACGTTCCGCCTCAAGGGCGTGAACTAACGGCCACACTTGGACCGACCGCGCAGGTTGCAGTGCGGCCGGAACTGGCTATTCTGCGCCGGTTAACGCGGCCGGGCGACTCACACCCCTGGTTCGGGCCGCGGTCAGTCACCTTTTGCTCCCGGTTCTCGCGATGTTCGCTCGTATGGTTTCGCTTCGTTTCACCGGCGCTGTGGCGGGCGCGGCTTTGTGCCTGCTGGCGACCGTCGCAATTGCGAGCGCTGCGACCAAGCAACCGTCGACGATGCGCGCGGCCGCCATCGTCAACGACACGATCATCTCGACCTACGACCTTGATCAGCGCATCAAACTCGTGATGGTCACCTCGGGCGCGCAGGGCGCCGACGCGATCAAACGCCTCCGGCCGCAAGTCCTTCGTCAACTCGTCGACGAAACGCTGCAGCTTCAGGAGGCGGTGAAGTTCAACGTCAAGATCACGCAGGAAGACCTCGATAAGAATTTCAAGCGCATCGCGACCCAGAACAACATCTCGGTCGACCAGATCTACAAGATGCTGGACGACAACGGCATCGCCCGCTCGACGCTTCAGAACCAGATCAAGGCCGACCTCGCCTGGCAGAAACTCGTGCAGCAGCGCCTCTCCCCGCGCGTCACCGTCTCCGACGACGAAGTCGAGCAGTTCTTCGTCCAGATGCAGGCGACCGCCAAGCAGACGCAATACGCCGTGTCCGAGATCTTCCTCGCGGTCGATACGCCCGAAGCCGAAGAGCAAGTCCGGCAGAATATGCAGAGCATTTTGAGCCAGCTCCGCGGCGGCGCGAACTTCTCCGCCATCGCGCGTCAGTTCAGCCAGGCCCCATCCGCATCGAGCGGCGGCGACCTCGGTTGGATGACGGAAGCCGACCTGGCGCCAGCGATCGCCGCGGCTGTGGTCAAATCGCCGATCGGCTCGATCACCGACCCGATCCGCGGACCTGGCGGCTTCTACGTCCTCGGCGTGCGCGAAAAGCGGCTGTCGGCCGACTCGAAGTCGAGCGAGACCGCCGCACCGCCGCCGCCGAAACCGCAAGCCGCGCAGAAGATGAAGGGGGTCGTGACACTCGGCCAAATCAGCATAGCGATGCCGTCCAACGCGTCGAAGGCGAAGAAGGATCAGGTGCGCGACGCTTCGATGAAGATCTACCGTTCGGTGAACGGCTGCGACACCGCCGGTTCCGTCGCGCGCTCGAACAACGCCAAGTTCACGATGATCGGCCAGATGTCGACCAAGGATCTCGCGCCGCAGTTCGTCAAAATCCTCGGCGAAACGCCGAACGGCCGCTCGACCCCGCCACTGATGGGCGCGCAAGGCGTCGAGATGTACGTCATCTGTTCGGGCGGCATGATCCCGCCGGCGAACATGGGCGAATCGCGGCCTTCGGTCACGAAGCAGACCGCCGTGACGAAAGAAGAGGTCGAGAACCGGCTCTACAATCAGGAACTGTCGATGCTCGCCCGCCGCTATCTGCGCGACTTGCGCCGCGACGCCACCATCGAAATGCGGGACAACTAAGGGCCCAATGGCGACGCGGGCGCTTCCAAGGCCCCTAGCACTCACGATGGGAGAGCCCGCGGGGATAGCGGGCGAAATCGTCATCAAAGCTTGGCACGGACCGGACGGGCGCCCCGTCCCGCCGTTCTGTGTGATCGGCGATCCCGATTGGTTGCGTGCGGAGGCGCACCGGATCAAGGATCACGTTCACGTCGTCGAAGTTTCGTCCTGTGCCGAAGCGGCAACTCGCTTCTTCGAGGGTGTACCGGTCCTGCCGCTCAAACTCGCGGCCAAGGCGACGCCGGGATCGCCCGATCCGCGCAATGCCCCAGCCGTCGTCGGCGCGATCGAAAAGGCCGTTTCGCTTGCGCGTGCCGGTGAGGCCTCTGCCGTCGTGACGAATCCGATCCATAAAGCGACGCTCTACGGCGCCGGCTTCAAGTTCCCCGGCCACACCGAGTATCTCGCCGACCTCTGCGGCGGCGCGAGGCCCGTTATGATGCTCGCGATCGAGGGTTTGCGCGTCGTGCCCGTCACCGTCCACCTCGCGCTCGGCGACGCCGTCAAAGCGTTGACCCGCGAGGCGATCGTCGAGGCGGCGGCGACCGCGCACGCGGCGTTGCAGCGCGATTTCGGCATCGGGGCACCGCGCCTCGCGGTGGCCGCCTTGAATCCGCACGCAGGCGAAGATGGTGCGATGGGTGATCAGGAAAAGACGACGATCGCACCCGCCGTTGCCGAGCTCGTGCGCCGCGGGATCGACGCCAAGGGGCCGCTCCCCGCCGACACGCTGTTCCATGCCGCCGCGCGCACGCGCTTCGACGCCGCGATCTGCATGTACCACGATCAGGCGCTGATCCCGCTGAAGACACTCGACTTTGCGGGTGGCGTGAACGTGACGCTCGGACTTCCCATCGTGCGCACCTCGCCCGATCATGGCACCGCGCTCGACATCGCCGGCAAAGACCGCGCGGATGCGACCAGTCTTCTCGCCGCGCTTCGCCTCGCCGACCGGATCGCGGCCGAACGCGCGCGCCACGCATGAGCGGCGGCGACGGCCTGCCGCCCTTGCGCGAAGTGATCGCCGAGTTGGGCTTGAGCGCACGCAAATCGCTCGGCCAAAACTTCCTTTTCGATTTGAACCTGACCCGGCGGATCGCCCGCGAGGCCGGTCCGATTGCGGAGCGAACTGTGATCGAAGTCGGTCCCGGCCCCGGCGGCCTGACCCGGGCGCTGCTGGCCGAAGGCGCCGCGAAGGTCGTCGCGATTGAGCGGGACGAACGTTGCCTTCCCGCGCTCGCCCGCATCGCGCAAGCCTATCCGGGCCGTCTCGAGATCGTCCGTGCCGACGCGCTGGAGGTCGACGAGGTATCGCGTCTCGCGGACACGCGCGCGATCATCGTCGCGAACCTGCCGTACAATGTCGCGACGCCGCTGCTGGTCAAGTGGCTTACCACCGAGCCGTGGCCGCCATGGTTCGACAGCCTAACGCTGATGTTCCAGCGCGAGGTCGCCGAACGCATAGCGGCGCGCCCGGGCTCGTCCGCCTACGGCCGCCTCTCGGTCATCAGCCAATGGCGCACGGCACCGCGAATCCTCTTCGACGTTCACCGCAGCGCATTCACGCCGCCGCCGAAAGTCACGTCGAGCGTCGTCCGCTTCGAGCTCTTGGCCCGGCCGCGTGGCGAGGCTGCTGTCAAGGTACTCGAACAGGTGACGGCTGCCGCCTTCGGACAGCGGCGCAAAATGTTGCGCTCCAGTCTGAAGTCGCTCGGCCCGTTCGCCGACGCGCTCATCGCCGAGGCCGGCCTCGACCCAACCGCCCGCGCCGAAGATATCCCCGTCGAGGGTTTCGCAGCATTGGCGCGGGCGTTCGCAACCCGCCGTGCTTGAGAGCGAGCCTACGCCATCAACGTCCGCACGAAATCCGAAAGACCCGTCTGGCGCGTGCGGCGGTGGCGTTCGGCGGCGACGATGTCGGCGATGCGCGCCTCGGCGAGGCGGACGTCTTCGTTGAGTACGACATAGTCGTATTCGGCCCAATGGCTGAGTTCGTCGTTGGCTTTGGCCATGCGCCCGGCGACGATGTCGGGCGTGTCCTGCGCGCGCCCATAGAGGCGGCGTTCGAGTTCCGCGCGCGACGGCGGCAGAATGAACACTGACACCACGTCTTCGCGCGCCTTTTCCTTTAGCTGCTGCGTGCCCTGCCAGTCGATGTCGAAGAGGATGTCGCGGCCGTCCGCCAGCGCGCGCTCCACGGGCGTACGCGGCGTGCCGTAGGAATTCCCGAACACGGTGGCGTGCTCCAGAAACTCCGCGCGCCGCACCCTCTCGGCAAATTCGGCAGGCGTAACGAAATGATAGTCCTGCCCGTCGACCTCGGACGCACGCTTTGCGCGCGTCGTTGCCGACACCGACATCGTGAAATTGGTGTCCGTCTCGAGAAGGCGCTTGGCCAGCGTCGTCTTGCCGGCCCCGGAGGGCGACGACAACACCAGCATCATGCCGCGCCGTTTGATGTTCGTCTCCGTCATTCGACGTTTTGAACCTGTTCGCGCAATTGATCGATCGTCGCTTTGAGTTCGAGACCGACGCGCGTGAGCTGAATGTCTGACGACTTCGAACACAGCGTGTTCGCTTCGCGATTGAACTCCTGCGCGAGGAAGTCGAGCCGCCGTCCTTGCGCGCCGCCCGCCGCGAACAGCCCGCGCGCCTGCGTCAGATGCGACTTGAGCCGGTCGATTTCCTCGCGCACGTCGGCCTTGACGAGCAACAGCGCGATTTCTTGAGCAAGCCGCTCCTCGCCGACGCCCGCCCGCGCTTTCAAGAGTTCGTCCAGCTGCGTGTGAAGCCGCGCCCGCAGCTGCTCGGGTTGAAGCGCCGCGAGACGCTCCGCTTCGGCGACAAGTTCGCCCATCCGATCCGCGTGCTGTCGCATGATCGCGGCAAGCCGCGCACCCTCTTCGCGCCGGGCCGTCCCCAGCGCATCGAGCGCGACCGCAAGACTGCCCAATACCGCCGCGTCGCGCGCGGCGAGTTCCGCCTCGCCCAACGCAGGCGCCTGAGCCTCGATCACGCCGCGCAGCGCAAGAATCCCATCGAGGCGCGGCGGTTCGGCCTCGACCGCACCGACGAGTTGCTTGAGCGCCGCCAGAACCTGATTGAGCGCTTCTTGGTTGATCCGGATCGCACCGCGCGCCGGATCCGCGTCGAGTGTCAGCGTCGTCGTCAGGCCGCCGCGCGCAAATCGCTCGCCCGCGAGCATGCGTGCCGGTTGTTCGAGCCCTTCAAATCCCTCCGGCACGCGGACCCGCACGTCGAGGCCGCGCGCATTCACGCTGCGCACCTCCCAATGCCAGCGCCACGGGCCCTGGCTGCCTTGGGCACGGGCAAAGCCCGTCATGCTCGATAGAGGCATCGCTCCTCTTGGGGCCGGTCGTTAGGACTCGGCGCCGGCCGCGAGTCTAGGGCGCGCAGGCCTTCCGCTCAACGCCCGCCTTGCGCCGCGCGCTGGCGTTCGATCTCGCGCCACTTGCGCACGTTCGCTTCGTGCTCGTCCAGCGTCTTGGCGAAGGCATGCCCGCCGGTCCCGTCGGCCACAAAGTAGATGTCCTCCGTCTGCGCCGGGTTCATCACCGCGGCCAACGACGCTTTGCCCGGATTGGCAATCGGCGTCGGCGGCAAGCCCAGGATCACATAGGTGTTGTAGGGCGTCGCGCGATCGAGTTCGCTTTGGCGAATGCCGCGTCCGAGCGGCACGCCCTTGGTCAACCCGTAGATGATCGTCGGGTCGGACTGCAGCTTCATGCCCTTGCGCAAGCGGTTGATGAAGACCGCCGCGACGCGCGGCCGCTCTTCGGCGACGCCGGTTTCCTTCTCGACGATCGAGGCGAGAATCACGGCTTCTTCCTTCGTGGCGATCGGCAGGTTCGGCGCGCGTTGCGGCCACAACTCGTCCAGCACCCGATTGTGATCCGCCTTCATGCGCGCGATCAGATCCTTGCGCGTCATGCCTCGATCGAACACGTAGGTTTCGGGCAAGAGAGAACCTTCCGCGGGGATCTCTGTCACATCGCCCACGAGTACCGGATGTCCGCGCACGAGTTCGACGATCATCGCGCTCGTCAAACCTTCGGCCAGCGTGAGTTTGTAAACGATCGATTTCCCGTCGATCAGAATCTGCATGATCTGCGCTGGCGAAGCGCCGGACGGAATCGCGTACTCGCCTGCCCTGAGTGCCGCCGCTTTGCGGTTGACGACGACGCCGAGCCGGAACACGAGCGCATCGTAGACGACGCCTTTCTCCTCCAAGATTGCGGCGACCTGATTGAGCCCCGTGCCCATCGGCACCGTCACGATCGTTTCCTTGCCGTCGGACGCGATCGGTCCCGGCGCTTCGAACGAACTCATCACGTACCAGGCGCCGGCACCTGCGGCGGCCGCGGCCAAAATCAAGACGAACAGAACGAGGCGTAGGAACGTGCGCAAAGGACGAGGCTCCGCCGGGAGGGGGTTAGGGGGCGTCGCGAATTTTAACTATTGAGGCGGCGCGGTCAAAATGAGAGTGGCGTTTGTTCCGCCGAATCCGAAGGAGTTCGACAGCGCCGCGCGGATCTCCCGCGGTTTTGCTTTGTGCGGGACAAGATCAAGCTTCGATTCAACCGACGGATTATCGAGATTCAACGTGGGCGGGCAAACTTTGTCGCGCATCGCCAGAATGCAGAAAATCGCTTCGACGGCACCCGCCGCACCCAAGAGGTGGCCGATCGAGGACTTCGTCGACGACATCGCCACGTTCTCGGCCGCATTCCCGAACAAGCGCTCGACGGCGCGCAATTCGATCTCGTCCCCAAGCGGCGTCGAGGTGCCGTGCGCGTTCACATAGTCGATATCGCTCGGCATCAGACCTGCGCGCTTCAGCGCCATCTGCATCGAGCGGAAGCCGCCGTCGCCGTCTTCGGCCGGCGACGTGATGTGATACGCATCGCCCGACAACCCATAACCCTTGATTTCGGCGTAGATCTTCGCGCCGCGTCGCTTGGCGTGCTCGTATTCCTCGAGAATCACCACGCCCGCCCCTTCGCCCATCACGAACCCGTCGCGATCCTTGTCGTAAGGCCGCGAGCCGCGATGCGGCTCGTCGTTGAAAGCGGTCGAGAGCGCCCGGCAAGCATTGAAGCCGGCGATTCCGAGGCGCGAGATTGCGGCCTCAGCACCACCCGCCATCATCACGTCGGCGTCGTCGAGTGCGATCATGCGCGCGGCGTCGCCGATCGCGTGCGCGCCGGTCGAACAGGCGGTCACGACCGCGTGGTTCGGTCCCTTGAGCCCAAAGCGGATCGACGCCTGGCCGGAAACGAGATTGATGAGGCGACCGGTGATGAAGAACGGGCTGATCTTGCGCGGGCCCTTCTCGTGCAGCGTCACCGCCGCGTCCGCGATACCCGGAAGACCGCCGATGCCGGACCCGATCAGCACACCGGCCCGGCACTTCTTCTCTTCGGTGTCGAGAACAAGGCCCGAATCCGTGAACGCCTGCTGCGCGGCCGTGAGGCCGAAGATGATGAAGTCGTCGACCCGGCGCTGTTCCTTGGAATCGACCCAGTGATCCGCGTTGAACGTGCCCTCGCTGCCATCGCCGCGCGGCACGTTGGCCGCGATCTTGGTAGGCATGTCCGAGACATCGAAGTGCGTGATCTTGCGCGCGCCCGACTGGCCGGCGATCAGCCGCGACCACGTTTCCTCAACGCCGCAAGCCAGCGGCGTGACCAGACCCAACCCCGTTACGACGACCCGCCGCATTGTCACCCTAAGGCTGCTTCACGAGCCGGACGGCGCCTTAGCCGGCAGCTTTTTCCTTGATGAACTTCACCGCGTCGCCGACCGTCACGATGGATTCGGCCGCATCGTCCGGAATCTCGACGTTGAATTCCTCTTCGAACGCCATCACGAGTTCGACGGTGTCGAGACTGTCCGCGCCCAGATCGTCGATGAAGCTGGCGTTCTCGGTGACTTTCTCAGCTTCGACGTTCAAATGTTCGACGACGATCTTCTTCACGCGGTCCGCGATATCGCTCATTTTTCGTTCCTTGAAAGAGACAATTAGGCCGGTCTGGGTACCCCATAAGGCCAATTGGAGAATCCGGACCTTGAGGGAATTTGGCGGTTCGTAACATACCTCCCGCGCGATTGCCAACTGTCGCAGGGGAAGGGTTAAGCCCTTCAAATCATGGCCATTCCGCCGTTCACATGCAGCGTTTGGCCGGTGATGTAGGCAGCTTCTTCGCTCGCAAGATAGGCGACCGCAGCGGCAATGTCCTTGCCCGAACCCAAACGGCCCGCCGGAATCTTCGCCATGATAGCATCGCGCTGCTGATCGTTCAGCGCATCCGTCATCGGCGATTTGATCATGCCCGGCGCCACGCAGTTGACCGTGATGTTGCGCGAGGCGATCTCCTGCGCCAGCGACTTCGTCATGCCGATCAGGCCCGCTTTCGTCGCCGCATAGTTGCCCTGCCCCGGATTGCCGGTGACGCCGACGACGGAGGTGATCGAGACGATGCGGCCCCAGCGCTTCTTCATCATCGGCCGAAGCACCGCGCGCGCCAGACGGAACGTCGCCGTCAGATTCACGCGGATCACCTCATCCCATTCTTCGTCCTTCATGCGCATGAATAGGTTGTCGCGCGTGATCCCCGCGTTCGACACCAAGATGTCGAGCCCGCCCATCAGCCCCTCGGCCGTCTTCGGCAAGTCGTCGACCTGCGCCGCGTCGCCCAGATTGCAGATCGCAATGTGGGCGCGGTCGCCCAGTTCCGTCTTCAGCGCCTCGAGCGCGTCGCGCCGCGTTCCCGAAAGCGTCACGGTGGCACCCTGCCGGTGCAGCGCGCGCGCGATGTCGCTGCCGATGCCGCCGCTTGCGCCGGTGACCAGCGCCGTCTTTCCGTTGAGGCCGAACATCGCCTTGTCCTTTCGCTTAGAGCGTCTTCACGAACGCTTCGATTTCCTGCGGCGTCTCGATCGCCGTCGCGGGCAGGTCCTTGTCGATGCGTTTGGCCATCGTGGTCAGCACCTTGCCCGCCCCCACCTCCACGACAGAGGTGATGCCGCGCTCGCGCAGACCCGCGATCGTCTCGCGCCAGCGCACCCGCCCGGTCACCTGTTCGACGAGAAGTTTGCGGATCGTATCCGGATCGCTCTCGGGCTTCACGCTGATGTTCGAAATCACCGGCACGCGCGGCGGCTTGACGGCCGCCCGGCCGAGCGCCTCTTCCATTTCGCGCGCGGCCGGCACCATCAGCGGCGAGTGAAACGGCGCGCTGACGGGCAGCATCATCGCGCGCTTGACGCCCTTGGTTTTCGCGATCTCCGCCGCCCGCTCGATCGCCGCCTTGTGCCCTGAGATCACGACTTGACCCGGTGCGTTGTCGTTGGCGACGGTACAGACCTCGTTCCCCGACGATGCCTCTTTCGAAATCGCTTCGGCTTGATCGATCTCAGCGCCGAGCAGCGCCGCCATCGCGCCCTGCCCCACCGGCACCGCACGCTGCATCGCCTGGCCGCGCGTCTTCAGCAGCCGCGCCGCATCCGAGACCGAGAACGCGCCCGCGGCCGCCAGCGCCGAGTACTCGCCAAGCGAATGGCCGGCGACGAGCGTGACATGCTTCGTCCAGTCGAACTTGCCCTCGCGCTCCAGCACGCGCATGACCGCGAGACTGACCGCCATCAGCGCGGGTTGCGTGTTCTCTGTAAGGGTCAAGTCGGCTTCCGGCCCCTGCCACATCAGCCGCGACAGCGGCTGCTTCAAGGCGTCGTCGACCTCTTCGAACAACTCGCGCGCGGCAGGAAAGACCTCGGCCAGTGCCTTGCCCATACCGACGGCTTGGCTGCCTTGTCCCGGAAACGTCAATGCGCGGCCCATGTTCGACCCTTCGTTGCGGATTGGGCGCGCTTAGAAACCGCGGGGGTGGCGGGAGTCAAGGCGCCCCTAGCGAACCATGTCCATGTTCGTCCGCCAAGACTGCGCGGTGCCCAGTCCCAAAAGCGCCGCGTACGCGATGGCGACGGCTGGGACCTGCAGGCTGAAATCCACCGCTGCATGCACGCCGACGACGACCGACGCCGCAAACCCGACCGCCGGATAGACGCGGTCGCGCCGCCGCCGCAGACAGCCTGCAAAGCACATCCCGGCAAGCAGGATCGGGCTTGCGATGAACGCGGCGCCCGCCGGCAAGCCGAGATCGGCGAGCGTTTCAAGCAGATCGTTGTGCGCCTCGTCCACGTAGCCCACGACCGAACCATCGGCGAAAAACGGGTAGTAACGCTCATAAGCGCCGAACCCGTGGCCCGTCAGCGGCGCTGCCGCGATCGCTTCGATCGTCGACTGCGCCAGTGCCGCGCGCGCGCTGTCGTTCACACCCTCCGCCCCGACGCGGCCGAAAAGCGGATCGGCGCTGAGCGCGGCGGCGACACCCAGCACGGCGACCAGAAGCGCAGCCATCGCGCGCTGACCCGATTCCTCGCCGCTGTTCCACCGCTTGCCGACGCCGAGCGCCACGATAAGCGCGACGGTACCGATCAAGAATGCGATCACGCCGCCACGCGACTGCGTGAACAGCAGCGCCGAGAGCACGACGACGGCCGCCGCAAACAACAGCGCATTCTTGCCGGTCAGCGCTGTCGCCATCGTGCGGGCGAGCACCTTACCCCCGCGATCCCACACCACGGACTGCCGCAGCGTCTCGACGAAGAGGCCTAGCCCCGCAAGCGCCCCCAGCGCCAGGAACGTCGCGAAGTGGTTCGGATTGATGAAGGGTCCAGCCATGCGTCCGGACTCGGGCTTCGCATCGGGCATCAGCCACGACTGGAAGTCGAACTGCGAATGAAAGCTCGCGATCGCACCCAACGCATAGACGAACGCGATCACGACGAAGCCGCCGAGCAACATGCCGGCCCGCGCGCGGTCGCGGCCGAGTTCGAAGGCTATCACGAACGCGGCGATGCTGAGGCCCGCCGCGAAGATTCCCTGACGCGTCAGCTCCGGGTCGACGGAAACGAACGCCCCAGCCCCGAACCCAAGCGCGTTCGACGTCATCTGCCATACCGGATGCGCGAGCCATTTGAGGTCGACGGCTTGGCTCAACAGCGACAGATCGAGCGACTGAAACGCCGCCCATCCCATCGCCCCGAACATCAAAAGTGCGGGCCAGGTCAGCCGCCGGGTCAACGGCGTCGCGAGCGCGACACCCGTCATCGCAGCACCCGCCCAAGCGAAGAGAATGGCGCCGAGCCCAAGCCCCAACACCAACTCCGCCCACGGCCGGTTCGATCCATAGGGGAACGGCGCCCAGGCGAGTACGATCAAGAAGCCCGCAAGCAGTACCGTTTCCGGCCGCGGCAGCTCTACGCGGTCGTCGTCCTCGTCCATGTGTTAACCGCCCCGCTTGCCTTGACAGAGGGGGGCGCCGGCGTCCCTATGCGCGCCCAACGAAGCGGTTGCGCGACCAACAACGGACCACACGGGATGAGCGAGCGGATTGCGGTCATCGGCCTCGGCTACGTGGGGCTGCCCGTCGCGCTTGGGTTTGCGGCGAAGTTCCCCGGCACGATCGGCTTCGATATCGATCAAGCGCGCGTCGAGGCGCTCGCCCGCGGCGAAGATTGGACCGGCGAAACCTCGCGCGAGGAACTCAAAGCCGTTCAACTCAACTTCACGCATCGCGAGGACGACCTCAAAGGCGCGGATGTCTTCATCGTTTGCGTGCCGACCCCGATCGACGATCAGAAACGGCCCGATCTTCGCCCGCTCCGCAGCGCTTCCGAAACCGTGGGGCGCGCGCTCAAGCGCGGCACCATCGTTTGCTACGAATCGACCGTCTATCCCGGTCTAACAGAAGACTTTTGCGGACCGATACTCGCGCAGGTTTCGGGCCTGAGCCAAGGTTCGGATTTCAGGCTGGGCTATTCGCCGGAGCGTATCAACCCTGGGGACAAAGAACATACCCTCGAGCGGATCGTCAAAGTCGTTGCAGGTGAAGACAAGGCGACCGCCGCAACTCTGGCGCGACTCTACGGTGAGATCGTGCAGGCCGGCATTCACGTCGCCCCGTCGATCAAGGTCGCGGAAGCTGCGAAGGTGCTCGAGAACACCCAGCGCGATTTGAACATCGCGCTGATGAACGAACTCGCGCTGATCTGCGACCGGCTCGACATCCGCACGATGGATGTGTTGAAGGCGGCGCGCACGAAGTGGAACTTCTTACCGTTTTCGCCCGGCCTTGTCGGCGGGCACTGCATCGGCGTCGATCCCTATTACCTGACCACGAAGGCGGAGACGTTGGGCTATCACCCCGACGTCATTTTGGCGGGCCGGCGCATCAATGACGGTGTCGGTGCGTTCATCGCCCAGCGCCTCGTGCGCTTCTTGAGCCGCAATGCGACGCCGCTGAGCGACGCACGGGTCGCGATCTTGGGCCTCACATTCAAGGAAAACGTTTCCGATACGCGCAACAGCCGCGTGCCCGATATCGTGCGCGAGCTTGAGAACTTCGGCGTCAAAGCGACGGTCAGCGATCCCAAGGCGCGGGCGGAAGATGCCGTGCACGAATACGGCATCGCGCTCACCGACATCGCGCAGGTCAAGAACCAGGACGCGCTTGTCCTCGCGGTGCCGCACCGCGAGTATCTCGCCGCACCGGCAAAGTTGTTCGAACGGTTGAAGCCGCAAGGCGTGCTGATCGACGTGAAGTCGGTCATCGATCCCGCTACGGTGCCCAAGGGTGTGACGTATTGGAGCCTCTGAGGGCCGCCTTAACGCTACGCGCGCATTGAAATCGCCGGTCGGGCCGCCATACTCCCCTGACTATCCGGGGGAGTTCCAAGAATGGCCGAGGCTAAAGCGCGTTTGGGCTGGGGTGCGCGGGTGCTCAACGCGATCGAATGGGCGGGCAACAAGCTGCCCGATCCGGTGACGCTGTTCGTCATGGCGATTTTCGCCGTCATCGGCCTCTCCTGGTACTACGCCGCGACCGGGCTCAGCGTCATTCATCCCGGCACCGGCAAGGAAGTCGTCGCGGTCAGCCTGCTCGACGTGGAGCAGGTGCGCAGGCTCTTCATCGACATGACGAAGGTGTTCGCGGAGTTTCCGCCGCTCGCCCTCGTGCTCGTGATGATGATCGGCGTCGGCGTGGCGGAGCGCTCCGGCCTCATCGCCGCGGCGCTGCGCGGCGTGGTGCGGGCGACACCGGCCTCGCTCTTGACCGGCGCGATCGTGTTCGCGGGCGTGATGTCTTCGCTGGCGGCGGACGCGGGCTATGTCGTCCTGGTGCCGCTTGCGGCCGCGATCTACGCGGCGTCGGGCCGCCATCCACTCGCGGGTCTCGCCGCGGCGTTTGCAGGCGTCGCCGGCGGGTTTTCTGCGAACCTTCTCGTGACGCCGCTGGACCCGCTTCTCGCCGGCCTCACGCAAGCCGCGGCGCAGATCATCGAGCCTACGCGCGAGGTCAAGGCGACCGCAAACTATTTCATGATGATCGCGCTGGTGCCGTTGTTCACGGCGGTCGGCTGGTGGGTCACGGACCGCATCGTCGAGCCGCGGCTGACCGGGCATACGCCGTGGCAGCTGCCGGGCGGCGCGCACACGCATGAACTCAGCGACCTCGAGAAGAAGCGAGAGCGGCGGGGCTTGTGGCTGGCGGGCTTGGTCGCGCTCGTACTGATCGGCGTGTTCACGTGGCTGAGTTCGGGGCCCGGCATGCCGTTCCGCGGCGACGACGGATCGATCGATCCGCTGCTGCGCTCGCTGGTCGCGATCCTATTCGTGTCGTTCCTGTTGTGCGGCCTCGCCTACGGCATTGGTGCGGCGACGATCGCCAGCGACAAGGACGCGGTGAAGATGATGAACGCCGCACTCGGCGAGATGGGCGGCTATATCGTGCTCGCGTTCTTCGCGGCGGTGTTCATCGCGCTCTTCAACTGGTCGAACCTCGGCGTCATCATGTCGGTGAACGGCGCGGAAGGTTTGAAGAGCATGGGCTTCGTCGGGCTGCCGCTGATGGTTGCGATCATCTTCGTGGCGGCGGGGATCAACATCTTCATCGGCTCGGCGTCGGCGAAGTGGGCGATCCTGGCGCCCGTGCTGGTGCCGATGCTGATGCAGCTTGGCATTTCGCCGGAGTGGACGCAGGCCGCCTACCGGCTCGGCGACTCGATGACGAACCCGATCACGCCGCTGCTCGCCTACTTCCCGCTGATCCTGATCACGGCGCAGCGCTATGTGCCGAACGCCGGCATCGGCTCGATGGTGGCGCTGATGCTGCCCTATTCGATCTGGTTCGGCATCTCGTCGACGGCGCTGTTCGCCGCCTGGTTCGCCTTGGAGATTCCGTTGGGACCGGGGTAGCGCAGCCGGCGCGCGGAGGCGTTTGACATGGACATAGGCCCAGGCCTCGACGCGTTCACCGGAAACGTCTTGACCTTGATGAATGTGCCTCCACCGGAACCGGCGACCGCCCCCAACGGTCTGCAGGGACTCTCTGATGGTCTGTTTCAGCTGTCAGAACGAATTCAACTCTTATTTCGAACCATGATCGTGTCGGCGCCGGCGATTGCCAGCATGATCTTGTTGTGGGCGGGTTTGCGTTGGCCCGCGTTCGGCCGATCGCCGCGTTGGAACACGATCGCTGCAATTCCGTTGGCGATCGCGTCGTCGCTCGTCGTGCCGTTCTTGGTGAGCACACTCGGCGATGTCGAGACCAGCCGCGATATACACCTTGGTCTCTACGCATCGTATGGCTTGGTGGCTGTCGCGCTTACCTTTCAGTTGGTGGCGCGCGGTTCGTTTTCACTCGGCCGCGCGGCTGGCATTGCCGTTGCCGCAATGACTGTGCCCACGATTCTGCTTGTCGACCGGTATTGGCAGAGTTCTTCCTGAGCGGGCGTCAGCCCGCACCCTTCCGTCTTTCGAACGCGATCGTGGCGGCGAGGCCTTGCTCGAACGGCGTGGCGTCGCTCCAGAACCGCTTGGCGAATTTCGACGCGTCAACGACATAGGGCCGGTCCCACTGAAAGCGCATTTCGGCGAGTTCGCGCACTTCCGGCACGAAGAGACCGACGATCGGCGCGAGGAAGCCCGGCAACACGGAGATACGCGGCGCAGCACCGATTTGCGCCGCCGCGATCGTCATCAGCTCACGCAGCGTCTTTGTCGGCGCGTTGGGCACATGCCAAGCTTGGCCGTACGCGTCGTCCGGCGCGTCGATCAACGTGACGAGCGCGCGGGCAAAGTCCGGCACGTAAGTGAAGTCGTGCGGCTGATCCGGCGGATAGGGGGCGAGCGCGCTCTTGCCCGCCACCAATCGTCCGACGCCTTGCGTCGAGAGAACGGAGGTCGGCACGTCGGGGCCATAGAAGTCGGACGCACGCACGGCGACGGCGCGCACGCGGCCGGCCGCATGCGCCTCTTGCCAAAGACGCGTGATCTCCGCGCGCACGCGTGGCTTCGCGCCGTAACTCGTCAGCGGCATGCTTTCCACGAGCGGCTGCGTCTGCGGACCGTACATGTAGAGATTGTCGGCAAAGACGAAACGCGCACCCGCCGCCGCGCTCGCGTTGAGCAGATTGCGCATCACGATCGGCCAGACGCGCGTGTAGACATGCGAGCGGTAGGGCACGCCGACCGTGCAGACCACGACGTGGGCGCCGGCGCACACGCGGGTTGCGGCATCGCCGTCTTCCAGGTTGGCCGTCACAAACGCACTGCCCGGCGGTTGGCCCGCGGGCCTATGGCGCTGCGCGATCGTCACGGCGTCGCCGCGCCCGACCAACAACGGCGCCAGCGCCCGTCCGACCGCGCCGTAGCCGGCAATAACGATCCGCTTGGCCATCCCTTGTCCTTGCGCGCAGCTTTTGATGAGACTTGGGCGCGTTCCCATAGGAGATCAATGGCCCTGCGGCCTATTGAGTTCCGTCACAGAAGATTCAAAGCAAGGCTGACCGATGCCCCTGCCCTACACGCTTCCACCGCTCGACCTGTCGGCGCCGCTCGACCGCCATCGCGCGCGGGTGAAGGCGGAGTGGATCGACGGCAACGGGCATATGAATGTCGGTTACTACGTCGTCGCATTCGATCAGGCGACCGACACGTTGTGTGAGCAGCTGGGCGTTTCGTGGGATTACACGCGCCGCAACCTGGGCATGATCTTCGTTCTCGAAGCCCACGTCACCTACGATCGCGAGCTTCTGCCGGAGGCGCCCTTTCGCGTGACGACGCAGATCCTGGACCACGACGCGAAGCGCCTGCACTGCTTCCATGAGATGTATCACGCTGAAGAGGGTTTCCTCGCGGCGACGAACGAGCTCATGATCATGCATGTCGACTTTCAATCGCGCCGCAGTGCTCCCTGGCCCGAAGAGACCGCCCAGCGTCTCGCTGCCATGGCCGAAGCGCACGCGAAGCTGCCGCGTCCGGCGAATGCCGGCCGCGTGATCGGCCTCAGAAAGCGGGATTGACCTCTCACGCCCCATGCACGATCACCTTGCTCGCGTCGAGCTTCTGGCTTGCGCAAAGCGCGCGATAGACGTTGAGCACCGTCGGTGCGTCGAGCACGCTCGTGATGTTGCCCTTGTCGTCGAGGTTGATGTTGGCGCCGTAGATGGCAAACCACACGACGGTCTCGCCCAACTGATCCTTCGGCGTCGTCAGCGTGTGAACCGAACCCGCAGGCTCGAACAGATAGGAGCCCGGCGTGTTCACGACGTCGGGATACTCGCGGTAGAACCAGCGCCCCTTCTCCGTCACCGCGAACACCGGCCCGGTGTGCCGGTGCGTCTCGATCTCGTAGCCGGGCTGAAACTTGGCGCGCAGCACCCAAAGCCCTTGCGTCAAATCCACCTGCAACAGCTGGAGTGCGACCTTGTCGCTGACGGTCACGAACGGCGCATCGGCGATGCCGATGTGCTCGGCCGCTTTCGGCAAGGTCATGGCTGGGGCTTGAGACATTCGATCAGGTCCTTTCAGGAACGCGTGCGGGAATTCAGTCGGCGGGCGGTGGCGGTTGCAACACCTGCCGCCGCCACGTTGCGGGCGGCGCGCCGAGTTCGCGCTTGAACGCGCGCGTGAAGGCGGCCTCGGATTCGTAACCGATGTCGAACGCGATCTGGCCGATCGAGAGCCGCCCTTCGCGCAGCTTGTGTGCCGCAACTTGCATGCGCCAGCCGGTCAGGTAGCTCATCGGCGGCTGGCCGATCAGCGCGGTGAAGCGGTCCGCAAACGCCGACCGCGAGAGGTTCACCGCTCCGGCCAGATCTTCCGCGGTCCACGCCCGCGCGATTTGCGTATGCATGAGCGCGAGCGCCTTGCCCACCATTGGGTCGCGCAGGCCCGCCAGAAAGCCCGTGCGCTCCGGCGGCATCGTCGCGAGGTAGCGGCGAACGGTTTCGACGAACAAGAGTTCCGACATCTTGGTCAGGATCGTCGCCATACCCGGATCGCCGCTTGCAAGGCCGCGCGCGCCGAAGCGGAAAGACTGCGCCATCCACTCGCCGCCGGGCGTGCCCTTCGCGGTAAAGGTCAACACCGGCGGCAACGCGGCGATCAAAGGTTCAAGCTGAGCGTCACCGCCCAAGAAGCCGCAAATCATGGTGCACGGCGCGCCGCCGCCGCCGTGATCGATTGTGGGAAGGCCCACGCCCTCCGGCTCGCGAATGATGTCGCCGGCGGGGATCGCTTGCTGGTTCAGGTCGCTGCCGAGGCGGTGCAACTGATTTCGCGACAGAAGAATGACGTCGCCTTCGCTCGCCTCGCGCGGCGGCTCGCCATCGGCGGCGACGATGCAGCGCCCTTCAAGCACGAAGTGAAAGCACATCACGAACGCCGGCGGCGCCATATAGGGCGCGCAGATCTCGGGCGTCACTTGACCCAGGATGCACCAGGGCGCGGTGAACCGGGCGTCCAAGAACACGCCGCCCGTGAGGCCAACGACGCGCAAAACATCGGAAAGAGCGTCCATATGTGACGGACTCACACCCGCCCGGCGGCTTGGTCAAGAGGACCGGCGTCACAATCATTCAGCCCGCGCGTCATGACGTCTAGATGTCCGCCCGTTACACGCGGGAACACGCACATGACGACGCCGCTTTGGGTTCTGCTCGCCTTTGCCGTTTGGACGCTTGTCGTCCTCATGGTCGGCGTCGGCATTCGCCGCTGGAGCCTGATTCTCACGGGCCGGGCGCAGCTCACCGACTTTCCGGCCGATGTTGCGCACGGCAGCACGGCGTACCGCCGCGCCATGCGGGCGCACGCGAACTGCGTCGAGAATTTGCCCGTGTACGGCGCCGTCGCGCTGACCGCCACTGCCGCACACGCCTCGTCCTCGCTGCTCGATGCGTTGGCGCTCATTTTTATCGGGGCGCGGATCGCCCAGACGCTTGTGCACACGTTGTTCGTGGAGACCAACGCGACGGTCCTTATCCGCTTCCTGCTCTTCTTTGCTCAAGTCATCGCCATGTTCTGGATGGCGGCGGAGGTCGCGAACCACGCGGCTCGTTTGTAAGACCCTTCACCTTTCACCGAGGAGTAAAGACCTATGTCAACTGCACTTGCTAACAAGATCGTCAACGGCGTCGATGTGACCGCGCTCGAAAACACCATCGACGCCGTCAAGGGCAACGCCAAGATCGCCAAGTTCAATTTCCGCCTCACGAACAAATGGATGGGCGGCGACAAGAACCGCTCGACGATCAAGGAGTTCACCGGCGCGCTCGAGGAACAGCGCACCGGCGCCAAGCAATTCGTCTTCGACAACGGCCAGCACCAAGTTCTGCTCGGCCACGACGAAGCGCCGAACCCGGTCGAGTGGCTGTTGCACGCGCTCATCGGCTGCATGACGACGACGACCGCCTATCATTCGGCGGCGCGCGGCATCGCGATCGAGGCGATCGACTCGCAGATCGAAGGCGATCTCGACCTGCGCGGCTTCCTGGGCCTTAGCGACGAGGTGCGCAAAGGCTACAGCGCCATCCGCGTGCGCATGCGCGTGAAGACGAAGGCCGACGCGCCGACGATCAAGGCGATCACGGGCATGTCGCCCGTTTTCGACGTCGTCTCGCGCTCCGTGCCCGTCGCCGTCAGCGTCGAGACTTATTGAAGTGAGCGCGGCCGGTTCAGAAACAGTACCGCATCAGTTCAGTTTCAGAACTGGCCGCATCCGCCCCAAGAATTGAAACTCTTGCGATGTGAAAAGGGTTGAGGGAGCCATGGCGAAGATATCCATCATCGAAGTGGTCGAGCGGCCGCACGTCGCGCCGGTGAAGCACTTGCTGCGCGATTACCTACTGTGGATGCGCCGGCGCTATCGCGGCCATGACGACATGATCGACGCCTATTTCGACGAAGGCGAATGGGAGAGCGAACTTGCCGACATCGAAGGCCACTACGGCGCGCCGTTCGGAGGGATCGTGCTCGCGCTTGTCGACGGCGTGCCGGCGGGTTGCGTCATGCTGCGCGGCGTGACCGAGAACGTTTCGGAGATGAAGCGGCTCTTCGTGCGCCCCGCCTTCCGCGGCCTGGGGCTCGGACGCCGGATGATCGACTTCATCATGCAGCTCTCGTGCAAGCGCGGTTACGCGCGGATGCGGTTCGAGACCGGCGCGCTGCAAAGCGAAGCCGTGACGCTCTATCGCAATATGGGTTTTGCAAGCATTCCACCTTACTACGCCTGTCCTCAATTGTTGCGCGAGAACGGGCGCTTCTTCGAGGCTGAGCCCTGCACCGGCCACGCCTCACACGCGACGTAACCTTTGCAAACGGAGACTGAGGTCCATGAAACTCACATTCTTCCTGCTCGCCGCCGGCTTTGTGCTGACGGCTTATCTGGCGTCCGCGCACGATGCGCCGGGGCACAAGATGCTCGCGCCGGCCGACATCGCGTGGGCGCCCGCCCCGCGCTCACTGCCGCCGGGCGCGAGCGCGGTCGTACTCTACGGCGATCCTTCGAAAGAAGGTCTGTTCGCGATGCGGCTCAAGTTCCCGAAGGGCTATCGCGTTCCGGCGCACACCCACCCGAAGCCTGAGGTGATCACGGTGATTTCCGGAACGTTCCGCCTGGGGCTCGTCGGCGATCGCGGTCCGGTCAAGGCGTTCCCGCCGGGCAGCTTCGTTGCGATGGAGCCGGGTCTTGCGCATTTCGCCGGCGCCGACGAAGAGACGGTGGTGCAGCTGAACAGCACCGGCCCGTGGGGCATCACCTATCTCGATCCCAAGGATGACCCGCGGATATCGCCGCGTTGACGCCACGACGCGTATGGTGGTGCGTCGTCGTCGCCGATAGATTGCGTGCATGTCGGCAGGATCCGCGACACCACTCGAAATCAAGCTGTTCGGCGGACTCGAAATCCGCCGAGACGGCGTTGCGGTGGCGCTGCCGCAATCGAAGAAGACGCGCGCGCTTCTTGCTTACTTGATCTTGAAGGGCACGCCGCAGCGCCGCGACGCTCTGTGTGAGTTGTTGTGGGAGGTGCCCGACGACCCGCGCGGTGCGCTCCGCCGGTCGTTGAGCAAGCTGCGGCCGCTGGTGAATGACGACGACGCGGAGCGGCTGACCGCTGACCGCGAGCGCACTGGCTTCGAACCGCACGGCGCAACCGTCGATCTGTTGCAGCTCGAAAAGGCCTGCGCCATCGGCTTGGAAAAAACGCCCAGCGGCGAACTCCACGACATCTTGGACGCCTGCAACGGCGAACTGCTTGCCGGCCTCGACCTCGCCCATCAGCCGGCCTACGAAAACTGGCGCCTCGCGCAGCACGAGCGGGCGCGCCGGTTGCAGCTGCGCGTGTTGGACGAGCTGACGCATCGCGACGACATTTCGGTTAGCACACGGACCGCGCTCAAACGACGGCGCGTCGAACTCGATCCCGGCGACGAGACGGCTCACGCGGATCTTGTGGCGCACCTGACGGCGACGGGACAGCGCGCAGACGCCGAAGCGCAGGCCGAGATCAGCAAACGGATGCTCGCTTCGCTTGGGCTCGGCGACGACGGCCGGATCGCGGCCGCGCTCAAGGGAACGAGGCCTGCAGCCCCTCTCGCTGCCGCGGCGCTGCCGCTTGCGCCGGCGACGCAGCTCCGCCAAAGCGTGCACTTCTGCAAATCGTTCGATGGCGTGCAGATCGCCTATGCAACGGCGGGCTCCGGGCCGCCGCTCGTCAAAACGGCGAACTGGTTGAACCACCTCGAGTTCGATTGGGAAAGCCCGGTTTTCCGCCACCTCTTCGCGGCACTTGCCGAGCGCAACACGCTTGTTCGTTACGATTCGCGCGGCAACGGCCTTTCCGATTGGAATGTCGAGAACCTGACGCTCGATGCGTTGGTGAACGACCTCAAGGCCGTCGTCGACGCGGCGGGCGTTGACCGCTTTCCGCTGTTCGCCATGAGTCAGGGCTGCGCCGTCGCGGTCGAGTTTGCCGTCCGCTGGCCGGAGCGCGTCAGCAAACTCATCTTGTTCGGGGGCTATGCGCGCGGATGGCGCTTTGGCGGTAAGAAGTTCATCGCCGAAATGGAAGCGCTCATCGCACTGACGCGAACCGGTTGGGGAAAGGGCACGTCGGCCTATCGCCAGGTGTTCACGTCGCTCTTCGTGCCAAGCGCAACACGCGAGCAAGCGGACTGGTTCAACGAGCTTCAGCGCATCACAACGTCGCCGGAGATCGCAGCGAAGCTCCAGTCGTCGATTGGCGACGTCAATGTGGTGGCGCGGCTGCCGCTGGTGACGCAGCCAACGCTCGTCATGCATTGCCGGGACGATGCGCGGGTTCCCTTCGCGGGCGGACGCGAACTCGCGAGCGAGATTCCAGGGGCGAAGTTCGTCACACTCGATAGCGCCAACCATCTGCTGTTGGAGCAGGACCCGGCTTGGCCGCGCTTCTTGGCCGAGATGCGGGCGTTTCTCGCGGATTGAGCGTGTAGCGCTCATCACACCCGGTCGCAGAGAGTTCAATTTCCACGCTTCTTCACACGATCACGGCCCCCTTTCAGCCGCCGATCCAACGATTGATCTCACGATGAACTGTCACACCTGCCCTCGCCGGCGCGTCAAGCTGGCGAGAAGGCAGATCTCGTTTGGCGCTCCGGTTAGAGCTTCGGCGTTGCGGCCATTCATTGGGCGGCACCGACCATCTAACTCAGAGCCGCCACAGTCGAGGCTTGCACTTCAGATTTTGGGCCACTCGGGTCAGTTCCCGAACGGGCCACGCATCACGGGACTTGAATCGTTCCGACGAAACGAAAGAGAGGAGTAGCATGAGTTACCAATACAATTTCAAAGACGTTCTGGGCCGCGCGGAGCGCATCACGTGGCGCGTCGAGGATCTGATCGGCGGCGACAAGTCGCTCGACTTCTCGAAGCCGTTCATGCCGGAGAGCCTGGCGCGCGTCGAGCCGCTGAAGTTCCTGTCGCCGGCGGAGAAGCGCCTGCTGAATCAGATTCGCGGGCACACCTATCTCACGATGTTCGGCATCATCGAGGAGTTCATCGTGCCGTTCGTGCTCGACCACGCCCGGCCCTACATCAACGGCGAGGACTATCGCGCCCGCGCCTTCCTCGAATTCGCCAGCGAGGAGGCGAAGCACATTCACCTGTTCCGCCGCTTCCAAGACGAATTCCGCAAGGGCTTTCCGGTCGCGTGCAACGTGATCGGCCCGGCGAGCGACGTCGGCAAGCATGTTCTGTCGCACAATCCGCTGTCGGTCGCGCTAGCCATCTTGATGATCGAGTGGACGACGCAGCGTCACTTCCAGGAGTCGATCCACGACGACGGCGCGCTCGACCCGCAGTTCAGAACCTGCTGAAGCATCATTGGATGGAGGAGATGCAGCACGCGCAGCTCGACACGCTGATGTGCGAGACGATCGCCGACACGATGAGCCAGGCGGAGATCGACGCCGCGGTCGACGGTTTCCTCGCGATCGGCGGTTTCCTCGACGACGGCCTGAAGCAGCAGATGGCTTTCGACCTCGAGGCGTTCGAGGCCGCCGCGAAACGCAAGCTCTCGGCCGCCGAGCGCGATGAATACATGCGCGTGCAGCAACAGGCGAACCGCTGGACCTATCTGGGCACGGGGCTCACGCACAAGAACTTCCTTGAGACGCTGGGTAAGTTGAGCCCGGCGAAGAGAACGATGATCGAAGGCGTCGCGCCAACCTTCTGTTGAAGGGCCCCCTGGTGGAGCCGCACGACCTGCGGCTCCGCCCAACATTGGGGAGCGCCATGCCGTCGATCATGGAAGCCATCGAGCCACCAACGCCCAGCGCGACAGCATAACAAATGGAGTCCTACGACAATGAAACTCACCGTCTTCCTGCTCGCCGCAGGTTTCGTGCTCACGGCCTATTTGGCGTCGGCGCACGATACCCCTGGACATAAGGCAAGTTCCATCGTGACAGATCTGGCGCCTGTTCCTGCAGCCGGGCTTGCCGGAGAGCGGCGCGTCCGTTAGAGCCTGCGCCTTGAGCGGCGTCCCCTGCGCCGCCCGGGGAAACGATATCGCATGAAGGTTCTGCTCACCGGCGCGGCCGGGTTCATCGGCTATCACACGGCCCAGGCGCTGCTGAAGCGCGGCGACGAGGTCGTGGGCGTCGACAATCTGAACGCCTACTACGAAGTGTCGCTGAAAGAAGCGCGGCTGAAGCAGCTGACCGCGCAGAAGGGCTTTGCGTTCGAGCGGCTCGACATCGCCGACCGCGACGCGATGCTGGCGCTCGCCGCAAAGCACCCGGGCGTCACGCATGTGGTGCACTTGGCGGCGCAGGCGGGCGTCAGGCATTCGCTGACCGACCCCTACACCTACATCACCTCGAACGTGATGGGTCAGGTGATTCTGCTCGAACTCGCGCGCAAATTCTCGAAGCTGGAACACTTTGTCTATGCGAGTTCGTCGTCGGTCTATGGCGGCAACACGAAACTGCCGTTCTCGATCGATGACGAGACGGAACAGCCGAACTCGCTCTATGCCGCGACGAAGAAGGCGGACGAACTCATCGGCCATACCTACGCGCATCTCTACGGCATCCCGTCGACGGGTTTGCGCTTTTTCACGGTTTACGGGCCATGGGGCCGGCCGGACATGGCAGCGTTCCTGTTCACGCGCGCGATCCTGGCCGGTGAGCCGATCCGCGTCTTCAATCACGGCGAGATGTGGCGCGACTTCACGTTCGTCGACGACATCGTCGCGGGGATCCTGGCGGCCGTCGCGCGCAAACCGTCAAAGACGCCGCCGCACGCGGTCTACAATCTGGGCAACCACCGGTCCGAGAAACTGACCGACTTCATCGCGCTCATCGAGAAGTCGCTGGGCGCCAAGGCCCAGTATCGCTTCGAGCCGATGCAGCCGGGCGATGTCGCGCGCACCTATGCCGACATCGACGCTTCGCGGCGCGATCTGGGTTTCGAGCCGAAAACGCCGATCGCGGAGGGCATTCCGCGCTTCATCGATTGGTACAAGGACTACTACCGCGTCTGGCCAAAGAATTAGGGCCGGAGATCTCGCTCCGGCCCCTTCGTCTGTGTCCTGACTACCAACAGAAGCGCCAGCGGTGGTGGCCCCAGTGCCGCGGCCAGTGGCGGTCGCGCCAGCCGTAGCGGCCCCAGCGCGGATGGCCCGCACGCCAGCAGTAGAACCGGTGATCCCAGTACCACCACGCGTCGTCGTAGTACCACCAGTACAGGTCATCGTAGAACCTGAGCCCGACATACCAGCGCCAGCTGTCGTCCCAACCGTCATTGTACCAATGCGGGTACCAATGATTGTCGTGCCAGTGGTGGTGCGGACGCCAGCGCGGATGATGCCTCACGCCGGGCCAACGATCGTGCCCGCGCCAGTGACGATCGCGCCAATGTCCGTCGCGATCACGCCAGCGTCCGTCACGGTGACGCCAATCGCGGTCGCGCCAATGCCCGTCGCGATCGCGCCAGCGTCCGTCGCGGTCGCGCCAATGATCGGGCGAAGCGCCCGGCCCGCCACGCGGCCCCGGCGGGTTCTCCCAATTCGTCCCCGGCCCGCCGCGCGGTCCCGGCGGGTTGTCGTCGCGGTCGCGCCAGCGCGGACGGTCGGGCGAAGCGCCCGGCCCGCCACGCGGCCCCGGCGGGTTCTCCCAATTCGTCCCCGGCCCGCCGCGCGGTCCCGGCGGGTTGTCGTCGCGGTCGCGCCAGCGCGGACGGTCGGGCGAAGCGCCCGGCCCGCCACGCGGCCCCGGCGGGTTCTCCCAATTCGTCCCCGGCCCGCCGCGCGGTCCCGGCGGGTTGTCGTCGCGGTCGCGCCAGCGCGGACGGTCGGGCGAAGCGCCCGGCCCGCCACGCGGCCCCGGCGGGTTCTCCCAATTCGTCCCCGGCCCGCCGCGCGGTCCCGGCGGGTTGTCGTCGCGGTCGCGCCAGCGCGGACCTGCACCAGGTCCACCCGCCGGTCCCGGCGGGTTGCCCCAGCGCGGACCCGCACCTGGACCGCCTTGAGGTCCCGGCGGATTCGCGCGATCTCGATTGTCGCCTTCTTCACGAGGTCCGTGTCCACGGAACCCGTTCCCGGCCAAAGCGGGTGTAGCGACAAGACTGAAGCCCACCACCGCAGCCAGCGGTAGGGCGAGCATTCGAAGCTTCATGTCGATTCCTTCATCTTAGAACTCCCCAATTTGGCTTTTGCGCCGCGAGGGCTGAATGGTGCATGAACGGCCCGTTTAGATTCCCCGGGAGGATCATCGCGTGCGCATTCTGCTGATCGGCGGCGCCGGCTACATCGGCTCGGCCATTGCGCATCATCTGATCGACCGCGGGCACGAACCCGCCGTCTTCGACAATCTCTCGACCGGCTTTCGCGAGGCGGTGCCCGCGGGCGTGCCGCTGATCGAAGGCGATTGCGGCGACCAGGCCGCGCTGACCGCCGCGCTCGCCCGGACCCGTGCCGAGGCCGTAATCCAACTCGCCGCCGCCGTGCGCGTGGAAGAATCCGTCGCCGATCCCGCGAAGTACTATTTCAACAACACGGTGAAGTCGCTCGCCGTGTTCGACGCCTGCGCCAAAGCGGGCGTGAAGGACTTCGTGTTCTCCTCGACGGCGGCGGTCTACGGCATGCCCGACCAGGCGTTGATCGCCGAAGACGCGCCCACGAACCCGGCGAATCCCTACGGCCACTCGAAACTCGCCAGCGAGTTCATGTTGAAGGACATCGCGCGCGTGGCCGGCATGCGGGCGACGATCCTGCGCTACTTCAACGTGGCCGGCGCCGATCCGAAGCTTCGCACCGGTCAGCGCACGAAAGAGGCGACGCACCTGATCAAAGTCGCCGCCGAAGTCGCAAGCGGCGCGCGCGAACGCCTCTCCATTTTCGGCACCGACTACCCGACGCCGGACGGCACCTGCATCCGCGACTACATTCACGTGACCGACCTTGCACTCGCCCACGAACTGGCACTGTTGAAGCCGGGCGCCCCGGGCGACACGCGGGTTTACAATTGCGGCTACGGCACCGGCCACTCGGTTCGCCAAGTGACGGAGGCTTTCGGCCAAGTCCTGAACCATTCGCTGCCCGTCCGGGAAGCCCCGCGCCGGCCGGGCGACGTCGCAGCACTCGCCTGCGACAGCGCGAAGCTCAAGCGCGAACTCGGCTGGCAACCCCAACACGCCTCTCTCAGAACGATCGTCGAGACCGCGCTCGGCTGGGAGAGAAAACTCAGCGCCGGCGGATAACGCGGCGTCGCAATTTGTCGCAAACCTCACACAGCGCCGAAAAAGTCACACAAACTCTCAATATCCGTGTGATCCGTTTGGATGGCCGATTCCCGCCGTTTTATCCGTATGAAATCCGTTTGGAATCCGTTTGCAATCCGTTTGCAATCCGTTTCCGGAGCGGAACTACCGGTTGAATGCGCACAAGCCATCGCAGCGCGACCGCCGCCGTGCGATTGGCAGACGCTCCAAAGCCCGTGTTCGCTTGTCAAGTTGCAGCGCTGCTTGCTGCGCAAGCAGCGAAATCAGTGAAACTTATACTACACGTAGAGTTTCCGATTCAAGCCTACTTGAACCGGCACTTGCGGACCGCGACTTTCGACGCCCGACGAGGTCAAGCTGAGAGCAACTTCAATCGTCGGTATTTGACGTGTTCCGCCACGCAGCCCGATAGGCACTTGGGCTCATCCCGAACCGCTTTTGGAACTCGCGCTGAAAACTGCTCTTCGAGCCGAAACCCGCGTCGTACATGATCGCAGTGACGGAAAGCTTGTTCGCAGGATCCGAGAGCATGCGCGCCGCCTCGTCCAGCCGCCATTGATTGACGAGCGCGGGCACCGTCATGCCGTAACGCCCGTTCGCAAACTGCGAAAGCTCCCGCGGTTTGAGCTGCAGCTGCGCCGCAAGCGCCTCGAGCGAAAGCTCCGGGTCGAGGTGAGGCCGCGCCTCGCGCATCAACGCTTGAAAGCGAAGATCGATCCGATCGAGCGCGACCGTACTCGAGCCAGACGCCAAGACACGTCTCGCGCCTGCGAGCATGTTCGGGTGACGCAGTTCCAGGATCAGCACGGTCGACGACACCCCCGCCATGACGAGCAGCAGCGCAAGATAGGCGCCGCTCTCCCTGAGGCTGAGACCCAGCGCCACGTCCGACATCATCCCCATGCGCAAAACGACGAGCGCCGCCGCGCTCGCAGTCAGCAACAGCGCGAACACGAGCACCGGCTGCGGCCGGTAACGTGGCCAATGCCGCGCGAGCGCCACTGCGCAAGCTGCCAAATAGCCTGACAGCACGAGCAGCGTCAGCTGGTCGACGTTGCCCACCAGCCCTAACGTCCACGAAAGGAAAACGCCCATCGGCGGTGCCGCGTGCCACAAATCGCGAACCGAGAGCGCGGGCGCGCCCTCATAGGCGCGCGTCACATAGACAAAGCTCGCCGCCACACAGCCGATCTCAAGCAGCAGGTTGAGGTCGCGCAAACCGCCGAGCGCACCGATCGCGGCGAGAAGATTGATCGCCGCCGCAAGCCCGAGACTTCCCGTCGCCACCGCAAGCACCGGGCGCAGCGTACCGCCCTGCCCCAAGCCTGCCGCCTGGACGCCCGCGAACAGTATCATCTGCGCCGCGATCGACGCCTCGAAAACGAGCGGCAGAGCTCCGGTCATCGGCTGCAGTCCCAAGAAAAATCAGGTCCCAAATCACGTTTCGGGTCGCGGGACCCCGGCCGTTCGTGCCGGCAATGGTCCCGTGACGAAGCATGCAGCCCCTTGGTGCGCCCTGCAATGGGCCCTCGCGCTTCTGGTAACCGGCGCAAACCCGGGCGACGCGGCAGCATGCACGCTCGCGATCAAGAACGTCACTGTGGTCGCCATGACGACGCCGGCCGTGACGGCGGAGCAAACCGTCATCGTAAGCGGCGCGACAATCGCTGCCGTCGGACGGGGGCTGAGCACGTCCCGGTGCCGGAACGTCATCGACGGACGTGGTCAGTTCCTGAGCCCCGGCCTGACCGACGCGCACGTCCACGTCGAGTCGGAGAGCTTCGCCTCGGCCTTCGGCGCGAAACCAGGGCCCATCGACTTCGACGACGTGCTCGCCCTCTACCCTGCGTTCGGGATCACGTCTGTGCGCGTCATGTCAGGGGCGCCCGACATCCGGCGCTTCCGCGACCGCGCGCCTGGCGCCCACCCCGCGCCGCGCCTCGTCGTCGCAAGCCCGATGATCGCAGGCCGTCCGCCCATCCTGCCCGAGCCTGTCACCCTCGTCGTCGACACGCCCGAAGCGGCGCGCGCCGCTGTCGCGCGCTTCAAGAGCGAGGGCTACGACCTCATCAAACTGCGCGAGAACCTCGATCCCAAAGTTCATGCGGCGCTGGCCGACGCCGCGCGCAAGCACGCGATCCCGGTGGACGGTCACGTCACGCGTGGACCTACCGTTGACACATTGCTCGCGGCGGGACAGCGCGGCTTTGCCCATCTCGACGAGATCGCCCGTGCGATCTCGAGCGGCGGCACCTCGGCCCCCACATTGAAGCGCCACGACGCGTACATCTCGAGCGCCATGGCCGTGCTCGACAACGCGATCCGTCAGATCGAAGACTACGACAGTCTCGCTCGGCGCCCTGAAATGCGCGCCCTGCATCCGATGTTCGTCGACACGTTCTGGTCGCGCACGCAGAACCCTTACGCGAAGCCCGGCGTCGATGCGGCCTTCTTCAAACAGCTGCTCGCGCTGACAAAATCGACGCTGCGAGACTTGACGCGCGAAGGTGTCACCATCCTCGCGGGTTCCGACGCACTAAATCCGATGATCATCCCTGGCCACGGCCTGCACGAGGAGCTGCGCCTGATGGTCGAGGCGGGGCTGACACCTTACGAAGCAATCCGCACCGCAACCATGAACCCGGCCCGCGTCATCGCGCAGTTGGCCAACGCCGGCGAAATCGCGCCCGAACGCGACGCCGATCTCGTGCTGCTCGACGCGAACCCACTCGCCGATATCGGCGCTTATCGCCGCCCGAACGGCGTCGTGCTGCGGGGCCGCTGGTTCGACCGGGCATCACTCGACCGCCGGCTCGACGGCGTCGCGCGCCGCTATCGCTGATAAGGACATCACATGCTCCGCTGGATCGTGCTTGCCGTTTTCCTCTTGATCGCAGCCGCCGCTGCGTGGATCGCCTGGACGCTCAGCGCGCGTTCCGGTCCCGTCACGCAAGAGGCGTTGTGCTACGTCGGCGCCTACGCGCTCGAAGGCGGCGGCGATGCCGTCATCGTCGCCTACGACGACGGGGACACGATGGAGTTCTTCTTCCCCGACGGCGCCCGCGGCGTCATGACGAAGAGAAGCGCAGGCGTATTCGAAGGCGACGGCGTTCGCTTCGCCCGGCCCGATTGCGCCACACCGCACGCCACGACTGCAAAGAACGGCAAGACGATCGCCGCAACAAAACACAGTTTCGAGGAACGCACCCTACGCATCGTCAGCGCGGGCACCGAACTCGCCGCCAAGCTCGTCCTACCGTCTGCAGCACCAAAGCAGGCCGTCATATGGGTCGCGGGCTCCAACGACGACGGCGATATCGACCGCATCCATTGGCAGTACACGCTGCCGCTGCAGGGCGTCGCGAGCCTGATCCTCGACAAACGCGGCACCGGCGCATCGCATGGCAGCGCCACGGCGAACTTCCACACGCGCGCAGCAGACGTGCGCGCCACCGTCACCGAACTGCGCCGCGCTCTCGGACCCGATGTCGAGATCGGCCTACACGGTGCAAGCCAGGGAGGATGGGTTGCGCCACTCGCGACGCTCGACGGCGATGTCACGTTCGTCGTGGTCAGCTACGGCCTCGCCGAAGGTGTCACCGCCGAGGATCGCGACGAGATGGCGGCGCACGTGCGGAAGGCAGGCTTCGGTGAACAAGAACTAGCGAAACTCCGCCGCTTGACCAACATCACCGCAAGGATCGTGCGATCGAACTGGAGCGAGGGTTGGGACGAACTCGCCACGTGGCGTGCCGCTCACGGCAGCGAGGCGTGGGTCGAAAGCCTGCCGTCGACCAGCTACACCGGCGTGCTCTTGCAGATCCCAAGTTTCGCCGCCGGCTGGATCGGCCCCGTCATCGGCCGCGCCTTGGACAAGGACGTCTCCTTCGCCTACGACCCGCGCCCGACACTCGAACGTCTGAAGACGCCGCAACTCTGGCTCTTGGGCGGCGCCGACACGTCCACCCCCGCCGCCGCCACGATCACAATCCTGCGAAACCTCCAAGCATCCGGTAGCCCCATCGAACTCGTGGTTTATCCGAACGCCGGCCACGGCCTCATGGAACCTTGGCCCGGCCGCAAATCCGAGCGCCTGGTCCCCGGCTACCGCGAAACCGTCGCCGCGTGGGTTAAGACGCGCAAGCTCACGGATCCAGCACCTTGACGGAGGCGTTCGTTGGCCACGCGGCGCCCGTCAGCTCTTCGCAAACGCTTCCAAATGCAGCACAGCTTCGTCCGCCACCAGCGCCGCTCCGCTCAAAGCCTCATCGGCCAGGCGAAGGTCGTGGCCGAGGTCGGTGCCCGGATACGCCTCGACCTTCAGCGTCTTCAGCCGGGCGAGCGTGAGGCTCACCACCAGCGGGTCCGCCTTGCGCGCCTCGCCGTCGAGACCCGCGTCGAGCGCATAGCTTCGCGCGAGTTTCGGCGACAGTTTGGCGAAGGTCGCGGCCTTGTCGAACACCTCGATCCCCGCAAGCCTGCCGTTGACGAGATAGACCGCGCCCCGCTGATGCTCCAGCGGACGCACGGCGGCAACCGCCTTCTCGAGATGCTCGCGGCGATGCTCGTAGGCCGCGTTCACCGCCCGCGTCGGCGACGGCGCGCCCACCTTGGCGAGGCTTTCTTCGACGTCGCGCCAAACCGCGCTCTGGTCCGACGCGCGCTTGCCGCTCATCCGCAGGTTCGCCGACACCTGTTCGGCCTTGCGCGCCTTCGCCGCCGGGAAGATCGCATGATCGGCGCTGGTGAAGTTCGCGCGCGACGACGACCAGCGCCCTTGCTCCACGCACGAGACCGGAATCGTGATGCGCGACTTCGGCCGGACCAGAATGGACAGATTCAAAACGCGGTTCTGCTTGGCCCCAACCAAGATCTCGCCGTCGACGAGCAGGATCGGGTCGTCGCCCTTGTTCTCGAAGAAGAGTTCCGGCACCCGGCCCTCGGCCGACACTTCGTTCACCTCGGCAAGGTTCTTGGCCAATGCTCGTCGAGCGTGAGATAGAACGGCCCGGGTTTGTCGGCACCCAAGAGCGGAAAGACGGTGAGCGCACCGTCGCTGACGGCTTCGGCGAGTTCCAGACCGTCGATAGTGTGTGCGACCTGACCTTCAAACATAGCAGTCTCCTTATCGCGTGGGAGTTCGCCACGCGCATGACTTTGGACTTCGACCAACGGTGACGTGCAAACGATGGCGCTATGCGATGAAGACGGGTCTCCTCTTGGGCCGTTGCGATGGGGCCGGGAGATGGGGCGCGAACGCCAACTCCGCAAGCCCTGCGCAGTGAAATTTTTGGCGGCAAGGAGAGAAATCGTTCGCACCTGCAACCGACGCGCTGCTGCAGCAGGCACGCGGCACGCAAACGTCAGCGTCGACCGCGACGCATAGTGTCCCCCACCAACCCACCGCGTCTCTCGCTGAACGCCGCCGCCTGCCGCCGGGTTCGCTCGCGGCGTGTGTGCGGTCCCGCACTGGTTGCCCACCCGCCCGTTATGCTACATGCAGCACAGCGCTGCCCAACGGCAGCACGCACGACGCGAGGGCTCGCATCGTTGCGCCATGCCGACAACGATTGGGGTCCTTGACGATGCACCGCCTTCTGATCAGCGCCGCCGCCTTGTGTTTCGCCGCCGCCGCGAGCGCGGCGCCCTACACCGACAACGCGAAGGGTTTCACCGTCGACGTGCCGGAGGGCTGGACGAAGGAACCGGGTGGCGAGTTCCCGCTCGATCTTGCGCTGCTGTCGCCGCGCCGGGAGACGACGGCCGGCGTGTGCCTGCTGATGAGCCAAGAGGTCAAGCACACGAAGGAGCTGACGCAGGCCGAGTTGAACAAGCTCGTGGTCGAGCAAGCGACCGAAGAATTCTGGCGCACGATCCTAACCTCGGACAACACGGTTCAGGTCAAGGATTTGACGATCAAGGCTTCGCACGAAGCGCGCGGCGAACGCACGATCGGCCGCGCCACCGTGCTCGTGACCGCCACGCGCGAGACCCTGACGATGCAGCTTCAGTTCGAGATGATGCTCCAGGCAGTTCCGGGAAACTCGTACATGACGCACTGCTCGGTGCGGCAGGATCAAGTCGCGGCAGAGGCCGGCGACATCAAAATCGTCATCGACACGCACACGCCGACCGGCACCGCAGGCTTGGTCGCAAGCGCAGAACCGCCGCGCGGCGGCGCAACGCCGGTCGCCGCGCCGCGCGCGCTCATGGGCGCCGCCGCCGACGCGTTCAAGACGAGCACGCGCGACGTCCTGAAGCGCGCGCGGCGCTGATCCGCCGGAAAGCCGCGATGCCGGTCGAAGTGCTCGAAAACCCCGTGACGGGCGAGCGCATCGAAGTCCTCGAGGCGCCAAGCGACGCGAACGGTCAGCGCGCGCGGATGCGCTTCAGCCTCGCACCCGGGGGCAGGATCGCCGGGGCACACGCGCACCCGGGTGCCAGCCAGACCTTCTTCGTCGAATCCGGCGCGCTGCACGTGCGCGTCGCCACCGCGCTTCGCGTTCTGCAAGCCGGAGAAAGTGCCGTCGCGCCCGCAGGCGTCGTCCACGATCAATGGAACGAAAGCGATGTTCCGGCCGTCGTCATCGAGGATAGTCAGCCCGCCTCGCACGCGCTACCGTTCTTGCGCGCGCTGTTTGCGCTCGCCAAAGCCGGTGAGAGCCGCCCGAACCTGCTGATGGCGGCGGCGATCTTCACCGAATATCGCGACGCGATCCGGCCGGAACCGTTCGCGCTGCGCCTAATCGTCCGCGCACTGGCGCCGCTTGCCGGGCTTCTGGGACACCGCGCACGCGCACGAAAACTCGGGCGGAAGCGAGCCGACGACCGTGTTCTCTGAGATCCGCCGTCAGCCAGCTTCGCGCGATTCTATACCAGTCGTTCGCGATATGAACCAGTAGACACCAAAAGGTCACGCAATGCACTCACCGGACTGGGTAATATGGATTGTAGCAACAAGTTTACTGATATTTTTTCTATTGCGAAGGTGGAAGAAATATGTCGGACTGACATCAGCAATGCAAATTGCCATGGGATCAGTTTTTATAGCTTATACGTTGACATATTACGGAGGAGAATTTTACAACTTAATTACATTCATTGAGCGATGCCCGTTTTCAGAGTTAGTCGGCTGCTTAGGAAATTTAACTCCTCGGTCCGTAACGACCGTAATGCTAGTGACAGTCACGCTTGCGGTCGCCGTTGACACGCTTATTGCGGCGTACTCGCTGTTGAAGTTTTTGCGCCGAGCAAGCTAAGCGGATATCCGGTGAGTACGAGAAACAGAGCCAGAACGCGCAGGCAGGATGAACTATCTGAACTTTGCGCGCAATCTTTGTCGACTTTCGTCTCCATGTACGGCCGTTGACCTACCCCGCCTCCACAAAATCCAAAATCTCGTGCGCCGCCGTCGCCGCGAGCACCGTGTCCACCCGCGCGCCGTCTTCTGAAAGCGGCAGCCAGAGCGTGTCGAGTTGCGTGTGCCATGCGCCGATGAGGGCGGACGCCTCCACGCTCGTCAGCACCGGCGCGCCGCTGTGGGCGACTTCCGCCAAGACGGCGGCGGCGCGGTCGATCTTCGGGTCGGCATCGCCCGGGCCGCCCGTCGCGCCGGTCAGGTCGCCGCCCGCAAGCCGCACCATCTCGCTGCCCAGCAAGCGCACGCGGAACCCGTCGCTTCAAAACCAAGTGCTGACAGGCGTTGTGTACGAGTCTAGCGTACCTCGCACGCCGATCTCAGCAGGCTTTACCGCAACAAGACTGGTGCGCTTATACATTTGATCTTGGACTGAAACATGGATCATCATTTCGCGATGGACGTCGGTGACAAAACAGCGTTGGTTTTTGCCGTTGTTACCGGAATAGTTTCGGCAGCCGGCTTGGCGCGCGATGCCTGGGGCGTTGATTTGCATCCTGTCCTTGATGACACTCTGGAAATATACGACGGGTGGCTAGATCAGATTTGGGGAGACAGCATGTTTGACGCTGCTCCCTATTGGGAGCACGTTTCCAGTTTGTTGTGGCTGGTCTTCGCCTCCTATGCCTGGGTGGTCAGTCGCTCGCGCCCGTTGGCCCGGGCGGCTTTCGCCTGGATTTGCAGTTTCGCATTTGCCCTTCTTGGCGGCGTTTTGGCAGGTAGGGGGCCCCCGTTTCCGAACGTGATTTTGTGGTCGCTCGTTTCGATTGCCGGTTTTTTTGCGTTCCAGGCGCTTTACGAACTCGTCTTTCGCAGCCGAGAATGAACAAATTGGGCTGAAGAAGCCAGGGAATACGGGGACACGACACGAATTGCGCTGCACCTAAGAACCGCGAGGCGAACCAAACTCGCAAATACCCAAAGACAGCTGCCCTACCCAACCTCCACAAAATCCAAAATCTCGTGCGCCGCCGTCGCCGCGAGTACCGTGTCCACCCGCACGCCGTCTTCTGAGAGCGGCAGCCAGAGCGTGTCGAGTTGCGTGTGCCATGCGCCGGCGAGGGCGGACGCCTCCACGCTCGTCAGCACCGGCGCGCCGCCGTGCGCGACTTCCGCCAGAACGGCGGCGGCGCGGTCGATCTTCGGGTCGGCATCGCCCGGGCCGCCCGTCGCGCCGGTCAGGTCGCCGCCCGCAAGCCGCACCATCTCGCTGCCCAACAGTCGCACGCGGAACCCGTCGTTCTCCCACACATCGTACATGTGCAGCCACGGCAGGAAAGGTTTCAACGCGATCGGATCGATGTCGCGGCGGGCGGGAAAGCGGCGCCCCGCGCGCAGCCGGTTCCAATACGCAAGGCACTGGACGTGCACCTCGTCGCGCGCAGTTTCGGGCGGCAGGTATCTGATCGGGCTTGGCGGCACGGCACATCTCCGGCGTTCGAGACTTTCGTCACGCGCCTGTCTACGCGGCGCGCGCACGACCGGATTAGCCGAAGGAGTTGAACGAATTCTAACACTGCCGGGCGAACGTCCGCGTATACGCGCGTGACCCGCGATTACTCGAAATCATCCGCGCCGGCGCGCACGATCTCGCGCCAGTGCACGTGAATGCCGGGACGCGTCAGCAACGGCGCGACGTCGTTGCGGTCGTGCAGGATGCAGTGCGCGACGATGCCCGCGTCCGCGGTTTCCACCGGCCAGAACTCGCGCACGCCCGTGCGCACCAGCGTGCCGATATTCATCTCCGCGCAAAAGCGCACGCAGCGGATCTTGCCGTCGAAGAACCCGATCGTGACAAGGTCGTCGATCCCGTTGCCGTGCGTTTCGATCAACGTGCAGTCGAGCGAGGGCAGGATCGAATTGTATTTGCGCCCGATGAACAGCGACGGGTCGAGCACGCCCTGCGTCGTGCGCTTCGCCGGCCCCGGCGCCGCGCCGTTGACGGCCAGGATCGTGAGCGTCCGGTCGACCAGAAGTTCATAGCCCGAACTCGCCGCCACGCGCCGCTTCCACGCGGCGAGCGAGCCGTGCGCCATCCGCAGCGCCAACGCCTCGACCGCCGCCGCAACCGCGCGCGCCGGCGCCGCATGCCCCGAGGCGTAGAGTTCGACCGCGGCCGCGGGTTCGCCGAGCAGATCGGCGACCTGCGCGAGATCGAGCTCGTGCACGGAGGTCAGCCGCGCGAGCTGCGCGCGCACCTGCGCCACCTCCCGCGACGAGAGCGGTGCAGACAGTTGATCCGGCGACGTCGTCATAGCGCGACCGCTCTTCCCCCGATGTCGACGATCGACCCGTCGAGCAGCACGGCGTGAATGCCGAGCACGGTGGTGCCGACCGGGCCGCTATAGGCCTGCGGCGTCGCGGTGTCGTAGGCGGCGATGTGGGCGTAGAGCTTTTCGTCGCTCGTCAGCACGAGCCAGATGTCGGCGTCGCGGCGCAGCCGGGCCGAGGGCAGGCGCACGTCGGACGAAACCTTCAGCGCGCGGAAGTTTCCGTCGAAGATCGGCAGCTGCTCGAGCTGCGGCCCGACCTCGCGCATGGCGACGAGTTCGCTGATCCGCCGGCCGATCACCTGCGCCCGCGTCAGGCCCGAAAACTTCAGTGCTGACTCGCTGATCGCCACGACCCGCCACTCGGTGTCGAACAAGGTTTCGGTACCGAAGGTTTCGTTGACGCGCGCAATCCACGCGTCGGAGTCCGAAATGGCGCCGAGCCCCAACGCCGCGCGCAGCGTCGCCTGCGCCTCCAGGTGCGGCGCCTGAACGCCCGCCTCCCAGCGCGAGACGGTTTGTTGGGTGACGCCGAAACGCAGCGCAAACTCGCCCTGGGTCAACGTGTTACGTCTGCGGTACTGGGCGATCAGGCGCGGCCAGATGGTCGCGTTCTTCATCTTCTTTTTCTTGAACCCCTCGCGCGTCTTGGTTGAGACGGGGACGCAATGTCCGCGATGCGTGCGCCGCCGTCAACCGGTACCGAGAGTCGACGTCGCACGCCAAAAAAAAGCGCCCGCCGCGCCCCGCGGGTGGTCGCGGGGGCAGGCGGGCGCACGGAAATTCACCCTGGCCTTCTTTCTTGACGTTATGGTCCTTCTTAAAGAGCGTCACAGGCGAACCTGCAACGGAAAATTCGCGTCATGCACAGGCGCGTCGCGCGCACCCACGCGGCGCGCGTGCACGCATGCACGACCGCGCGCGCAAGTCTCACCGCCACGCGCATCCACGCGCTCGTGCGAACACGCCGCATCGCCCGTCCACGCGTTTGACGTGAGCGTGCACAGAAACGTGCGCACCGCGTGCGTGACGCCACGACTCCCGCCCGTCCAGACTCCGCGCATGCACATACTGATTCTCGGCAACGACCCGAAGACGCTGGTTAACTTCCGCGGGCCGTTGATCGAAGCGATGCTGGCCGCGGGCCACCGGGTGACGGCCGCGGGCGCGGGCTTCGATGCCGCCTTCGACGCGTGGTTCCAAGCGCGCGGCGTGAGCTATTTCGACGTGCCGATCGAGCGCGCGGGCCTGAACCCGCTGTCGGATTGGCGGACGCTTCGTGCGTTCACGACGTTGATGAAGACCGTGCGGCCCGATCTTCTGTTCGCCTACATGATCAAGCCCGTGGTCTACGGCCTGATCGCGGCGCGGCTTGCGAACGTGCCGCGCCGCGCGGCGATGATCACCGGGCTCGGCTATGCGTTCACCGACGATCCGAACGAGGGCCTGGCCGCGCGCGCCAAGCGCCGGGCCGTGAACCTCGCCGCACGCGCGGCATACGGCGCGGCGCTGCGCTTTGCCGACACGGTCATCTTCCAGAACCCGGACGACCGCGACGCGTTTGCGCGCCTGGGACTGACGCGCGCGCATCAGCGCGTCGGTCTGGTGAACGGTTCGGGCGTCGACCTCGACCATTTCCGCCCCGCCCCGATGCCGGAGGGCCCGATCACGTTCCTGATGATTGCACGCCTGCTGCGCGACAAGGGCGTTTACGAATACGTCGAGGCCGCGCGGCGCGTGAAGCGCGAGCACCCGGCCGCGCGCTTCGTGCTCGTCGGCCCCTTCGACCCGAACCCGACCGCGGTCAAACCGGCCGAGGTCGACGCCTGGGTGCGCGAAGGCGTGATCGAATACGCCGGCGCCGTCGACGACGTCCGCCCCTGGATCGCCGGCTGCCACGTCTTCGTGTTGCCGTCCTACCGCGAAGGCACGCCGCGCACGGTACTGGAAGCGATGGCGATGGGCCGGCCGGTGATCACGACGGATGTGCCTGGGTGCAGGGAAGTCGTTCGCGCGGCCATTAATGGGCTCTTCGTCAATTCGAGAAGTGTAGAGGAACTGGCGTCCGCCCAACTGCAGCTAGCGCGTAACGCCGAGCAACGACGTCAGATGTCAGCCGCGAGCGCCGTCATAGCGCGGAGACGCTTCGATGCGACTCTTGTGGCGCAGTCGACGTTGCGTGCTTTGTCTCCTCAAGCCATGCCTGAAACATCAGCAACGGCCACAACTTCGACTCCCAGTTCCGCCGCCCACTCACGTGCTGCTCCCAATGCGCGACCACGAGGTCTGCGTCGAAGAAGCCTGCAGCGCTAATTTCGCTTCGCCCAAGCAGCGACTCCGCCCACTCGCGCAGGGGACCACGCAGCCATCGCCCGATCGGCACTCCAAATCCGGTCTTCGGCCTGTCCATCAGGGTCTGCGGTACAAAGCGATGAACGAACTGCTTCAGAATTCTCTTCCCCTCGCCGCCGCGAACCTTTTGCGACAGGGGCAGCCGCCAAGCAAACTCCGCCACCCGTGGGTCAAGGAACGGAACCCGCCCTTCCAGACTAACGCCCATCGTCGCGCGATCGACCTTGGTGAGAATGTCGCCGGGCAAGTAGGTGACCAAGTCCAGGAACATCATTTGTTCGACGAAACTCAAACCGCTTGGCATCGAAGATGCGTCATCGAGCAACGTGGGTGGTAACTCCGCACCCGAGACAACGCGTTCCAACGGCTGCCAAGAGCTGACCAACTGGTGATACCCAGCGAGCTTCGACGGCGCAGACAACAACTCCGCGAACTTGAGCGCTTTGTCGCCCACCAGCATTCGGCCACGGCCAATCGTCAGGAAGTTGTAAAGTCCATCCCACCCCTTTGAGCCGACCGCTCGAATGGCGTTGGCCGTCAGCCGCCTCAGTGGGTATGGGGCAGCCGTCAAGCCAGGCATGATTTTTGATGCCAGGAAATAGCGATTGTAGCCACCAAACAGCTCATCACCGCCGTCACCGGAAAGAGCGACGGTTACGTGACGCCGTGCGAGTTGCGAAACGAGAAAGGTCGGAATCTGAGAACTGTCGGCGAAAGGTTCGTCGTAGAGGCTTGGCAGGCTTGGGATGACCCGCATCGCCTCTGCCGGAGAAACGTACAATTCGGTGTGATCTGTTCCCAAGTGTCGGGCGATTTCACCAGCGAAGGGTGCTTCGTTGTACTTTGGTTCGCTGAATCCGATCGTGAAGGTTCGCACACGACGCGAACTCTGCCGCTGCATGGTGGCAACGACCGCGGTGGAGTCATAGCCTCCCGACAGGAACGCACCCAGCGGCACGTCCGCTTCCATCCGCATGCCGACGGCGTCGGTGAATACACTTTCGAACTGATCAAGGGCCTCCGCCTCACTGATCGCCAGTTCGCTTGATCGCGCACGTTCGACCATTTCTCGCGCTGACCAGTAGCGTTCTACCCTTGGCTCGACGGTTCGTTCGCCTCGCACGACAATGGTGGCGATGGTTCCGGGATCGAGTTTCCTTACACCGGCGAAAATACTGTACGGCGAAGGAATGTAACCGTAACGCATCAGAAGGCTCAGGGCGCCACGATCAACGGTCGGCTCCCAACCTGGGTACTGCCTGAGCGCTTTGAGTTCGGACGCAAATGCGAATGTGCCGGCACTGCTTCCAAAGTACAGGGGCTTTTCGCCAAGACGATCGGACGCTAGGCGCAGAATTTGTGTTGTCCGATCCCAAAGCGCGAGGCCAAACATACCATTGGCCGCCTGAAGTGCTCTTTCGAGCCCCCAAGCGGAAATCGCCGCCAGCAACACCTCGGTGTCCGAATGCCCCTTCCACTTCGGCGCTCGCCGCTCGGCCTCCAACTGCGTTCGTAGCTTCTTGTGGTTGTAAATCTCGCCGTTGAAGACGATCACGAACCGTCCTGACTCCGATTGCATGGGCTGTGCGCCGGCTGGTGACAGGTCGACGACCGCGAGGCGACGCATCCCGAGACTGATGCCGTGGTTGCCGTCATGCCAATAGCCGCCGCTATCAGGCCCGCGATGGCGAATGGCGTTGGTCATTGCGACGATAGCGGCATTCGCATCGACTCGATGGTGAGGTGAGAAGAAGCCCGCGATCCCACACATTCTACGCTCTCCGCACGCTCTTGACCGCCGCGTGCCAGACGCCCTCAAACTGGAGCTTGCATTTCTCGACGGAAAATCGGCGCTCAATCGTTTGCCGCGCAGCTGCGCCCATTAGCCGCCTTTCCACGTCGCTCCTTCCGAGTAGAGAGCCTATCCCCTCAGCAAGTGCGCCCGAATTGCGTGGCGGTACAACGACGCCGGTTCCCTCCACTATGGAAGCGCAATCCCCAACATCGGTTACAACACAAGGGACGCCACATGCCATTGCTTCTCCGACGACATTGGGAAAGCCTTCACCGTAGGCTGAGCTGAGCACAAAGACATCCAGCGCACTAAGCAGAGTGGAAACGCACTCCTGTTCGTCCAGTAGCTTGACGTTGCCGCCAAGCTTCGCGATCAACGTCTGCGCCTCTTCGTCTGCGTATTGTAACGAAGGGACGTTTCGACCTGCCAACACGAACCTGGTGCTTGGATACAGCTCCAAAACTTGAACCGCCGCCCGCAGAAAGGACCGCTGATCTTTCATGGGGTCGAGGCGCGTTACGAGGCCAACAAGTCTCTCGTCAGGACGAATACCAAGCGCCTCGCGCACCGAGGCTCTGGTTGCATCGCTCGGACAGAACTTGCTCGTATCAAAGCCGTTGGGGATCACCCTCGAGCGATCGTCACGGTATCCCAGCGACTCATGCTGTTGTCGCGAACGATCCGAGTTGTAGACGATTGCGTATGGGATGTTTGAAAGCGCCGCGCACAGGCGCACCACGAGTCGGGTTAACGCTTTCTCCGAGCCTTGGGGGTCGATCGTGCATCGCACCGACCAAGCCAGCGCCCACCGGCGCCGTCCCAGCCAGGTCGCTACCAGTGCTGCGAGGTTAGCATGGTACATCCAACCTTGTACGATATCCGGCCCAAAGCGTCTCATCGCTTGGCAAAGCCTGTAAGCTCCTGAGATGGACAATCGACCCGGACGCAGCCCGAGCGCCTCCACATGCACTCCGAGTTCCTCGAAGCGCCTCCCCATTGTTCCGGTGGAGCCAAGAGAAAACACTCTATGCGTTGCCTCTGAAGTGCTGGCGCTCACGAGCTTCAACAGCATCATTTCTGCGCCCCCGGTGTTGAGTCCCGTTATGACGTGCGCCACCCTCACGTCGGTCGTCTCCTCGACGTACCCGCTATCAGCCCCTGAATGAGGTTGTTCCACTGCGCTAGAATCTGAGCGTGTCCGAACCGCTCTCGGACTTCCACTGCCCGCGTGCCGTATCTCGATCGCAGATCAGCGTTTCTCATCAGAGCATCTAGTTCACGCTCAAGCGCATCCAAGCTGCCGTTCTGCACCAGCACGCCGTCGATACCGTTACGAATGATATTCCTTGGACCAACGTCACAGTCCATGCTTACGCTGGCCAAACCGCAAGACATTGCTTCTACCAGCGTATTGGGGAAACCCTCGAACTTCGACGTCATCACGTAGAGCGAGCTGCGTTGATACCAGTCGCTTACGTTACCGACGATGCCCGGCATGAACACCCGTTGCTCCAGCTGGCGCCTACGCAGTTCCTCCTCAAGCCTGGCGCGCTCGGCACCCTCGCCCAGAACTACCAAATCCCATCCGGGAAACCTGGGCGCTAGGCGCGCGAAAACTTCGAACAAGTCCGGGTAACCCTTCACTGGATCAAGACGCCCCACCGCAAGTACGATTTCGCGGCCCGTCTTGCATACCGTGCTTGGACTGACGACCGGATCTTGCACAAGCAACGGCCACCGCGCCGCATTCGGTATGACTTCCACCCTTCTTGCAAACGTGTTGTCCCTTATCCATTTGGCGCTCTGGTCCGTAAGTGCCAAGACCACATCCAGCGCACCATATGAAAGTTGCCGAGCCAGTTCCCGCGCAGGACCTAAAGGAGTTGCGGGCGGATGACTACGCTCCGTTCCGACGGTGCGGCATCCAAGACCTAACGCGCTGATCGCAAGTAGCACGCTCGATACTGTCATGAACCCAATCGCAACTTCCGGTCGAAAGGTTGAGAGCTCCCGCCTGATCGCTTGAATGCGGGCCAAACTATTCCCAATGGTCCGCAAGGGGCCGGCGCTTGGATTCATCAATTCCAACGCGGCGCGCCCTACGCGTTGATCTAGAGTGTAGAAATCGCTACTCGTCGAATCCAGTGTGACGACCTTCACTACTTTTCCTTGGCGCACCCAGTCATTCGCAAGGTTCACCGCAACCCGCTCCGCGCCACCGCCCATGAGCGACGAGATCAGGAGCAGCACTCGCGCTCCATCGCCGCCGTTGTCGGTGCTCCTCATTGCCTCTCTACGCGCACAACAAAATACCAAGCCTGGACCGTCGCTGACGCATACATCATCGCGGTGCCGAGCATGATGCCCGCCGGCCCGTAGGCTTGCACGAAGAGCAAGTTCCCCGCCACCTTGACCGCCACGTTTAGGAGAGCGATCTGGAGAATTCTGTTGTGCTGGCCGCGAGCAGCCAAAGCTTGTACGGCGATCAAGCTTGTGAAGTAGAACGGTATCTGCAGAAACCCCGCCTTCAATATGTCGGAGACTGCCTCGGTTTCCCTAGGACCAAACGCTCCTCTCTCAAACAGGAGGCCGACGATCCAGGGCGAGATCAACCACAAAGGGACGATAGCGACAGCTCCAATGACAAACAAAAGGCCAGCAAACCACTGCGCCACTCTTCCGATTTCGCTTGAGCTCTGAAGAGCCGAGAGCACAGGTAACGTTGCTCGTGCAACAGCGGTGGTGCCGAGGCCAATGACAAGAGCCAGGACTCGGTTGGCATAACCCAGTTCCGATATAGCGCCTGGCCCCAAATGCGCGGCCACAAACTGATCAATAACAGATGTGCCGCTGAGAATGAGTTGACCGACGACGATTGCCCAAAAGCCTGACCGAAACGGAGCCCAAAGCTGTGACCGCGACTGTCCTGCTGTGCGCGCAATCTTCAGGTCGGTTCGAGGTATGATGTAAGCCAAGGCGACGGCATGCGCGATGTACCCGATCACCGTTCCCCAGATAAGGGATGCGCTGCCTGTGTCCTGAAAGCCTACAACAAACAGTATGACAACTAACGCCGGAACTCCCTCCGCTAACGTGCTCGTGTGACGCTCCAGCGATATGCATCGAGCAGCGAATACTCCAATGACCAGTCCGGCGGGTAGCAGCAGGCTCATTGGCAGAGCCATAGATGTGAGTTCGCGAGTTGTGCCCGGGGGGAACAGCGCCGGAGCCATCGTCGGAGTTGCGTATACTGTCAACACGAGCACAGCGGCCAGTCCGGCACCGATTGCGAAGGATAGCAATGCCAGCTCGCGCAGGAACCGCTCTGACGATCCCGGTGGTCCTACTTTGGACTGTACAAGGAGCGGCACGGCTACGACCGTTAGCGTGCTAAGCCACACTGAAATCGGCCAATTGGCGAGATTCCAGACGAAGAGATAGGCATCCATAACCTCGCCGGTACCGAACTTGGCCGCCAACAAAATTTCTCGTCCCGCGCCGAGTGCCTTCGCGATCACCAGATAGGTAGCGACTAGGACTATGGAGCGGACCATTCTGCTCTGGGCGGCACTGCCCATACTCAGCGTCCAATCTGTGTGCGCTTTAAGAACTGCCGCGCATCAGTCGCCGCGCTACGTCGTGAAGCAACAACGTACAGCGCAACAACGATCGCCACGGCAGGCCTCTCAAGGTGATTGTGCGAAAACAACCCCGTTGTCAGAATGGTCGCGAATGCGATCGGACCAAACGGCGCTCGGTACAATCCAATTGAGAGCAGAAATAGCGAATACCAGAACGCACCAATGAGACCCATTTCGGCCAGCATCAGCACGATCATGTTGTGCACGGACGCCTTGAGCTCCCACGCGTGGGTGAACCCTATGCCTTGACCGAATATTGGGGCGGATGTGAAGGCGTCCCATCCTCGCTGTAGGACGGCCATGCGCTCGTCCGTTGACTCTCTGCTCAAGAATTCAATGCGCGCGCTCGTATTAGCATCCAGGTATGGCCAAAGAACCTCGGTGGTCGCTCTTGAGAGGTCCGCACTGAAGAGAGAGAGAGCCCCAACAACACAGAACGTGATGAGTCCGCCAACCGAAGCACGTACAGCCCAGTTTCGCCGGCCGCCAACAGACATCTCTGACAAGGCAACAAGAAGTGCCCAGGTCACGAGGCCACCCCTGCTAAACGTCACGTATGTGCCAGCGAACGTGAGCAAGTAGAACGCGTAGCGGCTTCCACTGCGAAGATTAAGCGCGACAAGGGGAATTGCCATAGCAATGAACATCGCTGAATCGTTCGCGTTCTCGTAGAACCCCGCGGCACGACCGGGAACAGTGCTCATCCAGTTGATCAGGGACCCGGCGAACAGGAACTCAAATAAGTTCACGCCACAGCTGACCAGCACCACAAGCCCAAGCGTTCCAACGACCGTCTGGAAGTGTGCACAACCCGACAGAATCGCGATCGCGGCGACCATGGTCAGCAAGAAATGAAGCCGGCCAAAGAAGAGTCCGATGCCTTCAGCAGGGATAGCAAGAATCAGAAATTGAAGCGCCATCAGGACGAATAGAACTGCGAGGACGCACAGAAGCACGGAATGACCGATGACTCCTCGCCTCGCGGCTACGCTTGTGGCGTAAGTCAGAGCGCCTAACACGTAGACCGTTGCGTAGGCATAGTTCGGTTGGAGGAATGTCCAACCCTGACCGAAGAGGTAGTTGATCGAGTACGAGTAGAGCGCAACAAGCAGGGTAATCGCAGCGAACTCCGGCAGCCCAAAACCACTTCCCCTGCCGCGCCCAAAACCTAGAGAGTGCGACATTGCTCGAAGGATCATCTCCCCCCCAACCCCGCCAACACGATCCGTGGCGTCAGCATCAGCACCAGCAGATCCAGCACCAGCGAATAATTCTTCACGTAGTACAGATCGTGCGCGAGTTTGATCTTCGCGTCTTCCGGCGTCGCGACGTAGGCGAAGCGCACTTGTGCCCAGCCGGTGACGCCCGGCTTCACCAGATGGCGCAGCTGATAGAGCGGGTTCGCTTGGCCCCAGGCGACGACGTTGTCGGGCGTCTGCGGGCGCGGGCCCACCATGCTCATCTCGCCTTTCAGCACGTTGATGAGCTGCGGCACCTCGTCGAGCCGCGTGCGGCGGATGAAGCGGCCGACCTTCGTCACGCGCGGATCGCCGATCTCGGTCGATTGGGGCCCGAGCTTCTCCGCGTCGATCACCATGGAACGGAACTTCAGGATGCGGAACACGCGCCCGTTCAGCCCGACGCGCAGCTGCTGATAGAACACGGGGCCCCGGTCCTCGAGCCAGATCGCAAGCCCGACCAGGCCCGCGACCGGCAGCAGCGCGAGCGCAAGCCCCGACGCCACGAACCAGTCGAACACGCGCTTCACCGCGATGCGCAACTGGTTCCAGTTCGAGGACGAGGCCATGATGATGTCGTAGGCCGCGTCCTCGTCGGTCAGCGCCTCGCCGAACTCGCTCTCGAGAAAAGCCTCCGGCGTTTGGATCAGAACGCCCGCGTCGCGCGCCTTCAAAAGCTCCGTCCAATCGGGCAGGTTCGCGCTCGACGCGCGGTCGAGCACGATCTGTTCGATCTGCCGGGCTCTGTCGCCGGCCTCCGCGCCCGCCTCTTCGAACAGTTTCGGCAACTCCTCGCGCGACAGCCGCTCGAACGCCGCCGGATGCGTCGACTTCGCCAGCCGATGCTGCGCCAACCGCTCGAACACCGCCTCGTCCGCCATCACCGCGATCGTGCGGTCGCGCGCGGCGGCCCGCGCCAGATAGTAGTGCGCGGGCATCAAGATCACGGCCGCCGCCAAATCGACGGCGATGAAGATCAGCACGATCGAAATCGGAATCCGCGTCCCCGGCTGAAAATAGAACAACAGGATCATCGCGAAGAAGAACAGCATCGCCGCCGTCACGTGCAGCTGCAGATGCATCAGCCGGCTCGCCGCCGTCCGGTGCTCGTAAACGCGCATCAGCATCTTCGGGATCATCGCCCCCGCCACCATCAGCAACGCGTCGCCGAACGCCGGCGTGTAGGGCGCGGTGAAGACCAGCGGCGTCGCCCACGCGCGCACATACGCCGCGACCACGAACGCCATACCGGTCACGACGGTCGCCAGCAGATAGAGGTAGAGCTCCACCGTCTGAACGCGCTTGCCCGCAATCCGCCAATGCTTCATCGACCCGTGCAGTGCGAATTCTTGTTCTGGCGGCCATAGGGGCGCGCGCCGCGCCCGCGGGTCAACGTCCGTGCGCGTGCAGTGTGATGCGATTCGCCGGAAGGGTTGTGGATAAGGCGCCTAGCGCGGCGGCCGCCGGTGACGATCGCCGTCGAGCGAAAGTCTCACGCCATCCGCGCCCGCGCATTGCCATTCGCTGCGCGGCGCATAGCTGAACGTCCCGTCGCCGCAGACGGCCGTGGGCGCTGCAAGATCGAACTGCAAACGGCTGCCGCCGCAAGCGCAAAGCGTGAAGGCGGAAAGAACCAGAACGACCGATCGCATCGCGGGACGCTCGCCGATCACAAACTCGTCCGCCAGCGATCAGACGTTGCGGCGGCGCCGGACGTTCCTTCGTGAGGCGACTTTTCGAATCGTTTGCACACAGAGCCACGGAGAGCACAGAGAACAGCGCGAAGCTCTGTGTCTCCGTGCCTCCGTGTGAGTCTTCCTCAGGGCTTGGCGATTGCCGCCTGTTTTCCGGCCAGCGCGCGGTCGTGGCGCAAGCTCACAAACGCGAAGTTGAATGCGTCCGCCCGGCTCGCCCGGTGCAACATCACGCGCGGGTGCAGGAACTCGTCTTTCGACGCGGCGAGCGTGCCGTTGATCGTCGAGAACGCCGCGTCGAAGCCGGCATTGCGCACGGTGTCGAGCGCTTCGGGTCCGATATGCGCGACGTTGCCGACCGGAAACGCGAAGTAGCGGCAGCGCCCAAGCTTGTCTTCGATCATCGTCTTCGAGGTCAGCACCTGATGTTCGATCTCCGCCTTCGGCTGGCCGCGGTGCAGGATCGCATGGTCGTGCGCGTGCGCACCGATCTCGACGCCCGCGTCGTGCAGCGCCTTCACTTGCGCCCAGCTCATCGGCTTGTCGGAGGCGTAGGTCGCGTCGAGCTCCGCCTGGCGCGCAGCACCCATAACGTCAACCAGCGCCGCACACAGTTTGCGCACGCCCGCCTGATCCAGGCGATAGACGGCCGCCCCCAACGCCGCCGACGCCGCGCCACGCGCCGCATCGTCGTCCGCGACAAGCAGCGGTGCGTCAAGCCCCGGCAGAGCGTAGCTGCCGGCCGGCGCGTGATAGGCAAAGCAGCGCGTCAGATAGGTCGGAAACCGCGCGCCGGTTTCGATGTGGTTCGTGCTCACGAACACGGCGAGCGGAATGCCCATCTCGCGCGTCAATGGCGCGAGCAGTTCCAGATTGTCGACATAGCCGTCGTCCGAGGTCAGCACCGCGACCGGCTTGCGCGTCGCGCCCATGGCAAGCAGCCGCAAACCTTCCTCCAGCGACACGAACGACACCCACGATTTGAGCGCCGTCATCGTGGCCCGGAATTCGTCGACCGTGATGTGCAGCCGCTGCACGCGCGCGTCCGTATGGCGGCGGACAAGCCCGTGCATGTAAAGCACGGTCAGCCCGGCGAACGCGCTGAAATTGCGCGGAGGAATTTTGTAGAGAACGGACTTCGCAAGCGACGCGAGCATTGTTGCCTTTGTAGTATGCTTTGCCGCCCGCACGCCAGGGCGTCAGGCCGCCGCGAGGTCGCGCGGATCGGCGCCGTCGCGCGTGCTTGCCGCCAAATCCTGCACGAGTTCGACGGCAAGCTGGCTGCCGCGCGGCTCGCCAGCCACCGCATCGTAAACGCAAAGGCATTGTTCGATCAGTGCAAGGCGCGCGCCGAGCGCCTTGAAGTCGCCGCGCACGCCGCCGAGATACTCGACGAACGGCCGCGCATCGCTTTCGTTGATCAACGCATCGTACGAAGCGCCGTAGCGTTCGACGATCGCGCCGGCCTGCGTCCATGCCAGGCGCAGGCTGTCGCGCACCTGCGCGCGGTCGGCCTCGAGCTGGCGGCGCTGCTCCTCGCGCACGCCCTCGCCCGCGCCCGCCTTCGGCGCCAGCCATTCGGCCAGCTGACGCATGCGCTGCTGACGCTTGGCGAACTCGCGCTGGAAATGCGACACGCCGATCCACGCATAGAGCACGTCGATCGTCTGGCCGTCCGGAATCTTCAACGCCTGACCGAACGGACCCAGGAAGCCCGGATCGTCGAGCTCCCAAAGCTTGCGCGCAAGCATGTCGAGACGCCCGTCGCCGAGCGCCGTCTGCGGCAGCGCCAGCGCCATTGCGGCCAACGGCTTCAACTTCGCTTTCAACGCGTCGCGCATCGCGGCCGCGTCCGCGTCGCTCAAGCGGAAGTGCCGGCGCTCGGCCTCGACGCCCGACCTCTCGAACGCGTCGCGCAGCAGAAACGGCGAAAAGCTGGGCAGCTTCGCCAGCACGCCGATTTTCCGCAGGTCGTTCTCGATGCGCGCGCCGCCCAACTGCATGCCCGACGCTTTTTCCAGCGCCTGCGGACCGAAATCATGATCGCATTGCAACGACATACCGCCGTTGCCGGGTACCTTCGGATCGAAGGGAAAGTAGAGCCGCGTCTGCACGATGAGCGCGCTCGCGCTCTGCGCCAGCCGTGCGACGCACTTCAGCAACATGGCGCTCTTGAGCACTGGGTGTTCGAAGAAGGGCGCGAGCGCTCCCTCGCCCTCGGCGCCCCCGAGCTCCCGCGCCCGTCCGTCGAACACGATCGACGCGGGCCTTGCCGCAAGCAACGCTTTGAGTTGGACCCTGCGCATCGCCGCTACCCGAACACGTCTTCGAGGGGAACGATATCGGCGCGCACGTCGTGGCCGGCCAGCACGCGCTCCCAATCGTCGCGGTCGACGAGATAGCGCAGCACCACGCGTCCTTGACGCGCGCCCAATTTGCGAAGTTGCACGATCGGGCATGCGAGCGCCCCTTGGCCGGCAAAGCGGGCGGGCCCCCTCAGATCGTCGTAGTCGACATCCGGTTTGGCGACGAGCGCGACCGCGCGCGCCGACACGTCCACGGTCTCGTGCAAGACGCCCGCAAGGTCGACCATCAGCCCGTCGATGACGTAGCGCTTGTGCGCGCGCCGCTCGTGATTCATCGCAAAGTCCCCGCCGTCCTCGCCATTATCACTGTCGCCGGTTACAGCGCGGTTAGGCGTGCTCAGCCGTCAACGCTCTGTTAAGGCACCGCTCAAGCGCGCGAAACCGACGGTGGCGGTTCCCCTGAGGCGGGAAAAGCTGAAATAGAGGGAAACAATCCGCGGCATTGCCGCCACACAGCAGCGATTCTTGAGCCACAGCGGCATCGCAGTCATAGCGAAATGGGACGATGCGCTTACACTCTCTACTTGTCCGGGCAGCCGACCCATTCTTCCTGCTGTGGTTGATACCCAACACCCACGGCGCTCTCGGTTTCCTGGTTCTACGTGAGATCCCAGCTCACGAAAGCCCCGCTGAGGATGGAGCCTCAGTGGGGCTTTTGATTCAAGGTTCGTTGCGCAGGGCGGCCAGACGCTGTCGTAACGCGGCGACCGAATTCCCTTCGAGCGTGCGCTTGAACTCGGGCCATCGTGCCGCCCACGCGAGCCGCCGCTCGAGCGCCGCGCGCGCCTCTTTGTCGAGGTAGTGCCAAAGCACAACCGCAAGATCGAACTGCATGGCGGCAAGCTTGCGGTCGGCGGGTGCCACTTTAAACGCCATCGACAGCGCGGCGCCCGCCTTCTGTTCATTGCCCAAGCGAACTTCCGACACCGCAAGTCGCGTCCACGCGAAGACGTCGGCGGGCGCGGCCGCCAGCCCGAGCCTCAGGTCGCGCTGCGCCGCCGAGAGCCGCGTGATGGCACGGAACGATTCCAGGCCGCTCTGCTGGGCGGTCAGCATCTGCACCAGCGCCGCGCGGCTCAGGTCGGCCCGCCAGGGCGAGGCGCGCAACGCTTGGGTCAAGGCATCCAGTTCGACGACGGAGCCGAGCTTGCCTTTTGCCACCTCGGCGTATTGCGGTTCGGCCTGGGCGAATTCCCACGCGGGCTTGGCGAACGCCGCGGCATAGATCAGCACGGCGGCGGCGATGAAGGCCGCGATCAATCCCGCCATCAAGGCCTCACTCGGCGTAGTATCGCGTGTACTTGTTTCCATAGCCGTACGCGGGCGTCCCATAGCCGTAGATCGCATGGCGCCGCATGTCGGCTTGCGTCAGCACCGTTCCTGCGATGTCGGCGTTCACGTCGCGCAGAAGCCGGAGGCCGCCCAAGACCGCTTCGCGCGGCGTGCGATCCCATGCCACTGCATACACCACCTTGTCGGCCAGTCGCGACAGGAAACGCGTGTCGGCGACCGGCAGGATCGGCGCGGCGTCAAGAATGATGAGGTCGTAGTGCTGGCGCAGGAACTCGACCACATTGCGCATCGCACCCGAGGCCAGAAGATCGGCCGGGTTCGCCGGCGCCGACGCCACCGGCACGAATTGCAGCGGTGAAATCGGATCGCGCAACACGACGGTGTTGAATTCGCGACGGCCGGCCAGCACCTCGACCAAGCCTGCCTGCGGACGGCGCGGCGAGAACTGCGCGCTCACGCTCGGATGACGCATGTCGCAATCGAGGATGATCACGCGAAGCTCCGCGCGCGCCGCAAGGCGCCCCAAACTGACCGCAAGGGTGGTCTTGCCTTCGTTCGGCACCGAGGACGTGACGAGCACGACCTTCGGCGGGTGATCGACGTTCGAGAGCTGCAAGCCCGTATGCACCGACCGTATGGCTTCGCTGTAGGCCGAGAGCGGCTTGTGCACGACGCGTTCGGCCACCAGCTTCACGCCTTTCAGCTTAGGCACGACCGAAAGGTTCGCGAGCCTCGTCAGACGCTCCACCTCCACGCCCGTTCGGAACCCGTTGTCCAGCCGCTCGATCATGAGCGCGAGCAACATGCCGACGATCGTCGAGCCGAACAGCGTCACGCCCATCGCCATCGTCTTGTTCGGGAACGAAGGCTCGCTCGGCACGGCGGCGGTCCCCAGCGCCTGGGCGTCGGCGCGCTGAATCTGTTCTTTGCCCTCGGTCGATTTGAAATTCGCCTGATACTCTTCGAGAATCTTGCGGCGCGACTGCGCCTCGCGCTCCAGTTCCCGCAGTCCGATCGAGGCGCGGCCTTGCGTGTTCGCCGTGCCCTGGATTTCGCCGAGCGAGGTTTCGAGCGAATTCAGCCGCGCCTTGGCGATCGCGACCTCGTTCGCAAGATTCTTGATGATGCGCTTCACCTCTTCGCCGATCTTCGCGTCGAGGTTCTTCATCTCGTCGCGCAGCGCGATCATCTGCGGATGGCGGTCGCCGTATTTCGTGGCGAGTTCCGCCTCCTTGCGCAGCAGGTCCGCCTGCTGCCCGCGCAAGTTCGAGATCAGCGGCGAGTTGATGACCGCCGCGATCGAATCCACGTTGCTGCCCGCCTTGTGCAGCGAGTTGACCTGGCGGTACTTCGCCTCTTGCTCGGCGAGGTTCGAGCGCGCGAGCACGATCTGCGCGTTCAGTTCCGACAATTGCTCGCCCGCCAACGTCTTGCCGTCCCCGCCGTCGGCAAGGCCGTTGTCGACCTTGTACTGCTCGACCGCGTTCTCGGCCTTGCGCACTTCTTCGGTCAGCTGCGCGAGCTTCGTGTCCAGCCAGTCGGTCGTGCGCTTGGCGACGCTGAACTTCGATTCGAGTTGGGATTCGATGTACTGCGCCACGATCGCATTCGCGATCGCCGCCGCCCGTTCGCGGTCGGAGGATTCGAAGGTCACCCGGATCACGGACGATCGTCCCTGCGAGGCGACCGTCAGCCGCGAGAGGAAGCGCTTGACGATCGCGGGATCCATCCCGGGCTTGGCCAGAAGCGTCCCGGCGCGCGACCGCTCGGGCTCGCCGGCCGCGAACCAGCTCGCGGGGTTCAGCGCGCTTGTCCAGGAGGTCTGCCCGCGCGCGAACTCGTCCACGCGCGCGAGATTGAGCTTCGTAATCACGCGCTCGGCCAGCGCGTTCGAGCGCAGGATCTGAATTTGATTTTCGATCGTGGCGGTGTCGGTCGTGAGCCCCGCAACCAGGGCCTCCTGATCAAGCACCTTGTTCTCGCGCTGGCCCACGAGCACGAGGGACGAGGCGCTGTAGACCGGCGTCATCTGGAAGACGACGACGGCCGCCAGCGCCATGCACACGGCGATCGTGCCCAGGATCGTCCAGCGCCGCACCAGGAAGATGCGGAACAAGGCGCGCAAATCGAAATCGGATTCGTCCGGTTCGACGGTGCCCCCGCCCGCCGCCGCAAGCGCGTGCGTCGGCATGATGGGCTCGGGCTCGAACCGCCGCGGCGGGTTCGGGTGCAGGCGGTGAACGTTCATTCTCGGTTCCGGCATCGCCATCTGACACTACGATAAGGTTCGCTTGCGAGACACCGCGCGGCTTCGCTCAATCCACAGCCGCGCGTCAGAGTTTGCCCGTCAGCGAGAGTTGGAACTGCCCGCTCGAATACTCGAACGGCAAATCGCTGGAGTTGCGGTCGGTGAACTCCCAGCCAGCGTCGAAGTGCAGATTGTTGTTGATGAGCAGGCGCCCCGACACGGAACCCTGCAGGATGTCGTCGTTGCGCACGATGTCCTGATACTCGGCGTTCTCGTAGCCCAGGCTGCCGCTCACGATCAGATTGCGCAGCAATTCGTGGTCCACGCCGAGGCGCCCGCGCGTCGACACATAGCCCGACGCGGCGCCGATCGACGTGTCTTCGATCGTGCGCGCCCCGTCGATCGAGATCGTCGTCAGCATGGTCGGAAACCACTTCAGCCCCGCGCCGAACGCCAGCTCGGCCGCCTCGTCGAACGCGGCGTCGTCGTAGCTGCGCAGCGTGTAGCCCGCGTACAATTCGCCGACCAGCATGTGCGTCATCGCGAACTCGACGCCGCCGTCGACGCCCCAGCCGCTGGAATCGCGGTTGAAGCCGTCGTCATCCGTTTCCGCGTCGAAGTCGTGTTCGCTGAACCGCCCGCGCAGAAAAAGCGCCGTGTTCGCGGTCGCCTCGACGGCCGTCTTGGCGAAAAACTCCGTGACGGTCCGGTCGCGGTCGTCGTTGTTGAACGCGTCGGGCAGGTTCACGCGCGGCGTGTCCTCGTAGTCCAGCTGGTCGAGACTGAGCCCCACCGACAGCTTCACGCGATTGAACGCGTGTGCGAACTCGGCGGCAAATCCCATCCGCGCGTACTCGGTCGGCTCCGCCGGATCGCCGGCGAGAAGCCCGCCCGTCAAGTCGGTGCCGCGCGCTTCATGAAGCTGGGCGTAGTGCGCCTCCGCCGTGAGTTCCGTTCCGCGGCTGAAGTCGAGCCTGAGATCGGCTGCGGCGTTCCAGTCGGTGCGGTTTTCGCTTTCCTGATTCGAGTACCAGAGGGATTTCGAGGCAAGCACGAGCCCGAGCGCGTGGCGCGACCACGCCGACTCGAATTTGAACTCGGGTCCCAGCGTCGTGAAGTAGTCGCCGACATTCGAGACGTCGTTGAAGACGTTGTCGCTGTAACCGAAACCCGTCGAGAGCGCGGGATAGAGAAAAAACGAACCCACGCGCAATCCGGGCGCGTCGAACTCCGGCCGCGCGCGCGTCATCACATCCGCACTCGACTGCGCGTCGGGGTCGTCGGCCAACGCCGCGGCGCTCCCCAGGAACGCCCAAAGCACTGCCGACGCGAACACTGTGTGCCGCACGAGGACGTTCTCCCAGTCGCCGGCGCGCGATATGCGAACCGGCGCACGCTTCACTCAACTCGAAACGGCGTCCCCGCGAAGCCGCTTCAAGTCCCCAAGTTCACTGACCGCTCGGCGGATCCCCTGCCGTGCCGAGCGCCGCAAACGAACCCTGATAGATCTCCGCACTTGCGGTGCCGCCGCCTGGCTTGGCGGCGACGCGGCCCATCGCAAAAGCCGCATCGAGACGCGCAACGTCTTTGCCCTTTTTGAAGAGGGCAAACGCGTCCGCAATGACTTGCCTGTTGGCGCAACGCCCGAGATCGCCGAAGAACGTCGCCGTACCGAACGCCTCCGCCACCTGCTCAAGCTGCATCGCATCGTCGGCCGAGAGTGCGCTGACCGCCGCGTTGACCGCATCGAGCGTCTGCGCCGCACAGATCGCGTTCGCCAAGTCGGCGACCGGGTCCTCGCCGGGCGCAGCCTGTGCCGCGAACGCGAGCGCGGCCGCCGTCCCGGTGGCGGCGGCAAGGCGGACAAAGAACGGCGGCATGCGTGACATGGGAGGCCCCCATTTCGCAGGCGTGCACGCGCACACCCGCTGTCAGGCGTTAATGATTCGCCCGAAGACTCTAGCTGTCGCGACAGGGGGGGCCAAGGGAAAGTAGGCGGAAGCGGTCGCACCGCCTAGCTGTAGCAATTTTCCCGTGCAACGCTCGGGGTGCGAGACCGCGCGCTAGAAGAACCGTTCCGGGATGCGAATCTCGTCGCCCGGCAAGACCTTTGTCTGCGGCGTGACCGTGATCGAGGATTTCTTGCCGCCGCGGGTGATCTCGACCGTGCTCTCGCTGGCCCGGTAGGTGTAGCCCTCCGCAAGCGCCACCGCCTTCTGCACGGTCATTCCGCTCACATAGGCGTATTGGCCGGGCTTCTTCACTTCGCCCAGCACGTAGATCGGGCGGAAACTCGTCACCTCGGCGTTGACGCGCGGATCGCGCAGGATCTCCGCCTCGCGCAGCTTCGTCGCGTAAGCGCGCTCGAACTCGCGAAGTGTCAGGCCTTTGACTTGAATCTGGCCCACATAGGGCACGGCGATCACGCCGGAGCTGTCGACAACGAACTCGCCCGAGAGTTCGGCCTCGCCGAAGACGGTCACTTTCAATTTATCCTCGGCGCCCAAACGATAGTCGTCGTCGGACGTCGTCGCGCCGCCCGCGGGCGCTGCACTGGCCGATTCGACCTTCGCGGGCTGCGAGTCCGACGATTCGTCGTAATGGCCGGCGCAAGCGGTCACGATGAACAACAGCGCGCACAGCGCGAACAGGCGGCGCAACATCGGCTTCACCACTGGTTTCAAAGGTTAAGGCCATTGAATAGAGGCATGATGCCGACCGATCAAGGCAAGGGCCATCATAGCGCGTCAGCCTGTGGATAAGAATCGCCGCGTGCGTTCTTCCAACACAAGAGCTGTCAATTTTCCGGACATGAACGCGCCGGTGTCGATGCCGATGCGGTTCGCACGCACAACGGGTGCATCCGTCGGCGTGTGGCCGTGGACAACGACTCGCCCGAAATTGGCGGCGCTGTCCAAAAATTCGTCGCGTATCCACAGAAGATCGATCTCGCGCTGATCCTCCAGCGGCACGCGCGGGCGGATTCCGGCGTGAACGAACAAGTAGTCGCCGATCGTCGCGTACAACTTCAGATTCTTCAGGAAGTCGACATGCGCCCGCGGAATCGCCGCGGCCAATTCATTTCGCGTCTGCGCCCAGTTCTTTCCGGGAGTATGAGCGACGCCGTAGCTCGTCAGCGTGTCGAGACCGCCGAACGAACGCCACGCCTCGCCGATCGTCGGATCGCCCAGAAACTGCAGCAGCGTGTCGTCGTGGTTCCCCTTCAAGAACACGGTCTCGAACCCCGGGAAGCCCTCGAGCATGCGACCGATCACGTCCGCGGATTGGCGGCCGCGATCGACGTAATCGCCAAGGAAAACCAACGTTCGTGTGCGCGCCGCCGACAGGCGCGAGGTCGCGTCGATTTTGCGCCAGAGCTCCTCGACCAGATCCAATCGTCCGTGCACGTCGCCGATCGCCGCGACGAAATGATCGGCAGGCACGCTCGCGCGTGCGGGAGCCTCTTCGCTCTTCCTCGGTTTGCCGAACCACGAACCGATCATCTGGACGCGCCTTCACTTCGAACGGGATTCAAAAATACGACGCACCGTTTGCTAAAGCAAAACTGTGGCGACGCGGCAACTTGAGTAAGCGAATGGGCGCAGAACGCATCCGCTGCGCGCGTTTTCCCCGTGTTGCGCGCGAACGCTTTTGTACCCTCACGGTCGAAGTGATTCACGACTCAACTCTCAAAGGCTTCACCCCCGTGTCGCCCGAGAAGGGGTTCACTCAGGAGACAGTTGCGATGCGTTTGAAATCGATTCTGCTCGGCTCGGCGCTGAGCCTTACCATGGCAGGTGCCGCCGCGGCGAACGACCGGCATGGTTGGTACGTGGGCCTCGAGGCCGGTTGGGTAAAAGTTCAAGACAGTGAATTGCCGAACTGGCAGTTCGGCGGCGAAGGCGCGAGTTACAACGACATCGAGTTCGAGAATCGCTGGGGCGCGTTCGGGACGGTCGGTCACGCGTTCGACGGCCACTGGCGCCTCGAGTTCGAGGTCGGCTATCGCAACAACGACCTCGACCGCATCAACGGCATTCAGATCATCGACGGCGAGCTGAACGAGTGGAGCGGCATGTTCAACGCGCTCTACAACCAACCCGTCGGCAAGCGCTGGTCGATCGACTTCGGCGCCGGCGTCGGTGCCGACCACGTGCGTTTCGACGACGACACGAGCGAAGACGCCGACACCGCGCTCGCGCTGCAAGGTATCGTGGGCGTGACCTACGAGGTCGGTCCGCACTGGGACATCATGGTCAACTACCGCTATCTCTGGGCCGATCATCCGGAGTTCACGAACATCTTCGGCCAGACGGACGAGCTGGAAATCTCGAAGCACACCGTCACGCTTGGCTTCCGCTATGGGTACGATGCGCCGGCCGCTCCGCCGCCGCCACCACCGCCTCCCCCGCCGCCCGCCGATCCGGTGAAGCCGGCGCAGTTCATCATCTTCTTCGGCTTCGACCGTTGCGACATCACGGCGGAAGCCGACCGGGTGCTTACCGACGCCGCCGAAACCGCCAAGTCGCGAGGCACCGCGGCGATCCGAATCGTCGGCCACACCGACACGTCCGGCTCGCCTGCCTACAACCAGCGCCTGTCCGACTGCCGTTCCGGCGCGGCGAAGTCGAACATGGTCGGCAAGGGCATCGCGGAGAGCGCGATCTCGACATCCGGCAAGGGCGAAAGCGAGCTCATGGTCCAGACCGGCGACGGCGTGAAGGAGCCGCAGAATCGCCGTGCGACCGTCGACCTGCAGTAATTCCGACTACGAAAACCTGTAACGGCGGGCCCCAATTTGGGGCCCGTTTGTTTTGTTCAAGTGAAGCGTCGCACAGCACTTGAATCGGTCGCGGCACAGCAAGCGCCCTTTCTTGGCGCCCGACGCACTTTTATCAGCGAATCAGCCATTTTTGTTGCAAACATGACACTAGATGTAGGGGTTCAGGCTCTAGATATAGCGCGGAATTAACGACTTATTAACCATTTCCCTTCATCGCTAGTGCACCACGCGTACGGAGGGAGACTCAATGAAACTTAGACATCTATTGCTGGGCACGGCGGTCGCGCTGGGCTCGGCCACAGCAGCGAATGCCGCAATCAGCACGCCGTCTGGCTGGTACCTCAGCCTCGGCGCGGGCGCCAACTGGCTGCCGGACAACGATATCGACGAATTCTCGCTCGGAGGCTCACCGAGCACCACGAACGAGTTCAGCTGGGAGACCGGCTACATCGTCGCCGGCGCCATCGGCTACGACTTTGCGAACCGTTGGCGCGTCGAACTCGAAATGGCCTATCGCCACAACGACGTCGACGGTTTCCTCTCGAGCGGTTCCCCGTCCAGCGCCCCTGGCGCAGAGATTTGGGAACTGTCGCAGATGGTCAACGTGTTCTACGACCTTCCGGTCAGCGGCAACTTCTCGGTATCTGCCGGTGCGGGTATCGGCGGAACGCTGGTCGTCTTCAATCCCGGCTGTTCCGGCAACTTCGAGAGCGAGAACTGCAATGTCGAGACCGACGACTATGTCTTGACCGGGCAACTGATCGCACAAGCCGCATATCGCTTGACCGAGCGTTGGCAGCTCTACCTCGACTACCGCTTCATGCTGCTCGACGACGCCGAAGTGAGAAACCCGGGCGACGGCGAGAGATGGGAGATCGAGAAGACCGACCACGCTCTGTTGTTGGGCCTTCGCTTCGACCTTCAGCGCGAAGGCGCGGCACCGGCTCCGGCTGCGCCGCCTCCGCCGCCGCCGGCCAAGTCGCCGAAGCAGTTCATCGTGTTCTTCGGCTTCAACAAGTCGAATCTGACGCCTGAAGCCATGCGCGTCGTGCAGGATGCGGCGGCCGCGGCAAAGGAATACGGCTCGGCTTCGATCGTCGTCGTCGGTCACACCGACACGGTCGGCTCGAACGCCTACAACAATCGCCTGTCGATGCGCCGTTCGCAGGCCGTGAAAGACGGTCTGGCGGCGAACGGCATCCCGGCCTCCGCGGTTTCCACCGCCGGCCGCGGCGAAAGCGAACTGATGGTGCAGACGGGCGACGGCGTGAAAGAGCCGCAGAACCGCCGCGCGACCATCGATCTGAACTAAGGGACTAGAGGGGACTAGTTTTACTGAGCGGACTACCAGACTAACCTCCGTGTGGTGCGAAGGGCGGCCTCTCCGGCCGCCCTTCGTTTTTTGCTTGGCCTGCGCCTCATCGTGTCCCCGCCGCCACGGCGCGTTTACCCGCTCTTAAGCCTAAGCTTGAGACAACGTGTTTCGATGCGCGCGCCGTTCGCGCCGCGGAGGAACACATGAAACTCAGGATCGTTCTGTTCGGCAGCGCCGCGCTCTGTGCGCTGGCGCCGTTCGCATCCGCCGGCGATCTGCGCGGCACCTATTTCGCTTTCGAGGGCGGCGCCAGCTGGGTCGACGGCGAAAGCCTCGGCCGCACGCTGCTCTTCACCGCGGGCGGCTCGACGACCTCGACGTTTCAAGCGGATTTCGACACCGGTTGGGCTCTGATGGGCACGCTCGGCTATGCGTTCAAGAACGGCTTTCGCGCCGAACTCGAAGCGGGCTACCGCAACAACGACATCGACACGCTGCTGACGAGTGGAGGCTCGCCCACGATCGCCGTCGGCGAACTCAGCGAGTTCTCGTTGATGGTCAATCTTCTTTACGACCTGAAGCTGGGCGACCGGATGACGGCCTCGATCGGCGCGGGCATCGGCGCGGATCAAGCTTCCTTCGAAGCCGCGGCGCTCGCGATCGACGAAGACGATTGGGTTTTCGCGTTCCAGGGCCTGCTGGGCCTCAGCTACGCCGTCGGCGACCGCTCGCAGATCTTCTTGAATTATCGCTACCTGCACGCGGATGCGCCCGACTACACGAACTTCGTGACGCCGCCCGCCGCCGTGCAACGCTTGAGCTTCGGCGACGACCTCTCCAAGCACGCCGTCACGGTGGGCTTCCGCGTCGGGCTCGACGGCGAGGCGCCGCCGCCCCCAGCCCCGCCGCCGGCGCCACCTCCGCCGCCGCCCCCGCCACCGCCGGCCGTGCCGAAGCAGTTCATCGTCTTCTTCGGCTTCGACCGCGCCGACCTCACACCGGAGGCCGCGCGTGTCGTGGCTGACGCGGCGGACGCCGCCAAGCGCACGGGTGCCGCCGCGATCACGATCATCGGCCACACCGATAGTTCCGGCTCGGTGCACTACAACCAGCGCCTCTCCGAACGCCGTGCCCAGTCCGTGCACAAGGAACTCGTTCGCCTCGGCATGCCCGCAAGCGCAATCACGGCCGGCGGCCAAGGCGAGAGCGAACTCATCGTCAAGACGGGCGACGGCGTGAAGGAACCGCAGAACCGGCGCGCGACGATCGATCTGCAATAGGAAGAGATTCTTCAAAGGCGCCGATTCGGCGCCGAATCACGCGTGATTCCGACAACCGGGAGTCGAGTTTCGCATTTCGAGACTCGCCGCTCATTTACGTTTTGTTAAGGAATTCTGCGCGTTCCACGACATACGAATCCGTGTGTTTGACTTCGCGCTTTCTCGCGTGCACCCACGACCGAACGGGACTGGCCTGCGTTTCTTGCGTTTAGGGCCAGCATAAGAACGGGAAAGGGGTTTCCACATGAGAACGGCATTGCTTGCCTCGGCGTTGGCCGTGGCGCTCGGCGGGACGGCACAAGCTGCGGGCATCGACGGCTGGTACCTTGGCCTCGAAGGCGGCGCGAACTGGATCGAAGATTGGGAGCACGACTTCTTCACGACGCCGGCCGTCGCCAGCCTCGACACGGGTTGGACCGTTCTTGCGACCGCCGGATACGGTTGGAGTCAATGGCGCTTCGAGTTCGAAGCCGGCTACCGCGACAACGACCTCGACGCGTATGCCTTTGTCGGCGGCGCGCCGCTCACCTTCGTCGACGCGGAGACATGGGAAGCCACGTTGATGGCAAACGTGCTCTACGACATCGAACTCACGCGCGACCTTTCGCTCTCGCTGGGTGCGGGCGCGGGCGCCGACTTCGCCAACGTCGACCTTCGCATCGGCGCGGCGTCGGCCGACGCCGATGATTGGAACTTCGCGTACCAGGGTATCGCCGGGCTGAACTACGCCGTCGGCCGCCGCACCTCGCTGTTCGTCAACTATCGCTATTTGCGCGTCGTCGACGCGGAATTCGACTTCCGCCCCACGCTCAATGTCCTGCTCACGGACGGCGAGGACGTGGTCAAACATGCGGCGACGATCGGTCTGCGCTACGCGCTGCACACGCCGCAAACGATGTCCGATGCGGTGGTCTCGGCGCCGCCGCCGGAGCCGGTGTCTTCGGCCCCGCGCCAATTCATCGTGTTCTTCGGTTTCAACAAATACAATCTGACGTCCGAGGCGTTGCGCGTCATCTCCGAGGCCGTCGTCGCGGCAAAGGAGACGGGTTCGGCCAGCGTGCTGATCACCGGTCACACCGACACCGTCGGCTCGAACGGCTACAATCAGCGCCTTTCGATGCGCCGCTCGAACGCGGTCAGGTCCGAAATGGTCCGCCAGGGCATCCCGGCCGCTGCTATTTCTGCGAGCGGCAAGGGTGAAACCGAACTCCTGGTACAGACCGCCGACGGGGTGAAGGAGCCCCAGAACCGGCGCGCGACGATCGATCTTAACTAATCGATCCGTCCACGTCGCAACCGCCGATACCTAACTTGCAACTGCAAAGCGGCCCTATTGGGGGCCGCTTTTGCCGTTATGGCACACTCGCTTAGGAAGTTAAGCGAATACTACGCTTTCGTTTGACCTCGTCGAATTCATTTGGTGATTCGTCGGACGAAGGCGACGGCCAGGCGAGAACACTCCCGGCCCCGCCGATTTGGGGAATGGGGTGTATCCATGTTGAAGAACGCGTTGCTGGGGTCTGCGCTGGGTCTGTCTGTCTATGCGCTGTCCGCCGGCGCTCAAGCCGGTCACCAAGCGACGGGCTGGTATGTCGGCATCGAAGGCGGCGCCAACTGGATCGACAACGCCGACATCGAATTCAACCCTGGCCCGGTCACCAACTGGGAAGCGGAGTTCGAGTCGGGCTTCGCGGTTCTCGCGACCGTCGGCTACGCCTGGGAGAACAACTGGCGCCTCGAACTCGAGGCCGGTTGGCGCGAGAACGACGTCGACTGCGTCGAGTTCGGCGGCCCGCCCTGCGTGTCGGCGAACTTCGGCGACGTCTCGCAGTTCACGCAGATGATCAACATCGTCCACGACATCCCGATCAGCGACAAGACCGCGATCTCGGTCGGCCTCGGCTTCGGCGGCAACTTCGTCGAAGCGAGTTCGCCGTTCCTGCAGGACGACGACGACTTCGTCCTCGCCGGTCAGGCGGTGTTGCAGCTCTCGCATCAGCTGACGAAGCGCCTCGACTTCGTCCTGAGCTACCGCTTTATGACGAGCGACGATCCCGAGTTCCGCTTGCTCGGTTCCGCCACGACCGCCGAGTTCGAGAACGAGAACCACACGGTCAGCGTCGGCCTGCGCTTCGATCTGCAGCGCGATGCAGAGCCCGTGATGTCGCAAGCCTCGACGGTCGCGCCTACGCCGCCACCGCCGCCGCCCGCGGGCCCGCGTCAGTACATCGTCTATTTCGGCTTCAACAAGGCGAACATGGACGCGAAGGCGATCGGCGTCGTGAAGGAAGCAGCGGCAACCGCCATGCGCGACGGCTTCGTTTCCATCCTCGTCACCGGCCACACCGACACGGTGGGTTCGGCCACCTACAATCAGCGCCTGTCGTTGCGACGTGCGAAGGTCGTCTCGAAGGCGCTCGTGGCGGAAGGCATCCCGGCCAAGGGCATCACCTCGGTCGGCAAGGGCGAAACCGAACTCATGATCCAGACCGGCGACCGTGAAGTGGAGCCGCGCAACCGCCGTGCCACGATCGACCTGAACTGATCGCACGCGCACCGGAATCGATAAGGGCGGATCCCGCGAGGGACCCGCCCTTTTTTCGTTCGGCCTTTGTCGGACCTATTGAACGTTCGTGGCCGGGGCCGGAGTCCCGGCAGCCACCTCAGGCGTCGCCGCCGGCAACACCACCGGGGCCGGATCGCCCGGCTTCTGGCGCGGCATCGGAACGACTTTGCCCGTGCTGGCGGCGGTCACCAGCGAAGGCGCCTCGCAGGCGTTCTGGCCGTGCCGAGCCGCGACCGCTTCGGTTTTCACGAAGGTTGGCAGCTTTGCCGGTTCGGGCCCCAACAACTTGTCGTAGAGAGCAGACGTATAGAGGCAGTATTCCGTGATGTTGGCGAGGCTGCGCTGCGAGGCCTCGTTCGCCGTGCGGGACTTGTAGTCCTCCAGCCGCGACTCTCGCCCGAAATGACGCATCAGCGCCCGGTGCGCCGTCATCAGGTCCTTGCGGTAGCCGTTGACGAAATCGTTGTAGCGGGGCGTCAGCTTGCACGAGAGCGCGCCCACGACCAGTTCCGTCTGCAGCATCCGCATCTCGAACGCGGTCAGAAGGTCGCCCTTGATGCAAGGCGGCGCCTTCTTTTTGGCGGCAACCGCCGGGCCCACGACCAACAACGACGCGGCGGCGAGCAGAAACGCACGTGAGATTTTCATGAAACCGACCCTTCCCCGACTCACTTCGCGATCATCATAGGCACGGGCCCCCCGGGCCGCCTAGAGCCGCAGACTGGTATCTTTCAGAACGCTTGCGACTGCAGGTAGTTCTGCAGGCCCATGCTTTCTATCAATTGCTGCTGGGTCTCAAGATAATCGATGTGTTCCTCCGTATCCTCCAAGATGTGGCGGAGGAGGTCGCGCGAGACGTAGTCCTTCTTGGTCTCGCAGGTTTCGATGCCCTTGATCAGGCATTCGCGGCCGCGGCGCTCGACATTGAGGTCGGCCTGTAGCCCCTCGGGCACGTTTTCGCCGATTTGCAGCTTGTGCATGTCCTGCAGGTTCGGCAGGCCCTCGAGCAATAGGATGCGCTTGATGAGCGCGTCGGCGTGCTTCATCTCGCCGATCGACTCCTCGTACGTCTTCTTGCCCAGCTTGGCGAAGCCCCAATTGTCGTACATGCGGGCGTGCAGGAAGTACTGGTTGACGGCGGTCAGTTCGTTCGTCAGCGCGCGGTTCAGTTCCGCGACGACGTCTTTGGCGCCTTTCATGATTCGTCAGGTCCCCGAGGTGAGGCGGACCTTACGCGGCCTCGGTTTCGCGCGCTTCTGCGAGCATTTCGGAAACCTCGGGGACGCAGCGTCCGCATTGCGGCTGGCAGTCGTGATAACGATACACGCCTTCGACGTCACGCGGGCGTTTTTCGATCGCCTCGCGGACCTGGCGCTTCGTCAGACCGTTGCAGTTGCAGACGTACATGGCTCGTCCGTCGTCCCTTGCCGGGCGTGGCCGTCCCAAGCCTCTGCCCGTTGGAAGAGATGTAGTGCTATTGCGACTTGTTTGCAAGTAGGGCTGAAGGCTCAGTCCTGCCCGTCCTCGCGGGGGGCAAGCAGCAGGTACATGACCGGCGTGACCAGGCGCGAGAGCACGGTCGATGAGATCAGGCCGCCGATGATGACGATCGCGAGCGGGGAGTAGAGACCGGAGCTTTCGAGCGCGAGCGGGGTCAGGCCGCCGATCGCCGTGACGCTCGTCAGCAGCACGGGCAGGAAGCGAATTTCACCCGCCTGCTCGATCGCGTCGCGCAACGGCACGCCTTGGGCGCGCAGCTGCTGCGTGAAGTCGACGAGCAGGATCGAGTTCTTGATCTCGATGCCGATGAGCGCGATGAAGCCGATGACCGCGGTGAACGCCAGCGGATAGCCCGTCACCCAAAGACCGACGATCCCGCCGATGATGCCGAGCGGGATGACGCCGGCGACGACGCCCGACGTCTTGAACGAGCGGAACTCCAAGATCAGCACCGCCATGATGCCGAAGAGCGCGAGCAACACCGCGTTGCCGAGTGTGCCGAAGCTGCGGGCTTGGGCCTCAGCCTGGCCGCCCGCGGTCAGGCGATAACCGGGCGGCAGCGGCAGTTCCTTCAACTTCGCCAGAACCTCTTGCGTGACGCTCGAGGTGAGGAAGCCCGTCTCGGTGCGGCCGGTGATCGTGACCGTGCGCTCGCGTTTGAAACGGTCGATGCGCGAAGGCTCGCTCTGAAAATTCGGCGCGGCGAGATGGCTGAGCGGGATGCCGGGGCCTTGCGCGACCGGCACGTAGATGCGGTCGAGGCTCGACAAGTCGTGTCTGGCATCGAACGGTAGGCGAAGCGTGATGTCGAACTCGTCGCCGTCGGCTTGACGGAAGCGCCCTACCCGCTCGCCGCCGAGCGCGATGCGCACGGTTTGGTCGAGAACGCCCGCAGGCACGCCCAAGGTCGCGGCCTTGTCGACGTTCAGCCCTAAGTTCAGATCGGTGCGCTCGAGCCGGAGCGGATTGACGACGTCGCGCGTGCCGGGCACGGATTCGATGATCGCCGCGGCGCGCGCCGCGAGGTCCTTCAGAGTCGCCATCTCTTTGCCCGAAATGCGAACTGCGATCGGCGCTTCCAGCGGCGGCCCGTTCTCGAAGACGATGATGATGATCTGCGCGCCCGGAATCTTCGCGAACGCCGCGCGCCATTCGTCGAGCAGCTTCGGCGTCTCGCGCGACTTCCATTCCTTCAGGCCAACGAACACGGACGCGTGGTTCGCTTTTTCCTGATCCGGGAAGATGTTGTAGAAAATGCGCGGGTTGCCGTGGCCCAAATTCGACATGAACCACTGCACCGCGGGCGATTTTGCAAGGATCGCCTCGACCTCGCGCAGCGGTTTGTCGGACTCGCTCATCGCCGCGCCGTCCGGCAGCTCGATGTTGATCAGCACCTGCGGGATTTCGGCGGGCGGGAACAGGCTGAAACCCAAGCGCGGGATCAGCATCAGCGACGCCACGAAGAGGCCGGTCGCGATCAGCAGCGTCGTACGCGGGGCGGCAAGCGCGACATGCAACAACGGACGATAGAACCCGTGGATGCCCGCCATGACGACGCGCAAGAGCCAATTTCCCTCGGGATGTTCGCGCTCCGACAGCATGCGGCTGGCGAGAAACGGAATGATCGTCAGCGACACGAACAGCGAGGCGGCCACCGTGAACAGGACCGCCGCGGGCAGCGAGCGGATGAACGAACCCGATCCTTCAGGCAGGAACAGCAGCGGTGTGAACGCCAACATCAGCGTCGCCGTGCAGCCGACGACCGCGACACCGATCTGCTTCGTGCCGGCGATCGCCGCCTCGCGCCGCGACATGCCTTCGCGCAAATGGCGCGCGATGTTTTCGGCGACGACGATCGAGTCGTCGACGAGCAGACCCAGCGACAGCACGAAACCCGCGATCGAGAGCTGGTTCAGCGTGAAGCCCGTCGATTGCAGGATGGCGACGCCGATCGCAAGCGACAACGGGATCGAGATCATCACGACGATCGAGGCGCGGAACCCGAGCGGCAAGAGCGTGATCAGCACGAGGCCGAGCGCGATCGCGAAGTCGCGCGCCAGCGTCGACAGGCGATGCTCGACGTTTTTCGACTGATCGAATCCGCGCTCGATGCGAATGCCGTCGGGCAATTCCTTCTCGAATTCGTCGACCGCCTGATAGATGCCGTCGCGGACCAGAAAGACGTTGCCGCCGGGTTTTTGGTTCGCGGTCAGGAAGACGGCGGGCCGTCCGTTCCAGCGCGCGACGTGGCGCTGTTCGTCGTAGGCCCACGTCACATCAGCGACATCGCCCACGCGGATCGTGCGGCCTCCGGTCGCCAGGAGGACGACCTGACGGATTTCGTCCAGCGAGTCGAAGGCGCCTGTCGCCTTGACGTTGAAGCGCCGGTCGCCTGCGTGCACGGTGCCCGGAGGCGCGTCGATGCCTTCGGCGCGCAGCGCGTTCGCAACGGAAGCGACCGGGATGCTCCACTGCGAAAGCTTGCCCATGTCGACGGCGACGCGGACTTCGGATTTCGGCGCGCCCCAGTAGCGTGACTCCTTCACGCCCGGCACACGGTCGATGATGTCGCGCAGATCGTCGGCGATGTCCTCGAGCTCGCGGTAGCTCGCCTTTTCGCCGACGATCGCCATTTGGACGATGTTTGTGAGCGCGGTCGACGCCTTCTCGATTTCGACGCGCACGATTCCGTCCGGCAAGGTCGGCCGCAGCACGTTCACTTCGCGCACGACCTCGTCGAACTTACGGTCGACGTCGATGTCCCAGGAGAACTCGGACTGAATGACCGTCACACCGTCCTGGCTGACGGAGCGGACTTCCTTCACGTCGTCGAGCGCGTCGATCGCATCCTCGATCGGCTGGGCGACGAGCTTTTCCATCTCCGCGGGGCTCGCGCCCGGCAGAATGACGCGCACGATGTAGATGGGGATCGGAAAGGCCGGGTCTTCGGCGCGCGGGATCGTCATCAGCGCATTCGCGCCCCAGACGGCGAGCCCTAGGAACACGACGAGCGTGAACTGCCAATTGCGGACGAAGAACGCGCTGAGTTCGCTCACGACTGCTTCGGTGGTTCCGCAACAACGACGACGGGTTGACCGTTGCGCAGATAGGGCGCGCCGGAGGTGACGACGCGCTCGCCGCGGACGAGGCCCTCGGCGATCAACACGAGATCATCGACGAAGCCGCCGATGCGCACGCTGCGCCGTTGCGCCTTGTTCTGCTTGTCGACGATGAAGACGGCGGCGCGGTCGCCGCGCCCTTCGAGAAGCGCGATTGCGGGTATCGCCAGATAGGCGGACAGCTGATCCTTGACGGTGGGCTTGATTCGCGCCTCGCCGACCAGGCCGGAGCGCAGGCCGCTTGCAAGTTCCGCGAGCCGCAGTTCGATGTCGAACGCGCCGGTGCGCTGATCGGCCTTGGCGGCAAGGCGCGCGACCTCCGCCTTCAGCGGCGCCATGCCCGCAAAGCGGATCGTCGCCGTATCGCCGCCGCGGATGCGCGTGATCTGGGTATCGGAGACCGGCGTGACCATCACGAGACCGCCGCTCGCGTCCCCGAAGAGCAGGATCGGCGCGCCGGGCACCACGACTTCGTTCGGCTCCGCCAATCGCGACAGCACGACACCATCGGCGGGGGCGCGCAGTTCGGCTTTTGCACTGTCAAAGGCCGTCGAGTCGCGCGCGGCGCGTGCACGCGCTACCTGCGCCTTGGCCTCGTCGACCCGCGCCTGCGACGCGAAGCCTTTGTCGAAGAGCTCCTGCGTGCGTTTCAGGTTCGCTTCGGCATTGTCGAGTTGTGCCTGCGCGTCGCGGCTGCGGGCGCCGACCTCCGTCGGGTCGAGGCGCGCAAGCACATCGCCCGCCCTCACCGCATCGCCCGAGTCGGCGTTGAAGCCCTTGATGATGCCCGCGACCTTAAAGCCCAGCGTGATCTCGCGCTTGAAGAGCAAGGTACCGGTTGCCCGGATTTCGCCGGCGGAAGGTGTGGGCGCCGCAATCGCGACACGGACGGGAACCCGCGGCGTCTCTTTCGGCGCGGCATGGGTGCCGCCAAACAGCGCCAGGGCGGCCAACACGGCCGCGGCTCCGGCGGTTAAGGCACGAAGAGCCAATCGCATGGCCCACCTCCGCGCTCATCAGTGAACGCTGTACGGATCATTTAGTGCTATAAGTAAACACTGTCAACTTAAGATACGCTTGGCCGCGCGCGTTGGATCACGTTGCCCCCGTTCCGTGGTAGATGGGACACGCCATGCCAGGCCGAAAACCCCGCCCCACCGCTCGCAAGCGCATCGATGCCGGCGCCCGCCGCGCGCAAATCCTTCATGTGGCTGGGGACATGTTCGCGAAGGACGGGATCGACGCGACCTCGATGCGACGGATCGCGGCCAAGGCCGGCGTGACGGCGGCATTGCTCTACAAGCACTTTGCCGACAAGGACGCCCTGCTGATGGCGATCGGCGAGGGCTTCTTCGCGACGCTCGCCGAATACATGGACCGCGCGGTAGAGGGCGTGAACGAGCCGGTCGCGCGGTTGAAGGCTCAGATGCGGGCCTATGTGACGTGCGGGATCGAGAATCCGCGCGCGTATCACTTGACGTTCATGACCGCCCTGCCCCGCCTGCGCCGCGGCGGCGACATGAAGGCGTTTCGCGAACGGCGGCGGCGCGGCGAGGCGATCGCCGAGAGCGAAATGACGCTCGGCATGAAGTGCTTTGGCCGGCTCGAACAGGCGGTTGCCGATCTGGTCGAGGCGAAGGCGACGCGCGGCAAGGATGTCGCCGCTCTCTCCGAAGTCGTGTGGGCGGGCGGGCACGGGCTCGTCTCGCTCGTCATCACGCACGACGATTTCGGCTTCACGCCCAAGGAGCGCCTGATCGACCACTCGATCGACCTGATGCTGCATGGCTTGTTGCGGGGGTGAAGCGCGCTATTCTCGTCTTCGAATTGCGGGAGGACGAGCGGCCATGTCACCGAACGACGTCGAGCTGGCGCGGCGCGAAGGGGCGGAGTTCCGCTCGGTCCGCCTGCAACTGGAGGCGGACGGCGCGATCCGTCTGCACACGTACGATATGGGCCCCGTCTCGCCCTCGGCCGACGGGCGCGACCAGCACGAGCTTTGGGTGACCGTGCCGCCGCAGGAGGTCGCCAAACTCGCGTTCCTGCTGATGAAGGAGCGCTTTCAGGGCCGATTTCAGGCTGTCACCGAATTTCGTGACTTCTGCAAGGCGAACGAGATCGTAAACGCATTCGACGCGGCGCCCTGACGCTGTAGCCGCGGCTGGGTCTCGGCCCTATGATGACCGGAACAGATAGGGGTTTGCGCATGCGGCTGGTTTCGATAGTGGCGGCGGGATTGCTGATGGCGGCGGGCACCGCTCAGGCCGCCGACGAGAAGTGGCGCGACGTCGAACCTGAGAACCTCGTGGTTCTGGATTTGAGCCACGGCCGTGTCCTTCTCGAACTCGCGCCCGCCTTCGCGCCCGAACACGTGAAGCGCTTCCGCGCGCTCGTCCGCGCGAAGTTCTATGACGGGCAGAGCTTCTACCGGGTGATCGACGGGTTCGTCGCCCAAGGCGGCATCGGCGAAGGCGACGACAAGAAGACCCCCGAATGGCCGCCGCTCAAGGCCGAGTTCGACCGCGCGATCGACGACGACGTGCAGTTCGTGACGCTGGCGTCCCCCGATCTGTTCGCGCAGGACGTGGGCCACATTGACGGCTTCCCCGTCGGGCGCGACTGGAACGAGGCGCGCATGTGGCTGCTGCACTGCCCGGGCACACTGGCGATGGCGCGCGACAACGATCCCAACACGGGCGCAACCGAGTTCTACGTGCCCATCGGCCACGCCCCGCGCCGACTCGACCGCAACCTCACCGCCTTCGGCCGCGTGCTCGACGGCATGCAATATCTGCAGAAGCTGAACCGCGGCGACCCGAAGGTGGACAGCGGCGTCATCAAGGACCCCGCCAAGCGCGACCCGATCGTGCGCATGCAGATCGCGGCCGACATGCCTAAGGCGGAGCGTCCGGCGATGCAGGTGATGGACACGCTGTCGAAGGGCTTCGCCGAGTACAAGGCCCAGCGCCGCAATCCCGCGCCCGACTTCTACAAGCGCGTCGCCCAGAACCTGGACATCTGCGCGTTCAACGCCCCGGTCCAACCGAAACCGGCCAAATAGAAATCCGCCGTCCCCAAGGAACCGAAGTCGGACGCATGTGAAGCGACTTTCCGCGGCGTATGCTGGCGGCGGAGGACGAATCATGCACGACAAAGCCCAGCCCCAGCGCCCGATCGCACCAATTACCATCGACACGCCGCACTTTCATATCCGCTTCCTCACCGTCGGCGACGCGACGGACCGCTGGCCGGTTTGGTTCGAAGCGGCTGACGTGCGCGAGTCCATCAACCTCGCCGTCGTGCCGAAATCGCGCGAGGACATGGTGACGTATATCAACGGCTTCGATCAGAAGACCTCGATGATCGTGGGCGCGTTCGAGAAGGCGACGGGGCTGCTCGTGTGCATCGGCACCGCGCACATCGACTGGCGCGACGGCAACTACATCATCAACACGATCGTGGGCGAGCCGAAGTTCCGCAACGCCGGCGTGATGACCGAACTGACGCCGCCGTTCCGGGACTA
>CAZLRW010000008.1:0-64379 GCA_964561925.1 uncultured Flavobacteriaceae bacterium
GATTCACGCGATCGCGCGCCAGATCGCGCAGTTCCACGAAACCTACGACATGTGGCTCACGACGACGCTGGGCGCACCGCCGGTGCGCAACGGCACGTTCGACTTCCACGAACGCGACCCGACGAAGGCGTTCGCGCCGATCGTCGACTATCTGCCGGTCACTGCGGTGCAGAATGCGACGGGGCAGCCCGCAATTTCGCTGCCGTTGCATTGGGCCGCAAACGGCCTGCCCGTGGGCGTGCATTTCGCGGGCAGGTTCGGCGACGAAGCGGGTCTGCTTAGGCTTGCCGGCCAACTCGAACAAGCAAAACCGTGGGCGCAACGCCGCGCGCAAGGGTGGAATTGAACATCCGGAGGAAACCATGAGCTTCGCGCAATACGCCGATTATGACGGTCTGGGCCTTGCCCAACTGGTGCGCAACAAAGACGTCTCGCCTGCCGAATTGCTGGAGGCGGCGATCGAACGTGCCGAGCGTCACAACGGCAAGCTGAACGCGATCGTGCACAAGGCCTACGACATGGCGCGCAAGGCGGCGCCGTCGCTCGGCGACGGTCCGTTCAAGGGTGTGCCGTTTCTGATCAAGGATCTGGGGCTCGAGGTCGCAGGCCTTCCGCGCAGCGACGGCACGCACTTCAACAAGAACGAGCCCGACACGTATGACGGCCTTCTCGTGCAGCGTTACAAGGCGGCCGGCGTCAACATCTTCGGCAAGACGAACACGCCGGAGTTCGGCATCACGGGCACGACCGAAAGCGCGCGCCTTGGACCCTGCCGCAACCCGTGGAACACCGAGCACATCACCGGCGGTTCGTCGGGAGGCTCGGCCAGCGCGGTCGCCGCGGGCATCGTGCCGCTCGCCAACGCGTCGGACGGATTGGGCTCGATCCGCATCCCCGCCGCGTGCTGCGGTCTCGTCGGCATGAAAGTGACGCAATACCGCGTGCCCCACGGGCCCGAGCATGACACGCAAATCGGCCATGGCTACGCCGTCCACCACGTCGTCTCGCGCAGCGTCCGCGACAGCGCAGCGATGCTCGACTGCGTCGACATGCCGGAAGCCGACACGCCCTACCCCATGCCGCCGAAGACGCGCCCTTATCTGCACGAGGTGACGACGTCGCCCGGCCGCCTGCGCATCGCCTTCACCGACGAGACGCCGTCCGGCAAACCCATCGACCCGGAGATCGCAGCCGCCCTGCGCCACACCGCCAAGACGCTCGAAGCGCTCGGCCACCACGTCGAGGAGCGCGGCCTCGGCATCAACTACCGCAAGCTCTACGCCGCAAGCCGCGCCGTGCTGGCCGCGAACTTCGCTCACGCGATGCGCGAGCGCGCGCGCCACTTGGGCCGCGAGCCGCGACAGGAGGAGCTCGAGCCCTTGACCTGGCGCAACTGGAAGGGCGGCGAACACATCCCCGGCCACGAAGTCATGCGCGGCTGGCAGACGCTGAAGGCGATGACGCGTGAAATCTTCCGCTTTTTCACCGGTTACGACGTCTTGCTAACGCCGGTTCTATCGACACCGGTGCCGAAGGTCGGCTTCATCGACCCCGTCCGCCTCGAGCCGCGGGAAGTCGACGAGCGCCAAGCGCAGACCTTCGGTTTCACGCCGCCGTTCAACATGACGGGCCAACCCTCGCTATCCCTGCCGCTCGCACATTCGAAGAACGGCCTGCCTATCGGCATGATGTTCACGGCGAAGTGGGGCGACGAAGCGACGCTCTACCGCCTTGCCGGACAGCTCGAACAGGCGCATCCGTGGATCGGACGCAAACCGGCGGTTTGGAATTGACGGACAAATGCCCTTCGAAATCGTCGGCGAAATTGAACGGATCGAGACGATCGCTCAAGGCGCTGGCATCCGCGAAGTGGCGCGATTGAGAAAACGGTATGGCAAAGCCCGATGGCGAAAGCGCAAGGGATTTGCACGGCATCGGCCGCAAAGAGTTCAAGATCAAACAATTTGTGCTAGAGTAGCTTCATGGCCAGGACAGCAAAAAAGCTCGTCATTTGTATCGATAACGCGGACTACGAGGCCTCGCTCGAACGCCGCAAGATTTACGTTACCTTGCCCGATCTGGCGGCGAACAAGGCTGGATACCTGCGGGTGGTTGACGAGTCGGGCGAGGACTATCTCTATCCGAAGTCGATGTTTGTCGGGGTTGAGTTGCCGACGGCAACTCAGAAGGCGGTTCTCGCGGACGCTTGAGCCACCTACCCCTCCCTCGATCTTCAAATCGGGAAAGCTTTCGACATATTCGATCGTGAAGTCCGGAAACGATTTCACGAATTGCCATTTGCCGCACGCGTCGGGAAAGCTTGTGACGCGCATCACTTTCAGGTCCGGAAAGCTCTTCACGATCTGGACTTTGAAATCCGGAAAACTGTTGACGACCTGAACCTTGCCGTAGAGCGGCTTGCCGTTCAGCGCGCAGCCTTGGACCTTGGCGCCTGCGGCCGCCGATCCGGTCAACGCCATTGTGAACAGAAGCGCGGCCGCGTTCACGAATTCGCGCATCGCGTGCTTTCTCTATCGTTTCGCGGCGAGAGCGTATAGCTATTCGCCGAACGAATGCCAGAGAGCCGAACTTGAGCGTCCCCCGCCCCGAAGACGAGCGTGCCGTCTGCCAGACCATTGCCGCCGCCGAAGCCGCGTGGAACGCCGGCGACGCGACCGCCTTCGCCGCCACGATGACCGACGACGTCGACTTCGTGAGTCTGCTCGGCGAGCGCTATCACGGCCGCGAAATCGTCGTCAGCGGCCACAAGCATATTCTCTCGACGATCTACAAGGACAGCCGCGTCGTGTATTCGCCGGAGGTCGTGCGCTTCCTGAAGGCGGACATCGCGCTCGCCATCGTGCATCAGAAAATGACGAGCCACCTTTCGCCGGACGTCGTGGTCTCCACGGCAAGGCAGCGTCAAATATCGCCGGACCTGCACGAAAGTCAGGCGCGCGCGACCATGGTGATCGTGAACAACGGCGGGCGTTGGCTGATCAAGTCGCTCCACAACACGAACGTCGCAGCGGCGGGACCGCTGCCCGCAACGTCATGAAGCCCGTGCACGTCGTCGGCGGCGGCCTCGCGGGGTGCGAGAGCGCCTGGCAGATCGCCAAGGCCGGCGTCCCCGTCGTGCTGCACGAGATGCGGCCCGTGAAGATGACCCCGGCGCACACCGGCGAGGGCCTTGCCGAACTCGTGTGTTCGAACTCGTTCCGCTCCGACGATTGGGAGAACAACGCCGTCGGCCTGCTGCATGAAGAAATGCGCCGCGCGGGCTCGCTGATCATGGCCGCGGGCGACAAGCACAAGGTCCCCGCCGGCGGCGCGCTCGCCGTCGACCGCGTCGCCTTCTCGAACGACGTGCAAGCCGCGATCGAAGCCGAGCCGCTCATCACCATTGTCCGTGAGGAAGTCGCGGGCCTGCCGCCGGCCGGTTGGGACAACGTCGTCATCGCGACCGGCCCGCTGACCTCGCTGCCGCTCGCGACCGCGGTGCAGGCGCTGACAGGCGAAGACGCCCTCGCCTTCTTCGACGCCATCGCGCCCATCGTGCACAAGGATTCGATCGACCTCACGAAGGCCTGGTTCCAATCGCGCTACGACAAGGGCGACGGCGCCGACTACATCAACTGCCCGATGGACGAAGCGCAATACCGCGCGTTCATCGAGGCGCTGCTGGCGGGCGAGAAAACCGATTTCAAAGACTGGGAAAAGGACACGCCCTACTTCGAAGCGTGCCTGCCGATCGAAGTCATGGCGGAGCGCGGACCGGAGACGTTGCGCTTCGGTCCGATGAAGCCGGTCGGCCTCACGAACCCGCACACGGGCCGGCGCGCCTATGCCGTCGTACAGCTGCGCCAAGACAACGCGCTCGGCACTCTCTACAACATGGTCGGCTTCCAGACGAAGCTGAAGCACGGCGAACAAACGCGCATCTTCAAGACGATCCCGGGGCTCGAAAACGCGCAGTTCGCGCGGCTGGGCGGCCTTCATCGAAACACGTTCATCAACTCGCCGAAGCTGCTCGACGGCGAACTGCGCATGAAGGCCGAACCGCGCCTACGCTTCGCGGGACAGATGACGGGCGTCGAAGGCTACGTCGAGAGCGCCGCGATCGGCCTGCTCGCCGGCCGCTTCGCCGCCGCCGAACGCCTCGGCCGCGCGCAAGTGCCGCCGCCGCGCACGACGGCGCTGGGCGCGCTCCTCGCCCACATCACCGGCGATGCGGACGTGAAAACCTTCCAGCCGATGAACATCAACTACGGCCTCCTGCCCGAACTGCCACCCCCACCGAGCGTCAAGGGCAAGGAGCGCGGCCGCGCCAAGAAGCAACTGATGTCCCGCCGCGCCCTCGCCGACATCGACGCGTGGCTCGGCATCAAGCGCGACGCGGCGGCGGAGTGAGCCACTACCCAATCTCTTTCGGCGGCGTCACACCCATCGATACGTAGACGTTCATCAGATTGTCGATGCCACCCGCCGCGGGTTTGATCCATGCGGAGGGCACATAGATCAGCGCGCCGCCCACCGGTACCGGCGCCGAGGGCACGAGGATGCCCATGTATTCCTGCGCGCCGATCATCACGGGCTTGGGCGATGCGAGCAGCGCCAACACGGCCGCACCCTCATTACCGCCGAAGAAGCACCACACCGGGCTCATGCCCTTCAGGTCGCTGCCGCCCTTCGTGTCGACGATCGACGTGAAGCGCTTCGAGAGGTCGTAAATGCTCGACACCACCGGAACGCGGCGCACCAGCCCGTCGAAGGCCGCCCCCAGCCAGCCGCCGATCTCGTGCTCGACCAACAGCCCGATCAGAAAGATCGCCCCGATCACGAGCACGAGCCCGATCGCATAAGGCGCGAGGGAGTCGTCGTTGATCGTCAGCCCCACCGACACGAGCACGCGCCCGAACGCGCTGTTCGGCCCCGCATAGGTGAAGAGCAGAGACACGACCCACCCGATCACGGCGACCGTCACGGCGATCGGCAACACGCCCAAGACGCCTGAGAGAAAGATCCGCGCTATCCGTGCCACTTGCCCTCCATCGCCCCCGCCCCGAGTCGTCCGCGGGAACGGTCATAATAGCGCGTCCGCCCGGTTGCGGCGGCCCCATGCCTCGGCCCATCCTGGCGACTGATTCTCCGCCGCACGGCAGCGCATGAGGGTCCGACCATGCCAAAACGTCCAGGACTGCGCACAGCGACCACGCTGTTCGCCGCCGTTTTCGTCTCATCCGCTGCGGCGCAAATGATGCCCGCAACGTCGCCGCCGGCGACGGTCAACCCGAAGATCATCTCGCCGTCAATGTCGACGTGCAGCCCGGGACAGGACGGTCAACCCACGACCTGCGCCCCCGCCCCCATACCCCTTCCCACACCGATGCCCCTTCCCACACCGGCGCCCCGCCCCATTGCGCCGACCTCGCCTCCACGCGGGGCTGCGCTCTCCGGAGGATCGTCGACGGGCGCAGCCGCGGGCGACGAAAAGGTGCTGAGCTATTTCCAGCGCGGCGCGTCGCGCGTCGATACGAGCCGCGCCTTCGGTTTCGTGCTGTTGCCGAAATCGGCGGTCACCGCGGAAGAACGCAGACTGCATCTCCAGTTCTGCCGCATCATGCTGGCGTCGCTCGATTTCATGACGCCCGAGGCGGCGGCGCAGGAACAAGTTCTGGTGACATATTGGCCGCTCGTCGCAGCCCTGGACAAGCCGACGATCGAAGCTGCGTTCCGCGCCCGCAACTGTGAGGATCTGATCAGCTGGTACGATCACAGCCTCGCGCGCAAGATCGCGGCGCGCGCGGAGCTCGCCGGCATGAGCGGGCCGCTGCTCATCACCTGGCCGTCGGAAAACGCCGACCGTGCCGAGGACCGCGAGCCGCTGGTCGTCGATTTCGCAAAGGCCGACTACGCCCGCGCGACCAAGGCGCTCCAGTATTGGCTCAGCGAACTGAACCAACGGCCCGAACTATGGACGAGCCGCATCCGCGAAGGCACGATCCGCGCCGAACTCGCCGATGCGATCAACGACACCGCGGGCGTCGTGCTCGCGGTGCTCTACGGCAAGTGGGACACCGTCGCGGCCGTCACAGAGACGCCCTAGCCACCACGGGACGCGCGCCGACCTCGAAGAAAGCCGCAAGAATCGCGCCATTTCTCGCGAAACAGCGCCTCGCAAACTCACATCTTGACATGCAAGCAAGCGCTTGCTTTCATATTCGGCATGAGCAAAGCCGCCCACCGCCCGACCGTCAGCCCGCGCGAACGCATCCTGACTGAGGCCGTCGCCCTATTCGCCGCGCACGGCTTCGACACGGTGACGATGCGCCAGTTGGGCGACGCCGTCGGCCTCGACAACAGCAGCCTCTACCGTCACTTCCCAAGCAAATCGGCGCTCGTCGACGCCGTGCTCGATCGCGTCGCCGCCGACGTCTTCGCGACCATCGCACCGCGGATCGATGCGGCAGCGCCCTTGACGCTCGCCGCGCTCGAAGACATCGCCGCCGCGTCAGGCACTTATCTGTTCGACAACCCCTCGACCGCGCGCCTTATCGTCCACTGGATCATGTCGACCGGCGGCGAGGGCGGCACGTTCAAGATCGCCGTTCCCATGTCGGACAAGTCGCGCCCCGCCGGAGCGATGATCGCGACATTGCGCGCGCGCCTCGACGACGCGGCGAAGCACGGCCGCATCCGCAAACACGCGACACCCGATGCGCTCGTCATCGCGATCGCGGCCATTGTCATTCGGCCGGCGACGTACGGCTACTTGTTCAAGTCGCTGGAACCCAAGCGCCGCAGCGAAGACGCGCGCGCCGCTTGGGAACATGAGTTGCGCACGGCGATCCGCGGGGTCTTCGCACCATGACCCACACGCCCGTCACCGACGCCGAACGCGCCGACGTACTCGACGCCCTCAGAGCCTTCGCGCTGCTCGGCATTTTCATATCGCATGTCCCGGGTTTCTCCGGCTTCGAGTTCATGACGGCCGCCGAGCAAGCCGCACTCGACCGCTTCGGCGCCAACGAATGGCTCCACGCAGCGCTCCAGTTCTTCATCGACGGCAAGTTCTTTTCGCTGTTCTCTTTGCTGTTCGGCATCGGCTTTGCCGTGCAGATCGAGAGCGCGATGCGCGGCGGCCGCAACTTCGCGCGCCACTTCTCCCGCCGCCTTGCCATCCTGCTTGCGATCGGTGCTGTGCATGCACTGATTTGGTACGGCGACATTCTGAAGGACTACGCGCTGATCGGCTTCCTGCTGCTGTTGACCGCGCGCTGGTCGCCCGCCGCGATCGCAGTCGCCGCCGTTGCCGTTCTTCTCCTCCGCGTGGCTTGGCCGCTCATCATCTGGATGGTGGTCGCACAAACGGCGCCGCTCGAGGCGGGGGCGAACCCCAAAGGCGACTTCTTTGCCCTGAACCAAACCTTCGCGGGCACGGATGCCGTCGCAGTGTTCATGGCCAATCTCGAATTGCTCCGCCTCAAGGCGCTTCAGATGGTCTACGAATGCAAGGCGATTTCGATCCTCGCGATGTTCCTGCTCGGCGCCTATATCGGCAAGCGCCACCTCTATCGCGACCTGGCCTCGCACGCACCGCTCCTGCGCACCGTGTTCGCCGTCAGCGCCCCGATCGGGATCATCGGCAACGCGCTGCTCGTCCCGATCGATGCCGTAACGCCGACCTACCCGCCGTCACCGATGTGGGTCGTGCAGCACATGCTGTTTGCGGTCGCGGTTCCCGCCATGACGCTCGCCTATGCCAGCGGCTTCGCCCTGCTTTGGACACAGCGCGCGGGCGGCATGCTCCGCGCCCTCTGCCCCGCGGGCCGCATGGCGCTGACCACCTATGTCAGCCAGACCCTGATCGGTGTCGCCGTCTTCTACGGGATCGGCCTGGGCATGCGCGGCACGTTCGGCCTTGCAGAGTGCGTCGCTTTCGCGCTCGCGATCTTCGCACTCCAGTGCGCCGTCAGTGCGCTCTGGCTCGCGCTCTTCCGCTTCGGCCCGCTCGAATGGCTCTGGCGCCGCGCAACCTACGGCACGCCGCTGCCGATGCTGAAGCGCCAGCCGGCGATGGCGTAGGGGTTAGCCCTTCGCGCCATGTGAGTCCCTCCGTGACCTGAGACTCTATTTCAACGACGCGGCGCGCGTCTAAGCCTCAGACGAGCGGCGCGACGCCAACAGCCCGGCGATCGCCGCCACGAAGAAGATCATACAAAAGATGCTGCCTTCCGGCCCCTGCGCACCGCCGGTGATATCCGCACTGCCCTGCGCATGAAGCGCGACCGCCAAGGCCGGAATGTGCGCGTCGAGCCCCGTCACCGGAACCTCGAACCCGACCGCGAGCATCCAATTCCAACCCGCGTGCCAGCCCATCACGCCCCAAATATTGCCTGTCTTGATCACCCACGCGCAGGCGAACAGCGCGAAGAGATAGACGTTGGCGGTCACAAGAAACGCCTGCCCCGGCCCGTAGTGCAACAACGTGAACAGCGCGGACGACAGCACGACGGCCACGACGATACCAAGCTTGCGCGTTATCGCCGAGAGCAACCAACCGCGAAACACGATCTCTTCGACGCTCGCCTGCACGGCGAAGGCAAGTGCCAGCAAGCCGATGTTCATCAAAGCGCCGTCCGCCTGAAACGCCTTGAGGACTGCACCCGCCTCGTAACCGCCCCAAGCCCAAATGGCGGCGACGACGCCGGAGATCGTCGCCACGCCGATGAGAACACCTGAGGCGAACGATCGGGCTTCCGCCGGCTTCAAGCCGATCGTCGAGAGCGAACGCTGCTCGATCAGCACGACCCACAGAATGACCAGAAGCCCGCAGGCGAAGAAGTCGAACGTCAACCACGCGGCAAGGCCGACGGGTCCGACCGGATCGAGGTTCTGATCCAACCATCCAAAGCCCTGGAGGAAGGGCGCGATACCCAGTGAGGGAACCACGATAAAGATCAAGCACAGAACCGGCGCGAACAGCCCCCAGGGTATCCACCCCCGTGCCGCCTCCGCCGAGTAGATCGAACGCATGCCACCTCGCCTGACGCGGCCGGAAAGGCCGAGCGTCTAGTTCGGCGCGATCCGCGCCCCGCGTATAGAACGATCGTGCGCGCCCTGAACCGCGCGAAGCCAGCTGCGCGGCGTCATCCCGAACGCGCCTTTGAAGGCTCGGTTAAAGTGGCTCTGGTCGCTGAAGCCCGTGACCAGCGCACTCTCGGCCGCCCCGACGCCGCGCAACATCAGCGCGCGCGCCCGATCAAGCCTGCGCAGCACGAGATAGCGATACGGACTGGTACCCAGCATCGCCCGAAAGTCCCGCGACAACTGCCACCGGTCATGCCCCGTCACATGCTCAAGATCGCTGAGCGAGACGTTGAACGAAGGCCGCGCGTCGATATACGCCTTCGCCCGCATCACCGCCGCGCCGTTCGCAATCCGTGGAGCCCGCACGCCCGAAGAAACGTCGTGAAGCGCCGTCGCCAACTGAAGCAACGCGTCCTCCGCCTCAAGCGGCGCCAACGCGCGATCGCAATCGTCAAGCATCGCCGACACGGCAGTGCGAAGACGCGGATCGCGCGACACGCCGCCGTCGACGAACGGCAGCGGGACTCCGCCCAAGACAGCCTGAATCAAAGTCGGGGCGAGATAGGCCGTGCGATAACGAAACGCGCCACCGTCGCCCGCGCGCCCGTCATGAAGCTCATCCGGATGCAGCACGACCACCTGCCCCGGCAACGAGTGCCGTGCCGCCCCGCGATAGTCGAAACTCTGCACACCGCTGAGCGTAACGCCGATCGCATAGGTGTCATGCCGGTGCGGCGCAAACGCCGCCCCCGAGAAACAAGCCTCGATCCGATCAATCTCGCCGGGCGCCCGAACAATCCACCCGGCCTCACGCGCCGCCATACGCAGACCTCAAAGAGCGTCGGGCATTACCGCGCACCTGGAAGGAGAATGCAAATGCGGCGGGAGGTAACCCTACCCCTTCGCCGCCTCCGGCATCACCACGCGGATGTTCGCTTCGCGCAACTGCTTCGGCAGCGGTTCGCTCGGTGCGCCCATCATCAGGTCTTCGGCTTTTTGGTTCATCGGGAACATCGTGACTTCGCGCAGGTTTTCTTCGCCCGCGATCAGCATCACGATGCGGTCGACGCCGGGCGCGGTGCCGCCGTGCGGCGGCGCGCCATAGCGGAACGCGTTCAGCATGCCGCCGAACTTCTGCTCGACCACCGACTCCGGATAGCCCGCGATGTCGAACGCCTTGATCATGATCTCAGGCTTGTGGTTGCGGATCGCACCCGACGATAGCTCGATGCCGTTGCATACGATGTCGTACTGGAACGCCGTGATCCCTAAGATCGTCTTCTCGTCCGTCTTGTCGAGCTTCAGGAACGCCTCATGCTCGAAGTTCGGCATCGAGAACGGGTTGTGAGAGAAGTCGATCTTCTTCTCCTCCTCGTTCCACTCGTACATCGGAAAGTCCACGACCCAGCAGAAATGGAAGTCGTAATAGGGCGAGGCCTTGAGCTGCAGTTCGTTACCGATCCGCGTGCGCGCTGCGCCCGCAAGCTTCGCGGCTGCGTCCGCCTTGCCGGCCGCGAAGAACAGCGCATCGCCCGCCTTGACGCCCGCCTTTTGCGCGAGCCGCGCCAGCACAGGCTCCGGAATGAACTTCGCAATCGGCCCCTTGCCGGCGAGCTTCCCACCCTCGTTCTCGAACGTGATGTAGCCGAGACCCGGCGCCTTCATCTCGGCGCGCGCCCAATCGTTCAGCTTGTCGAAGAACGACCGCGGCTGTGACCCGGCGCCCGGCGCGGGAATCGCGCGCACGACGCCGCCTTGCGCGACGACGGTCTTGAACGCCTTGAACTCGACGCTCGCGTCCGCGAACTCCGCACTCACATCCGCGATCACGATCGGGTTCCTGAGGTCGGGCTTGTCCGACCCGTATTTCAGCATCGACTCCGCGTACGGAATGCGCGGGAACGGTCCCGGGTTGATCGTCCGCCCGTTCGCGAATTCCTCGAACGTGCCGCGCAGCACCGGTTCCACCGCCGCAAACACATCTTCTTGAGTGACGAAGCTCATCTCGAGGTCGAGCTGATAGAACTCGCCCGGCGAGCGGTCCGCGCGCGCGTCTTCATCGCGGAAACACGGCGCGATCTGGAAGTAGCGATCGAAGCCCGCAACCATGATCAGCTGCTTGAACTGCTGCGGCGCCTGCGGCAGCGCATAGAACTTTCCCGGATGCAACCGCGACGGCACCAAGAAGTCGCGCGCGCCCTCCGGCGACGACGCGGTCAAGATCGGCGTCTGAAACTCGGTGAACCCTTGCGCCACCATCCGCCGGCGCAAACTCGTGATCACGTGGGAGCGCAAGAGTATGTTCTTGTGCAGACGGTCGCGGCGCAAATCGAGGAAGCGGTATTTGAGCCGCGTTTCCTCCGGATACTCCGCATCGCCGAACACCGGCAGCGGCAGCTCACCCGCCGTCGACTGCAGCGCGACCTCTTCGATCCGAAGTTCGATCTCGCCGGTCGGCATATCCTTATTAACCGTGTCGCCGGGGCGCGCCGTCACCTGACCGGTGAACGTCACCACGAACTCCGAGCGCAACACGTCGACCGCCTTGAACGCAGGACTGTCCGGTTCGACGACGCATTGCGTCAGCCCGTAATTGTCGCGGAGATCGATGAACACGAGCCCGCCATGATCGCGCCGGCGGTGGACCCAACCGGAGACGCGCGCACGCGTCCCCACATGGGCGGCGCGCAATTCGCCGCAGGTGTGCGTGCGATAGCGATGCATGGGAATTCCTTGATGTTTCGGGCGACAGCCGCTTTAAGGGCGCACCTTGTGGCGGCACCCCGCGCCACCTGTCAAGGGCGCGAATCTTGGGCTATAGCACCGCACCAATGGTCACTGTCATCACGTCGAACGGCGAACTTGCCGAGGCCTGCGCCCGCTTCGCCGGCGCGCCTTACGTCGCCATCGACACCGAATTCATGCGCGACACGACGTACTGGCCGAAGCTGTGCCTGATTCAGGCGGCGGTGCCGGGCTTTGCCGTCGTGATCGATCCGCTGGCGCCGGGCCTCGACCTCGCGCCGTTCTACGGGTTGCTGCGCTCGCCGGGCACGATCAAGGTGTTCCACGCCGCGCGCCAAGACATCGAGATCTTCTTTCATCAGGCGGCGACAATCCCCGCGCCGCTGTTCGACACGCAGGTCGCCGCGATGGTGTGCGGGTTCGGCGACTCGGCCGCTTACGAGACGCTCGTGCGCGAACTCGCCCACGCGCAGATCGACAAGTCGTCACGCTTCACCGACTGGTCGCGCCGGCCGTTGAGCGACAAGCAGCTGACCTACGCGCTCTCGGACGTCACGCATCTCTGCCGCGTTTACGAAACGCTCAAGAAGCAGCTCGACAAGTCCGGCCGCTCGCATTGGCTGGAAGAAGAACTCGACGTCCTGCGCGCGCCCGAAACCTACGAACTGAAACCGGAAGAATCCTGGCGTCGTCTGAAGATGCGCGGCGGCAACCGCCGCTTCACCGCGGTCCTGATGGAAATCGCCGCTTGGCGCGAACGCCTGGCGCAGGAGCGCGACGTCCCGCGCAGCCGCGTGATGAAGGACGAGGCGCTGTTCGAGATCGCAGCCCAAGCGCCGCAATCGACCGACGAACTTGACGCCCTGCGCGGCATCCCGCGCGGCTTCGCGAGCTCGCGCGCAGCGCAAGGCTTGATCGAAGCGGTGAAGGCGGGCCTTGCCTTGCCCGCCTCCGCGATCCCCGACATCGACCGCGGCCCGCCGCCGGCCGTGCCGCCGGTGCTGGGCGACATGCTGCGTGTCCTGCTCAAGATCCAGTGCGAGGCGCACGGCGTCGCGCAGAAGCTGATCGCCTCGTCGAGCGACCTCGACCAGATCGCGGCCGACGACAAGGCCGACGTGCCCGCGCTCTCCGGCTGGCGGCGCGAAATCTTCGGCGACGCCGCGCTCGAACTGAAGCACGGCCGCATCGCGCTTACGATCCGGGAACGCAAGGCGATCGTGGTGGCGGTCGAGAACTGATCGCGCGGTCTACCGCAACTCGATCTTCATCGTGCGGTCGAGCGCCCTGGCCAAATCTTCGAGACGCTTCGTGATGGCTTCGGCGACCAGCGCCTGATGGGCGCGGGGGATCGTGACGACGAGCGATGCGGTCGTCAGCTTCACCGACGTTTCGCCGAGAAGGTTCGCGGCAGGTCCGGCCATCACCAGCGCCGCGCGCAAGGCGAGGCCAAGCCGCTCGGCGCGGGCATAGGCCTCATCGCCCGCGAACTTGCGCACGCGGCGCACGACCTTTTCGTCCTCGCCCGCATAGCGGTGGAACATCGTGAGCGCGAGCAGGGCGCGCTCGTTGTGGTCGATGCCGATAAACGGCGCGTTCAGCACCTCGTTGAACGACTGCTCGGCGCGGTGGTCGGGATGGCCGCGCCAGCCGGTGTCGGCCAGGAAGCAGGCCGCGCGGCGCAGCCGGTCGAACTCCTTGCCCGTGCCCGCGAACAGCGGCGCCGTCCACCGGTCGAGAATGCGGCCGAGCGCCGGGTCGCGGCCCAAGCGCACCGCCATGTCCTCGCAAGCCGCGAGCAGCGGGTCCTTTGCGCGTTCCTCAGGCGGCAGCTTGGCGAACAACACGCCTTCGCGCAGACCGAAGGCGGAGATCACCACGCGGTCGAGCTTGGCGGCCTTGATCAACCGCTCCATCACGACCGCGCCGTACGGGATCGCCTCCGCACGCCGCTTCGTGACCGACTCGATCGCTTCCAGCGACTTGCGTCCCAGCCCCGAGATGACGTTGACGAAGCTCAGCGCGCGATCGCGCGGAATCTCGTAGTGGTGCAGAACACGGATCGCGTGCTCGGCATCGTCCATGTGCACGCGCGCGATGTTGCGCCAGACGCCGCCGACCGCGTAGAGCGCCTTGCCCTTGAGGCGGTCGAGCCCCTCGATTTGCTCCAGCCCCCTGTCGACGATCGCGCGCGCGCGGTCGGTCTTGCCCTCGCTCATGTCCATCAGGCGCAGCGGGCCGAACGGCAGCGTGACGCACGCGCCTTGCTTGCCGCCCGAGACGAACGACAGTTCGAGACTGCCGCCGCCCAGGTCGCCGACGATCCCATCGGCGTCGGGGATCGCGGCAAGCACGCCCTCGGCGGCGAACCGCGCTTCTTCCTCGCCCGTCAGGATTCGGATCGGCGCGCCCAGCGCGTCGCGCGCGCGCGCCACAAAGAGATTGCCGTTCTTGGCATCGCGTACGGCGGCGGTCGCCACCGCCTCGACACGGGTGATGCCGCGGTTGGTCAGGATCTCACGGAAGCGGGCAAGCGAGGCCAGCGCCGCATCGCTTCCCGCTTCGTCCAGATGACCGGTCGTGACCATGTTTCGACCGATGGCGCACAAGCTCTTTTCGTTGAAGAGCGATGCGGGGCTGCGCGAGGCACGGTCGTAAATCACCAGGCGGACAGAGTTCGAGCCGATGTCGATGACGCCGAACGGTCCTTCGCCCGGCGCAACGGACGGCACCGTCAGACGACGGACCGGATCGCCGGAACCGTTCGCCATCTCGCGCTACTGACCCTTAGAGCGGCCGCGACCGGCCGCGCGGCCAGAGCCCGCGCCCTGCCCCTTGCCGCCACGGCCCGAGAGGCTCGGGTTGGTCATGAAGTATTCGTGCGCGCTGAACGCGTCGCCGACGTCGTAGCCCGGCGCGCGCAAATAGGTGCCGTCGCCCTGCAGGTACCAGCTTTGCGCCACGTCGCGCAGATTCGATTGCATGATCTGGCCCATTACCTGCTCGTGAACCGTGGGGTTCTCGACCGGCACCAGCACCTCGACCCGGCGGTCGAGATTGCGCGGCATCCAATCGGCGGAGGAGATGTACACGTTCGCCTCGGGGTGCGGCAACCCGCGGCCGTTGCCGAAACAGACAATGCGCGCGTGTTCCAGGAAGCGACCGACGATGCTCTTGACGCGGATATTCTCGGACATGCCGGGGATGCCCGGGCGCAAACAGCAAATGCCCCGCACGACCAGCTCGATTTTCACGCCGGCTTGGCTCGCACGGTAGAGTTCGTCGATGATCGCCGCGTCAACGAGCGCGTTCAGCTTCGCCCAAATCTGACCCGGGCGTCCCGCCTTCGCGTGGGCGGCCTCGGCGCGGATGTGGCGGATCAGCGTGTCGCGCAGATTAACGGGCGAGGCGGTCAGCTTCTCAAGGCGCGAAGGTTCGGCATAGCCCGTGATGAAGTTGAAGACGGCGCCCGCATCGCGCCCGAGCTTCGCGTCCGCCGTGAACAGCGACAGGTCTGTGTAAATCTTGGCCGTCGCCGCATGATAGTTGCCGGTGCCGAAATGCGCATAGGTGCGCAGGACGTTCGCCTCGCGCCGCACGACGAGCGAGATCTTCGCGTGCGTCTTCAACTGCAGGAAGCCGTAGACGACCTGCACGCCCGCACGCTGCATGTCGTGCGCCCACTTGATGTTCGCCGCCTCGTCGAAGCGCGCCTTGAGTTCGACGAGCGCGGTCACCGACTTGCCGGCTTCGGCCGCCTCGATCAGCGCGGCGACGACGGGCGAGTCGTTGCCGGTGCGATAGAGCGTCTGCTTGATCGCCACCACGTCCGGGTCGGCGGCCGCCTGGCGCAGGAACTGCACGACCACGTCGAACGACTCGAACGGATGATGGACGATGAGGTCCTTCGCGCGGATCGCCGCAAAGCAGTCGCCGTTGAACTGGCGGATTCGTTCGGGGAAGCGCGGATTGTACGGCTTGAACAGAAGGTCGGGCCGGTCCTTCGTGATGAGCTGGCTCGTGTCGGCCAGACCCAAAATGCCCTCGACGTTGACCGGCTCGTTGCCGCCGAGGTCCAGGTGGTCGACGATGAAGCTGCGCAAATCGTCGGGCATCGAGGATTCGAACTTGATGCGGATGACGCTGCCGCGCCGGCGACGTTTCAACGCGCCTTCGAACCAGCGCGCGAGATCCTCGGCTTCTTCGGCGACTTCGATATCGCTGTCGCGCAGGACCCGGAAACAGCCGCTGCCCACCACCTGATAGGCCGGAAACAGTCGGTCCAGGAACACGCCGATGATCTTTTCGAGCGCGATGAAGCGTGCACTCGGCGGCGCCGTGCCGTTGGCGCTCTGCGGTTGGGGCAGCCGGATGAAACGCGGGATCTGCCCCGGGATCGGGATCAAGGCTTCCATCTCGCGGCCGTCTTTGCGCCGGAGTTGGAGCGCCAGCGTCAGGCCCAGATTTGGAATGAAGGGGAACGGGTGGGCCGGATCGATCGCAAGCGGCGTCAACACCGGATAGATGTCGTCCGTGAACTTCGCATCGAGCCAGGCAAGGTCGCTTTCGCTCAGTTCCTTGGGTTCGACGACCGCGATGCCGGCCTTGCGCAGCAGCGCCGTGAGGTTCAGCCAGACGCGCTGTTGCTCGGCCATCAGATCCGACGCGCGCGCGTTGACCGCGGCCAATTGCTGCTGCGGACCGAGCCCGTCGTCCGACAGCGTGCTGACGCCGGCCGTCAACATGCCCTTCAGGCCCGCGACGCGGACCATGTAGAACTCGTCGAGGTTCGCCGCCGAGATCGACAGGAACCGCAGCCGTTCGAGCAGCGGGTGCCGCTCGTTCTGCGCCTCTTCCAAAACGCGCGTGTTGAAAGCGAGCCACGAAAGTTCGCGGTTGATCAAGCGCTCGGGCGACGCCGCATCGATTTGCGGCTGCTTGGCGGTGCCGCGCGGCTCGCGCTTGGGCGTCCCCGCACCGGCCGCCGGCGGGGTGTTCGCGTCGCGTTTCGATTGCGTCGTGTCCATCGCCGCCCGATCGTCAGAGGTCAGAAATTGCGGGTGTCTTCGCGCGGGGACCCTAGACCAATCCCCCTGCCCTTGTCAGCCGAACCTACGTCCGTTCGGCATCGAGCAGTTGCAACGCTTTGACCCCGATTTTGACCGAAATGTTACGCTTTTGTTGCAGCGCCAGCTTGTCGATCAGAACGACGATCCGTTCCGCGTCGGCAAACGAGCGCTGAAGCCGCGGCACAACATAGTCGATCAGGGCTTCGGGATGCTTAAGCTGGCGGTCGGCGAACAGCTTCAAAAGCACGCGCGCGATCAAGGCCTCGTCGGGCAGCTGAAGTTCCGCGCCGGGCAACGCGGTTAACCGGGAGTGAAGATCGGGCACCGCGGCCGGCCAATGCACCGGGGCCGAGGTGCCCGTCATGAGCAGCCATCCGCCGGTCTGCGCTACGAAATTCAAGAGGTGGAAAAGCGCCGGCCCGCCCGTCCGCCGGTCGGCGTCGTCGATCGCGAACGCGCCGCCTGCGGGCAACGCCGCCACGAAACTCTCCGTCAGTTCGTCCGGCGCAATCTCGCGTGCACGCGACTCCGCGCGCCAGATTTCGAGCAGATGCGTCTTGCCGGATCCCTGCAGACCCCAAATTGCCGCGGCGCGCGACGGCCACGCCGGCCAGGCATCGACGAACGCAAGCGCTGCCGCGTTCGCCTCGCCCGGGACGAAGTCGGCGCGCGCATAGCTGCGCTTGGCCGCAAACGGAAACGGAATCTGTTCGCGGGGCATGACGATCAGTTCGCGGCGCGCGGCGGGGCCGCACGGAGCGCGCGCATGCCTTCGAAATAATAGGCGGCCCATGAGGCTGCCGTCGCCGCGGCCGTCACCCAGACCAATGCCGTAACGATGTCATGCAGATTCAGGGCGAAAGCGAGATTGGCGACCGTCGCCAGCACCAGCGCCACTTGCGCGAACGTCGTGATCTTGCTGACGAACAAAGGCTGCATCCGAAGATCGATCCGCTTCATCAGCGAGAACGCGGCCACCGTCGCCACGATCGCGACATCGCGGGCGAGCACAAGCACGAGCAACCAGACCGGCAGATGTCCCTCGTAGGCCAAAATGCCGAACGTGGTGACAAGCAGCAGCTTGTCGGCCATCGGATCGAGATAGGCGCCGAGCCGCGACTTGTGCCCGAAGGCGCGCGCAATATAGCCGTCGACCGCGTCGGACAGCCCCGCGATCGCCAAATACCAGAACGCCCGCTCGAATTTCTGATCGAGCAGCGCAAGCGCGATAAAGGGAACAAGGACAAGGCGCACGGCCGTCACGCCGTTGGCCAGCGTCAAACCGTAACGCGAGGGCTTAAGGAACCAACGCGGCTCAGCCGGGTGGGGCGGCGGCTGCGGTGGCATTGCGGCTGAGCGTCCAGTTTCCGTTTGCGTCGGCGGCCAGGAACAAGTTCGTCTGCGATAGGGCGGTCTGAAGCTGGTCGACCTTGCCGACGTATTCCAAGCGAACTTTCGCCGTGCCCATGTTCACTTCGTCCACGACCACCCGTTGGATCAGCTTCGTGCTTTCGAGATGGCGGCGGATGCTGACCCACTCCGCCAGCGTCCCAAACGGCACGGAAAGCGGGAGCGTGCTCTGCTGACCGTAGTCGACCGAAGTGGAACGTTTCCAGTCTTCCTGCAGGCCTTCCGCGATCGCGCCCGAGGCGCGGACCGCCAGGCTGGCCTCGTCCTCGGCGCCTTGCGGCGCGTATGAACCGTTGCGCTGGTTGCGACCGTCGGGGCGGATATGCGTCATGGCGACCGCGAAACCGGCGCCGCTTTTCGTTGCGGAGGCGACCAAAACGGAACTCGCGCCATAGCGGTCGGCAAGCGACTTCACGATCGGCCAGTCGGCCGCCGACGACACGGTGGCGAGCGCCGCCATATCCTGCACGTCGCCGATCGGGACCGCGACCGGCACAAGCCGCCCGCGTTGCGCCTGGAGCATCCAGGCCCGGCCCCACGCCGAATCCGGCGCCCAGGCGGTGCCGCTCAGCGGCACGACCAGCACCGGCTTCGACGTCGATTCGCTGAACTGGGTGCCGGACCGCCGCAGCGCCGCACGCACGCCCGCGGGATTGAACACATAGGTCACGGTCGCGAGGTAGCGCGTGCTCGAGTGTTTTTCGCCCGAGATGTCGAAGCTGCGCACCATCTGTTCGAGTTCTTGGTCGGCGATCTGCGGTTGGCGCGCCCATTCGTTCGACGGCGTGATGCGCTTGAACACCTCGCCCCACGCCTTGCGCCGCCCTTGCGTCAGCGCCGCCTCTTTCGCGGCCGAAGGGCTTGCGCCGGTCGCATCGACGGGGACATTGGCGACCTTCCAGAGATCGGCCGGCTGCGCGGCCGCACCCGGCGCCTGAAGCACCCATAGCGCCGCGACCGCAAAGAGTGTCAGCGCAACATTTTGTAATCTCATGACAGAACCCGATCAGCTTTCGAGCCGGAACTTACACGATCCGCTTCTCCGGAAGGAAGGGCGGATCACGCTCGCGTGAGGCGGGCCGTTTCGCGCCGCTTTGCCATTGAACCGCCACGATGGGGTCAATAAGTGCAAATCCTGCATGACGAGGGGGAGAAAAGCATGCGCCCGACCGTGACGATTCTCGCGACGGTTCTTCTGACGTTCGCCGCCGCAACACCGGCATCCGCCGAAGTGCCCGATCTTTCGCCTCTGGCGTGCGCGTGGGACAAGCTCCCCGTGTCCGAACAGACGCGGCTCCTGGACGAATTCAAGGTCGAGCTGCGCGACGGCGGGTTCACGCTCAATTTCGGCAAAGCCGACGCTTTCAACACGGCCGAAGCCGCCAAGCAGTGCCAAATCGCGGCCGCGGGCGATCAGGGCGATCATCTCGCCTTGGCGCTCGCCCGGCGCGCTGCCGAGGAGAAGGCCAAGAAGGGAATCGCCGAGCGCGGCGAAAAGCCCGAATCGATTCAGATCGCACTCGGCAAAATGCACGAGGGCAAGCGCGAGACGATCGGCAACGTGCTTGGATGTCCCGGCGCCCACGACATGACGAAGGAATGGGACGTGTCGGTCGGCAACGCCGTTCGGCGCGCAAATCTGCGCTTCGAGAACGGGCGCGCCTATTCCTGGGTGTCGCTCGGGCTCTATTCCGTGATGGCGCAAGAAGGCGCGATGCGGCGGATGTCGGGCAAAGCCGACGCCTGCTGAGGCACCGTTTGTCTTTGCGATTCGCACCACGCAGGGTCTAGACTCCCGCCGAACCTGATTTGGCGGGAGCAACGCCCCCCGTGAACATCCAGCAGAATCTGATCGCAGGCGTCCTGACCATCCTGCCGCTCGCGGCGGTGTGGTTCGTGCTCAAGCTCATCTTCGACGCGTTGTCGTATTTCGGCAGCCCGTGGGCGACGTGGACGTCGACGCAGATCGGGCCGCTCCTGCCGGGCGCGATCGCCAGCATTCTCGTCAGCCCGTTGTTTCATTACCTCATCGGCATGATCTTCGCGCTGCTCGTGCTCTATCTTGTGGGGTCGTTGGCGACGCGCGTGATCGGCCAGCAGCTGCTCGAGAGTTTCGAGACGCTGCTCGAGAAGGTGCCGTTCGTGCACATGATCTATTCGTCGACGAAGAAGGTCATCACCGCGCTTCAGCCGAAGGCCGAGAACGTGCAGCGCGTCGTCCTGATCGACTTCCCGAACGCGGACATGCGTGCGATCGGCTTTGCCATGCGCACGTTCACGGAGACGACTTCGGGGCGCGAACTTACGGCGGTTTTCGTGCCGACGGCGCCGAACCCGACCTCCGGCTATCTCGAGATCGTGCCCAGCGAACGGGTGATCGCCGTCGACATGACCGCAGACCAGGCGATGGCGATGATCATCTCCGGCGGCGTCGTCGGTCCGGATCGCATCACCTACCTGCACCGCCCTGCCCCGGAAGCGTCATCGCCACTGCCCCGGACGGGAACGTAGGTTCCTATTCCCCCGCGCGGCGGCGCATGGTGCGCATGCTGGCGAGCAGCCGTTCGCGCAACGTCGTTGCGGCGTGGGTCTCACCGGCGGTGACGTCCGGGTGTGTGCGTTCCCATGCCGCGATCTCGGCCGCAATCGCGCCCGGCGAGCGAGTGAAGCGGGCGAGCAGATTGTAGAACGCGGGCACGACGAAGAGCGTCAGCGCGGTCGAGAAGATCACGCCCGCGAACACGACAATGCCGATCGCAAGCCGGCTCTGCGCGCCGGCACCTTCGTAGAGAATGAGCGGCAGCGCACCGATCGCCGTCGACAGCGACGTCATCAGGATCGGACGGAAGCGCGTGACGGACGCCTCGACCAGCGCCTCGCGCACCTCGCGCCCCTGGTCGCGCAGCTGGTTGGCGAATTCGACGATCAGAATGCCGTTCTTCGCAGCGAGGCCCACAAGCATCACGATGCCGATCTGGCTGTAGATGTTGAGCGTGGCGCCGACGGCCCACAGACCGAAAAGCGCGCCGGCGACGGCGAGCGGCACGGTCAGAATGATGATGAACGGGTGGACGAAGCTTTCGAACTGTGCGGCCAAGACCAGGAACACAACGAGCAACGCTAGACCGAACGTGAAGGCGAGCGTCGAACTCGATTCCTTGTACTCGAGCGACTGGCCTTTGTAGTCGATCTGCGCGGTCGCCGGCAGTTCCTCGCGCGCGGCGCGTTCGAGGAAGTCGAGAGCCTGGCCCAGCGTCGTGCCCGGCGCGAGGTTTGCCGATATCGTGATCGCGCGCAGGCGGTTGAAGCGGTTCAAGTTCGTCGCCGTCGCGCTTTCCTTGGTCGAGACGAGATTCGAGAGCGGGATCAACGCGCCCGAGCGCTGCGAGCGGACGAGAATGTTCGTGAGGTCGCTTGGCTGGCGCCGGTTCTGCTCCAAGCCCTGGACGACAATGTCGTATTCCTCGCCGCGGTCGACGAACGTGCCGACGCGACGCTGACCCAGCATCGTCTCGAGCGTGCGGCCGACGGTCGTCACCGAGACGCCGAGGTCGGCGGCACGCGTCGCGTCGATGCGAACGTTCAGCTGCGGCTTCGTTTCCTTGTAGTCGGAGTCGACGTTGACGAGGCCGGGGAACTCTTCGGCACGGGCGATGAGCTTGTCGCGCCACTGCACGAGCTCCTCGAAACTGGGGCCGCCGAGCACGAATTGCACCGGATTGTTGCCGCCGCCGCCGCGGCCGAAGCTGGAGCGCGCGATCGCGTTGCCGCGGATGTCGGGGAAGCGGCGGAGCGTCTGCGTCACGCGCTCGATCACCTCGGCCTGCGGGGGCCGCGTGCCCCAGGGCCCCAGCACCACGATGCCGCGGCCGCCGTTGAAGTCCGAGGTCGGACCGAAACCGCCGGGCACGCGGATGATGACGCGCGTCGCGGAACCTTCTTCGACCAACGGCAGCAGCGCCTTCTCGATCTCGAGCATCTGCTTGTAGGCGGCGTCATAACCCGCGCCTTCGGGCAGCGAGACGGAGATGTCGAAGATGCCGCGGTCTTCGGTCGGCGCGATCTCGCCCGGCACCAGGCGAAAGAGCACGACGGCGGCGGCGATCACGCCCGCGAACATCATGATCACGAGCACCGGCATGTCGAGGCTCGCCTCCAGGACGGCGCGGTAGAGTCTGGCGAGCGCTTGCGTCGCGCCTTGGATCGTGCGCGCGAGGAACCCTTCGTGCCCCACAGGCTTCAAGAGCTGCGAACACATCATCGGCGAGAGCGTGAGTGCGACCAGCGCCGAAATCGCGACCGCCGCCCCCAGCGCAATGCCGAGTTCGGAGAACAGGCGGCCGATCGTGCCTTCGAGAAAGACGATCGGCACGAACACGGCGATCAGCACCGCGGTCGTCGCGAGCACGGCGAAGGCGACCTGCCGCGTGCCGCGCACCGCCGCGATCAGCGCGGGCTCGCCCAGATCGACGCGGCGCTGCACGTTTTCGAGGACGACGATCGCGTCGTCGACGACGAGGCCGATCGCGAGCACGAGCGCGAGCAGCGTGAGCAGGTTGATCGACGCGCCGAACGCGGAAAGCAGGATCAGCGCACCGAGCAGGCACACCGGCACCGTCACCGACGGCACGATCGCCGCGCGAACGTTGCCGAGGAAGAGGAAGATCACGAGCAGAACGAGACCGCCGGTGATCGCGATCGTGACGTAGACCTCGAACACGGATTCTTCGATGAAGACCGAATAGTCGACGGCGACGACGAGCGACATGTGCGCGGGCAGGTTCGTCTTGATCGCCTCCGCCTCACCGCGCACGCCGCGCGCGACCGCAAGCTGATTCGACGTCGACTGCTTGAAGATCGCGATGCCGACCTGCGGCTGGCCGTTGCCGCGAAACGCGGTGCGCCGCTCGCGCGGGCCGATCTCGACGCGCGCCACTTCGCCGAGGCGCGTCAGATGCGCATCCGCGCCGCGCTTGATGACGAGATTGCGAAAATCCTGCTCGGTCAGATAACCGCGCTCGACCCGGATCGTGAGGTTGCGGGTGTCGGATTCGAGCCGGCCCGCGGGCAGTTCGATGTTCTCGGCCCGAAGCGCGTTCTCGACGTCGGCGACCGTCAAGCCGCGGGCGGCGAGCGCCACGCGATCGAGCCAGATGCGCAACGCGCGCTGTTCGCCGAACGAGCCGACGCGCGCCACGCCGTCCACCGTCGACAGACGGTCGATGATGTAGCGGTCGGCGTAGTCGGTGAGTTCCATGCGCGACATCGCCGTCGACGTCAGGTTCAGGAACATGATCGGCGCGCCGTCGGCTTCGGCCTTTTGCACCTCCGGCGGATCGACCTCTTCGGGCAGATTGCCCAGCGCGCGCGACACGGCGTTGCGGACGTCGTTCGCCGCCGCTTCGATGTCGCGGGTCAAGCGGAACGTGATCGTGATCGAGGACGCGCCGTCGCGGCTCGACGAGGAGATCGTGTCGATGCCCTCGATCCCGGCGACGGAGTCTTCCAACGGCTGCGTGACGCGCGTTTCGACGACCGCGGAAGACGCACCCGGATAGTTCGTCTGCACGGAGACGACCGGCGGATCGATGTCCGGCAGTTCGCGCAGCGGCAGCCGGTCGAACGACAGCACGCCGAACGCCACGATCAACAGGCTGATCACGGTCGCAAAGACCGGCCGCTTGATGCAAATTTCGTAGAGGTTCACGAGCGCGGCCCCGGCGTGTCGCGATCGCGCCGCCGCTCGCGGTTCTCGCCCCCCTCACCGGCGAGCCGCACCTTTGCGCCCGGACGCAAACGCAGCGTGCCCTCGACGACGACGGTCTCGCCCGCCTTCAGGCCCGAGACGACTTCGACGAAGCCCGGTTGACGCGCCCCGATGACGACTTCGCGACGTTCGGCCGTTTTGTCCGCGGCGACGACGAAGACGAACTGCTTGTTTTCGACCGGCACCAGACACTGCTCCGGCACCGCGAGCGCCATGCGCTGGTTCTTGAGCAGCGCCACCGTCATCAGCATGCCGGGGCGCAGCGCCGCGTCGGCGTTCGGGATTTCGGCGCGCATCGCCACGGCCCGCGACACCGGATCGACGCGCGTGTCGATGCCCACGACCTTGCCTTCGAACGTTCGCTGCGGGTAGGCCGCGACCCGCACGCGCACCGTCATGCCGTCTTTCAACGCGCCGATGAACGCCTCGGGCACGGTGAAGTCGAGCTTGATGATCGAGACGTCGTCCAGCGTCGTGATGATGTCGCCGGGGCGCACCAGCGTGCCGACGCTGACCTTGCGCAAGCCCACGACGCCCGCGAAAGGTGCGCGGATCAAACGATCGGCGACGCGCGACTCCAGCGCCCGGACGCGCGCGGCGGCGCTGTCGCGCGCGGCGAGCGCCGCGTCGAGTTGCGCCTGCGACGCGAAGCCCTTGGCCGCGAGCTCCTTCGTGCGTTGATATGCTTGGTCCGCCTCGGCGAGGCTCGCGCGGGCCGCGGAGAGATCGGCCGATTGTTCGCGGCTCGTCATTTCGACGATGACGTCGCCCGCCTCGACCTTCTGGCCGTCGGTGAAGTTCACCGCGCCCACGGTCTCCGTCGTCTTGGCCGTGATGTCGATGCTCTCGCGCGCCTTCGCGGTGCCGACCGCTTCGATCACGTCGACGAACTCGCGCTCGGCCGCCGTCGTGGTCGAGACGAGCACAGGCTGCTGACCCGGGCCGTCGCGTCCCCCGTTGCCGCCGGGGCCGACGACGAACCACAAATACGCCACCCCGCCCATCACGGCGGCGAACGCAACCAGAAACAGAAATGTACCCAGCGTTCTCATCGACCAAGGGAACTTGCGTTCAGCGCGCGAAAATCAAGCCGCGAGTCCGCGTGCCCCCGCACGCCGAGCCCCCAACCCCAAAGCCACTATAGAGGCCAAGAGCGCAGCAATCCTGCCACACCCGTCATGAGTGTTGGCGGCGTTTACTCAAACCGCAGCGCGTCGATCGGGTCGAGGCGGGCGGCGCGCAGGGCGGGAAAGAAGCCGAACGTAACGCCAATCGCGGCCGGCACGCCGAACGCGAGCGCCACCACTTCGCCGCCCAGCACGAACGGCACGCCGATCGCCCCCGTGATCGCGTAAGCCGCGGCGATGCCGATCAGCGCCCCGGCGGCGCCGCCCACGACCGACAGCACCACCGCCTCGACCAGGAACTGCAGCGCCACGTCGCGTGCCTGGGCACCGATCGCGAGGCGGATGCCGATCTCGCGCGTGCGCTCGGTCACCGCGACCAGCATCACGTTCATGATGCCGATGCCGCCCACGATCAGGCTGATCGCGGCGATGCCCGAGATGCCCGTCGACATCAGCGCCATCGTGGAGGAGACCATCTGCACGATCTCGCGCGCGTCGGTGACGCGGAAGTTGTTCTCCTCGCCCTCGCGGATCTCGCGCCGGGCGCGCATCAGATTCGTGATCGCTTCTTTCAGCCGGTCGATGTCGTGCCCGTTCGCGGCGCTCGCCCAGATCGACTGCACGTTGTCGTTGCCGGCGAGGCGGCGGTGGTAGGTCGCGATCGGCATCAGAACGCCGTCGTTGACGTCGTTCGTCAGCGCGGAGCCTTCCTTCTGCCGCAGCAGGCCCACGATCTTGCACGAGAACGTGCCGGAGCGGATCGACACGCCGACCGGGTTTTGCCGGCCGAACAATTCGCGGCGCACGGTTTCGCCCAGGATGCAGACGGCCGCGCCGCGGCGCGCCTCGGCCTCGGTGAAGGCGCGGCCGGCGCCGATCTCCCAGCGGCGGATGCCAAGATAGGGCAGCGTCGTCGCATAGACGCCGGTCGCGTAGTTCCTCTCGCCGGCGGTGAACTGGAACTGCGTGCCGGCGAGCGGCGCGACGCCGTCGAGGCCCGCGATTTCGCGCTCGATCGCGGCGACGTCGTCCATCTTGAACGGCCGCATGCGCGAGCCCGGCCCTTGCGTGCGGCCCGCGCGCGCCTCGACCTGAATCGCGTTCTTGCCGCGCGAAGCGATGTCGTCGAGCACCTGGGTCGAGACGCCCTGCGTGACCGTGACGACGATGACGACGGCGGCGACCCCGATCACGATGCCGAGCGTCGTCAGCCCCGTGCGCAAGAGGTTCGCACGCAGCTCCCGCAGCGCCATCCGCACGCACGCCCAGAACATGGGGCTAAGCTTAGCACGGCGCGGTGGGGGGCCGCGTGCCGGGGCGCGTCTACCCAAGCAAACCGGGGCCTGAGATTGCCTCCAGCCCCCCGTTGCGCTACTTCAACCGCCCGCCATTTCGCCGGATTAGCTCAGGGGTAGAGCAACCGCCTTGTAAGCGGTAGGTCGTCAGTTCAAATCTGACATCCGGCACCACTCTCCTCAACACCGAGACGCCGCGGAACGACGCGCACTGGAGGCGATCAGCGGCGTTGGGCGCGGAGCAGTCGATGCATGCTGGATGCGTCAGAATGGGGTGTGTTTGCGCTGTGCTCGCGCATTGCAGCGCATCGAGAACTGCGAGTGCGGGCCGCCGCCGAGGGCGCGCCGCTCGCTTCGCCACCTGAATAACCAGTATGGCATCACCAAGGCCGCAAGATCGAGATGCCCGCGAGCAGCTAGCGACCATTTTTCTAGAAGCGGAATTCGAATACAACGCGCATTCGTCGACTGTCCACGGGTCTGCCGTCGAGTAGACGCGGCGCATAACGTCGTTGTTCGAGCGCGTCAAGCGCCGCTCGGTCGAACAAACCTTGCGGGTGGGAAGCGATCACAACCATGTCTCGGACGCGGCCATCGACGCCGACAGTGAATTCGATCTGTACAAAACCCTCGCGACCGCGCTCTTCCGCCCTTCTGGGATAGCTCGGTTGGACGCCGTAGATAAGTCTGGGTTCTATGTCCACCGGCGGCAAGACCGGAATCGGCGGCGGTGGTATAGGCAGAGCTGGCCGCTGGGGCGCTCGAGCGCAGTTTCGGCCACCAATTTCGTTTTCCCAACCGCGGCAATCGGCGGCGCCGCCGCGACGTCGCTGAACCTGCTGACGCGGCGGCTCGTATCGTGGCGACTGGGCCAAGGAGGGACTCGCGGGCACGGGCTCGGACGCCGCGGCGGGTTGATTTGTTGGAGAGTATTGCACGAGCCAAACCCCAACGAAGACAACCAGGGCGACAGCGACGCACGCGCCGACGCTGAGCTTGAGGGCGCGAGCTACATCGAAGGCTCGCCCGGCCCACCCAACTTCGTCGACAAAGTCAAAGTTGTCTGACATTTGCTGGCCTCCTTCATGCCGCTCGTGCGCCCGAAATCACCCACGCACCGCGCTGAACCTCTGTACTTGAGACGATTTTCCATAACTGGGAGCGCGCCAGGCGCGGTATCGGTCCTTAGTGCGAGCTGACGCTCCGTGAGGGCTCTCCGCCGCGAGTTCGACCTGGGCTTGGCGTTCCGCCTGACGTACAGTGCCAAGCACGAGCAATCCGGTGCACACGGAGGTGACGTAGAGCGCTGCCGAAGGCTGACGTCGAAGGAATGCCTGCGTCTCGCCGTCCGTCAGCAGAGGATCAATGCCCGGGCCGCCTGGCACGCAAATCAGATCGAGTTGCGGGCACCGATCAAAGGTCGCCGTTGGCCATATGGCGATGCCGCTAGCGGTCACCGGCTCAAGCGTCTTCCAAACAAGGTACAATTCGGAGTTCGGCAAGGCCGACAGCGCCTCATAGGGCTCGGCCAAATCCAACAGAGTCATATTCGGAAACAGTAGGAAGCCAATTCGAAGCGTGTCGTCGAACATGTGGCGTACCTCCCTTGCCTCAAGCGCATTCATCGCTGCGTTGCCGCTTCTCGTTGTCCGACGAGTTTCGGTGACCCTCGAGGCTTCTCTTGGTGATCCCTTGCATCGGGAACAGGACCACCTGTCGAATTGTTGTGGCACCGGTCAACAGCATGACCAGCCTGTCAATGCCAAGCCCGCTTCCGCCGGCTTGCGGCATGCCGTGCATCATCGCCGATACGAACTCCTCGTCGATGTCGTACGTGTTCTCACGATCCGACTGCTGCTCAACGAGGCGCGCGTACTGCTCCCAAGGATCGTTCAACTCGGAATACGAATTGCCGATCTCCATCCCGGCGACCATCGGTTCGAAGCGTTCGACGAGTCGCGGATCTGAGCGATGCCGCTTGGTGAGCGGGCTCACGTCGAGCGGATGGTCCATCACGAAAGTCGGATTCCACAGGCGAGGTTCGACCCGCGCCTCGAAGAGCTCCATGACCGCGTCGCCCCAAGTCATCTCGGACTTGAAGGCGTCACTTCCGCCGGGGTGCAGCGTACGGAAGAGTTTCGAAAAGTCGCCGACTTCAACTTCACGCAGATCGCGGCCGGTTTCCTCCCGCAGTGCGTCGAGCACCGGAAGCCGTTGCCAAGGAGCGTCCAAGTTGATCTCGCGACCCTTGTAGACGATGCGCGTGCTGCCGTTCACCGCTTCGGCGATGCGCGGGACAAGCTCTTCGAAACGCGACATCTGATGAAAGTAGTCCGACCAAGCTTCGTACCACTCGATCATCGTGAACTCAGGATTGTGTGAGGCGTCAATCCCTTCGTTGCGAAAATTCTTGCCGATCTCGAAGACGCGATTCAGACCGCCGCAGAGCGCGCGCTTCAACGCGCATTCCGGCGAGATGCGCAAATAGAGGTCCTGGCCGAGCGCATTCGACCGCGTCGTGAAGGGCCGCGCGGCCGCCCCGCCATAGGCTGCGCCTAGAACGGGCGTTTCGACTTCGATGAAATCTTCGTCTTCGAAGTAGCGGCGAACTTCGCGAATGATGCGCGCGCGCTTCACGATGCGGCCACGCAACTCGCCGTCGGCATAAAGCGCCACGTGGCGTTGACGAGACAAAAGTCCCACGTCGGACGGAGCGCTGTGTTGACCGGCGTCCGAGGTCTTTCCCAAGGGCAACGACGTGGCGGCCTTTCCAAGAACAACCAAGTCAACGACCGACAGCGTAAGTTCACCGACACGCGTGCGAACGACGCGCGCGCGCACCCCGATGAAGTCTCCAAGATCGAGCAAGCCGAGAACGGACCAAAGCGTTTCCGTCATGGTCGCGCGGACGAACATCAGCTGGATCCGGTCGGTGCCGTCGAGAAGATCTCCGAAGATCGTGCGCCCCATGTCGCGCCATGCGGCGATGCGTCCGGCGACGGTCACGATGATGTCGCTGTCAAGCCACGCCGCCTGGCCCGCGATGATGTCACCGACGGATTGCGCCGGGCGAAAAGCCGCCGCCGTGAATGGATCAACCCCCAGAGCAAGGATTTCGAGCGTCTTGCGCCGGCGGTCGTCTGCAGGAGGTGTGTGTAGGGTCATTTTGGGTCCTTGAGAACGTGCTTTGGAATCCAGATGCCGTCGACGACTTCGATGGTCGCGAAACCGTCGTCATTGGCGCGCTTCAGGTGGCCACCGCCGTCGACGATCTCTTGCAAGAGCGCTACCGCCTGCTTCGTAACGATTTCGCCTGGCCCAATGACGATGTGGCCGGGGGGGTACGCGCCGATGGTCTCGGCCGCGACGCGCCCGATAGCCTCAAGAGGTGGAACGCGCGCCCGGCTTCGCGCAAAGGCCGCCTCGCGCGGCGTCATGTGCACCTTCGGCGCCGGAAGATCGCTGTTGGACGGCGGACGCGGCGTCGTTGCCGTGCGCCGATCCAGAATCGCGGCCATCTCCGAGAGAATTGCGTCGACGATGCTGCTGTGCGCGGGCCCAATCAGAAACAAGACCGTGTCGGCGGACGACATTTCGCACGCGACGCCCTTCTTGATCAGCGCCGCTTCGATCGCCCATCCGGTCATTCCGGTACGCCGGACATTGATGGTTACTCGGGTCGGGTCGACCGCGGTGACGACGCCGCGATCAAACGCCTCGGGCCATAGCACGTCGACGCCATCAATCGCGGCGAGGCCGTTGCGCAGACGGTTGGCGTGATCGACGGCGTGTTTCCAGACCGCCGGGCCGCTCTCGGCGGCTTGAAAGACGGCGAACTCGACACTGAGCGAGATCAGATAGCTGAAGCTCGTTGTCTGAAAGCCTAGCGCCTGGAAGGTCTCGTACCGCGCGGCGAGCTCGGCGCCCCGGATGTGGACCAGCGACCCCTGGTTCAGCGCCGATAGAACTTTGTGTGTGGACTGCGTGACGATGTCGGCGCCGGCGCCGACGGCTTCCGCGGGAAAATCGAGATCGCGCAGGAACTTGAAATGCGGACCATGCGCTTCGTCGATCATCAGCAGCACCTTGCGCCGCCGGCAGACGTCGACGATGGCGTCAAGGTCGCCTTGAAGGCCGTGATAAGTGGGAAGCGTCAGCACGACGGCCCGCGCGCCCGGTGTCTTCTCGAGCGTCGCATCAAGGTCATCGGCGCGAACCGGAAGCGGAATACCCTTATCCGCGTCGAAGGACGGGGTGAGCCAGATCGGCAGCGCACTGCTATGCACGAGCCCGGCGCCGATTGACACGTGACTATCCCGCGCCACGACGATCTGTTCGCCGGGACCGACCATCGTCGGCACCGCCGCTGCGTTGAGCGCGGATGTGCCGTTTGTTGATATAAACGAGTGCTCAGCGCCGTACTTTTCGCTGATCTTCTTAAGCATTTCGTTCATAGGGCTCTTCGTCCGGCGATCGAAGATCGACCCCGGTTGCGGGACGCTCACCGACTCGTCCAAGATCGCCCCAACCCGCAACATACTCGCGACGAGCTGGGCTTGATGGACAGGATGCGAGTCGAGTCCGTCCGAACGGATCGCCTCGTCGAGTTCTCCGGCGGTTTCCGACAGTTGGTCAGCGAAGTACCGCAGGTTCTTGTGTTCGCTCGTCATCACACCTCTGCCTCGCTAGATCGCGAACGTCGCACCACGGTTGTGAAGCGGCGTCGCCGCCGACTTGATGGACCGTGTGCGCATGATCGAGCACGCGAGCGGGCGGTATCCCGCGATCCCGCCAACGGTCGCCGCGACGACCGGCGCCGTCGGTGCGCTGGCGAAACCGGCAGCTGTCTTACGGCGCTCAGGGCGGGTGCCAACCTTGGGGGGGGCGGCAGGCTCGCGTTTGAGCCGGGGGAGGTCCTGGGATTCGTTGGTTTTCATCGGCGAGTCTCCTTGTGGTTAAGGAACTCGCCGGGTCGATCTGCCCCGCTGACGCCGCGCAGCTTGCGTGCGGACGCCCGACAGCGCATGATCGAAGGCGTAGGAGCAGCGCATCGCGCCACTCCCTGCCTGTCGCCACTCTTCGTCTCGGGTACCAATCGATCGAAAGAGTGGACGACCACCGGCGCGCTATGGCGTGGCAAATGACCACGCCATAGCGCCCAAATATAGCTGAGTTAACGCCACCTTTAAATCAAATCTTGCGTTGAAAGAATCCGCTGCGGGCAGATATGCGCGCGTAGCCGCAAATTTCGTACGTTTCAGAATATCTGTAGGCCGACCTAACAAATTTTATTACGATCTTTGTCAAAAATATTGTCACATAGTACCGACAATGCGTTTGTCGATGACCCAATTTGACTGCCGGTGCGGTGTTTGTCGAAACCAAAACGCACGTCCAGATTGTCAATGAACAAATTTTTGTAGAATAGATCAATCGAGCGCGGATGCGGATTTCGTAGAAATACCGCTACTTTTCCTTGCACGAGCCCGATTTACCGCTCAGAATTTGTGAAATATATTGCGAATTGATTTTGTACATTTAATTTTACACAAATCAACAACAGGTGCAAACAATGCAAAATTTTTGCTAATTAGGGAGCGATGGGAAGGATCGAATGGCTCGACGCGCCTCACCAGACACGCGAACGCTGAAAACGGGAGAGATAGAGGCCTTCAGTAGGCTGCGAGATCTTCTCCGACTCAGCGACGGCGATGTCGCTAAAGCGATCGCAATGGATCGATCGACGTTCTCGCAGGCGCAGCGAGGGCAGAAAGGTATCTCAGCGGAAAAAAACGCCGCGCTCTACGCGTTTCTCAAAGCTGAAGTCGATAAACTTACCGCCAACGCGCGCGTCGACAGCAACGAGGGCGCCACGGCACGCGCCGCAGCTGCTTCCTTCAATCAACTGTTCTCCAGGAGCGAAGAGCATCGCGACCACCGTTACGTTTCCCCGGGCGGAATTTTGCCGGCCGACGCATCGAACTATGTCGTTCGCTCTTGCGACAACGACCTTGAGCACATCGTATCGTCGTCCGCAAACGCGGTCGCGGTGGTCGGCGGCCCTAGGACAGGCAAGTCGAGCGTGCTCCGGCGGCTTGCCGATGTCGCGACGCGCAACCACCGCCCGGTGCGAACTGCCAATCTCGGCGACGCGCTAGCACGAGCGCGACAGTCCGCCGGTAGCGCCGACGGTAAACTGAGCCTGCCTGATATCGCTGCTCAGGTTGCCTTCGCGATAACCAATGACGCCACACGGCCGCTGAAAACGGGACCGGAGACAAAGTTCCTGATCCAGATGGTTCAGGAGCGTTTCATTGAACTGATGTCCAGGCCGGGGCTCGGCGAACAGATCGTTGTCTTGGACGGATTCAACGAAATCGTCGACTATGCTCGGGATCTCTCAGACGTGACGGCGATCGTTCAATGCCTTTTCAGCCACACGCTGCGACGGGATCGAATGATGATCGTCTTGCCGGATGATGGGCTCTGCGCAGCGTCGGACGCTGTTTCCGAGGCCGTTTCCCGTTGCTGGCAATTGTCCACTCGCCAGCTCTCGATATACGACGTAGAGGCGTTGACGAAGCAAGTCTTGGGGGACGAGACGGAGATAGCCAGAGGCGTCATCACCGAGATGATCGACGCGTTTGGCGACTTCATATTCCTGCATCATGTCGCGCTCGACAGAATGAAGGCGACGAAGATCCCCGCCAATGAACTCAACACCACCCTTCCGATGGCCATATCGGACATCCTCGAAAGTCTGAGCGGAGGGAAAGAAGACTGGAATATCAGCGACCCAATTCAACGCGAACTTGCGCGATTCGGCACAAAGGTCGCCCGTCGCCTTCGTCAAATACAAGGACCGCCTACGAAGAATCCGCAGGACGGGCTCATCTATGCGTTGGCCAATGTCGATGACCCGAACGTGTCGATTTCGCCAAACTACATTCTGCGCCGGCAACTCAGTTGGACCGGATTCTTGCCCGAGGGAAAATCGTTGCCTCGCTTCGTGAGGGCGATTGCACGGTCGCTGGAGCGCGCGCCGTGAAGCGCTATCACTTCACAGGAGAAATCCCGCCCAGCGCCGGCACAATCTATGTGGAGCGGCCGATAGACAAGAAGTTCCGCACCCTTCTTGCGAACGTCGAACAACGCCAAATTCCAGTCCTCTATGGCTGCCGCCAATCCGGCAAAACCAGTCTTGCGCTCCGTCTGGTCCGCGAACTTGAGGCGGCTTCCTGTGTGGCTTTCGTCGATTTGCGCGACGTAATCCCACATGGAAATGCTCCGCCGGAAGAATTCGACTTCCTAGCCAAGCTCTGCTCATCGATTGCGACGGCGTTGATGCGGGGCGACGTATTTCGCACCTGGTGGGACACTCAAGAGTCGTCAGCCATCGAAACTGAGACAGGTACAACGCTATTCAAGCGTTTCCTGCACGAAATCGTGCTAGCGGCTGACGAACGGCCCATCACGATATTCCTCGACGAGATCGACCGGGTCCTCGCCTTCGGGCGATCATGGGAATTCTTGCTCGACGCCACGTATGACGTTGTGAATCGGCCTGAATTCTCGCGACTGCGATTCGTATTTGTTGGTCTGAATCGGCCCGTCGACCTTTGCCGCGATGGCGACGTTGCCAAGTATCAGCATTTCGAGCACATCCGCATCGGCGACTTCGATCCCAGCGGCCCAGGCGTCATAACCGCATTCGCGGAGGGACTAGAACACGTCCGATCGCGGGACGAGCGCGAAGCGATAACGTCGGTCGTCCTAGTTGCAACTGCCGGTCAAGCCTTCCTGACGAGCTATATTCTGTTCCAGTTCGTAAACGACAAGATCGGCTCGGTCGCGCAGGCACAAACGGAGATCGCGCGCCTAACAAATATTTGGCGCTTCGGACGAGATCGCATTCTGGGTGACCGGCCTGTGCATTTCGATCAGCCTCAGAAGATACTGCTCGATTTTCAGGATCACGCCCTTGGCGCCATCGACGCGTACACAAGAATCCTCGAAGACGGGAGCGTCCAGGACCTCGCAGCGCAGGTACAGAATGCCCTGCTCGGGAGCGGACTAGCTGTTGCGGATGGATCTGTTTTTCGAACCCGGTCTCCGATCTATCGTTCCGTGTTCGACTTGGAGTGGGTCGCGGCAACACGATCCGTGTTGACAATTGCTCTCGGCTCCAAACAGCGAAAGCCGAGCAGCCGCGGAAAACGCCCACGCGTTCTGGTGCTGAACATTGGCGGCACGCTGGGAATGGACGTGGCTGACGACGGGCGCCTCATTGAGCCTGACAATGCGGCCGAGTTCTTCGAAAAAGTCCCCTTCTTGAATGAGATAATCACGCCTCTTGTTGAAACACCGTTGAAGAAGCCGACCGACGGCGCGAACATTGTTCCGCCGAATTGGATCACGATCGCCAAGACGATCTACGACAATCGCAGCAACGACATTATGGGTGCGCTCGTTGTTTCGGGCACCGACACGATGGCCTATGCCGCGAGCGCGGTCGCCTACGCCCTGGGGCCATCCTTGCGATTTCCAGTCGTCTTCACGGGCGCACAAGCGCCGGTAACGGTGTGGCACGCGGATGCGCAGGCAAACATGCTTCGCGCGGCGCTCGTGGCCAGCCAAGGGGAAAGACTCCCGGAGGTCGTGGTCGTGTTCAATGACCTCGTCTTGAGGGCCGTGCGCACGGAGAAGGTTGACGATTTCCGCTTCGGCGCTTTCAACGCGCCGTCCCAGGGCCCGCTCGCAATCATTGGCGAGACGCTACAGTTCCAACTGGATCCAAGGAAAACTCCCCTCGTCGCCGAATGGACGCTGGCCGCAACCTTCGAGGAGCAGGTGCTGAAGGTATCTCAGTACCCTGGCCTCAAAGCATCCTACATCACGACAGTGCTTGAGGCTGCAAATGTGAAGGGACTTTTGATCGAGTCGCTGGGCCTTGGCAATGTTCCGGTCGTTGAAGGATATAGCCTCATTCCGGTAATTCAGAAGGCGCAAGATCTCAAGATCCCGGTTCTCATTACCGGACGATATCCGATCCAGCCGGAGTTCATTGCAAACTACGAACCGGCGAGCCTCCCCCTGCTTCACGGCGCGATTTCGGCCGGTGACATGGCGCCGCCAGCCGCACTGACGAAATTCATGTGGGCCATCGCCCAAGCCGACGCAGCTATCACCCGCCTCGATATCCCGCCAAACCGAAGGCTCGAGCACATCAAGCGAATAATGATGACCGACCTTCTCGGGGAGGTCGGTGTAGGTAGGCCGACGCCGAAATCGAACTGAGAGGACAGCTACCATGACTGCCAGCAACAAGGGCGTTCTGCTCATTTACACCGGCGGCACGATCGGTTCGATGCCGAAAGATCCGACGGACGAGGCGTCGCCGCAAATTGTCGTCGGCTGGGATGAATTCCTTAGCCGGACGCCGCAACTCGCAGAAGACAATTTGGGGTTTCGCATCGGCTTCCAGCAAACGAGCAAATTGCTGGACTCCTGCAACATCGGTCCCGCGATTTGGATAGAGATCGCGCAGATCGTTGCGAAGCATTACGACGAATACGAAGGGTTCGTGGTCCTGCACGGCACGGACACGATGGTCTACACCGCGTCCGCCCTCTCCTTCATGCTGGTAAATCTCGGCAAGCCCGTTGTGCTAACCGGCGCCCAGCGCGCTCACCTGTTCCAAGTTCGCAACGACGCGCTCCAAAACATGATCACGGCGCTGATGATCGCGAATCCACGCGCCGCGCGCATTCCGTTGATTCCCGAAGTTATGGTCCTGTTTGGTCAGGACCTGCTTAGGGGAAACAGATCGAGAAAGCGCGACGCCAATGGCTACGCCGCATACGAGAGTCCGAAATTCCCGCCCCTTGCAAAGATCGGCGCGAACATCGAGGTCGACGAAAGCCGGATACGCCGCATTCCAACGCAGAGTTTTTTCGTAAGAAGAAACCTCCAACTCGATGTGATCGACTTCAATGTGTTCCCCGGCGTTGTCGAGAACGGAATTGCAGACCGTCTTCTCGACAATAAAGATTTCCAGCCAAAGGGCGTCGTGGTTCGCGCCTATGGGGCGGGCAACATCCCGACAGATGAGCATTTCCTCAAACGCTTCTCTGAGAGCGCAAAGCGCGGCGTCGTCTTTTACAACGTCACCCAATGCACCGAGGGACGCGTCGAGCTCGGTCTCTACGAGACTTCGAACCTGCTTCTCGATTTCGGCATGGTGTCGGGCTCCGACCTGACGCCGGAGGCGGCGCTCGTGAAGCTGATGGTCGGCTTGGGAGACGAGGATCTTGCCGACGATGTGATTGGACTGCGCAATTTTCTTCAGACGAACCAGTCCGGCGAACAGTCGACCTCGATCTACGAGGTTCCTTATCCGGTCGCGCCGGGTGCTCAGCTGGATTCTTCCAAAGCAAGGTTTCGTTTCGCACCAGATCGGGACCTTCAGGGCGACTGGGGTCCGGAGGCGCTCGAACGAGTTGTCCTGCGCCTCTACGGCGCAGCCGTGACAGGATCCGGACCCCAAAAAGATCAGCCAATCGACTTGGCGCTTTACGCCGGTTTGTCGTCTAACGAGGAGCCCGCCGGACCCTCGTCGCCAAAATACGCCGGCAGCGCTCGGCGCGCCCCGACGAAAGGCAAGACAATTCTGTCGTTCGACGTCAGTGATGTAACGCGGCGCCTCTTCAAGCCGGGACAGCGGGCGTCATTCAGCATCTTTCTGTCGTCAAATGAGGGATCACTTAGCTGGGATCGAGCCGAACTGGCTCTCTTCGCAAAGGACTAAGACGCGTGAAATTGTCTCGATTGCCTCCGTCGGCGCCAAACGCGGGCGTCCTAGATAAAGCTTCTGCCTTGCTGCGGCCGGATGAGCGTCTTGCGCCCGATAGCGTCCTGGCGACCGCGGATTTTTTTGCCTCGCGCGGACTCTGGTTTCAGCTATCGCGAAACCCCAAAGTTCTCAGTTGTCGCGACGCAGCGCGGCGCCGCAATCGCCTGGGGTTCGTCGGGATACCACTTGCGGACGAACTGCGTTCCTACCTGGCCGAGGGTTTCGACGCGGAGGGGCGCGGCGCGTATGTCCTCTTGCACTGCCGCGGGGATGCTTCAATCGATCTCGATTTGGTCGCCGATATCCCCCTGCTTGGAGGCCTCAAGCTTTCGCGCGCACAAGTTCACGAGTTTGCCGACGAAACGATCGGGTACGGACTCATCAATCCCTTTGTTGCGCCTCGCCTCTTGTCGTCACGAGCGACAGTGATCCAGGTGTTCGATCCGTCGATTCTCGACGGCTCCGGCGAAACGAAGACCATGATGACCAATGCCGGTGATAAGACCTGGGCCGTAGAATTTGATCCGCGAGAATTGATCAAGAGCCTTGGTCCAGATTTTGGGCTGGTCGAGAAAATCACGCCGCTAAACTACCATCGACATAGTGAGGACACGAAAGTCATCGGCATTCTCACAGGCAATGCTCCGGAATCGGGAGCATTGCTCTGGCGCAGGATAAATCGACATTTCCGCGAGCAGCGTGGGCAAGCATTTCGCGGAGACATATCGTACCCAAGGACGATAGTGCATTCGCAGCCTGCGATGGGCTGGTCCATGGAGCTTGCAGAACGCAACCCGCTCCTTCTCCCAGTAGTAACGGATGAAGTCCGAGCTATGCAGCGAAGCGGGGCACAGGTCGTAGCGCTGGCTTGCAACACCACTCAATTTTATGAAGAGGAGTTGAGCGCCGCGATGTCAGCGCAGGGCGGCCGCTACGTAAGTTTGGCCAAGGCCGTGTCGCGCTGGATCGAACAGAATCGATCCGCCTCAATTTTCGTGGCAGGCATTGGCCACGTCACTGGTGAAAAGAAGTGGAGCGCATTTCCATTCCTTTTCGGACAACAAAACGTCTCCCTGCCCAACAAAACTCAGCTTCGGCTGATCGAAGAACTTGCCTACGATGTCAAGCAAGCCGGAGTGAGTTCGCGGTGTTATCAAAAGTTTCGGCGGCTCTTTCACTCGGTGACTGCAAGCAAGACCCTCCTCTTGCTGACAGAACTCTCCATGATTTACGAGGCGTATCCGCGCCCAACCGTTGGATTGACTGAGCTGGTTGACGGCATCGACTTGTATGCTCGCGCAATACTGGACAGCGCGGCCGTTTCATAACCTGTCCGGCCTCAGCAACTACGGGATTTCTTTCGTCGAATATCTTGGAACAGAAGGGGTGGCCTAACGGAGGCGTTGGCTCATTGCTCTGAGCCCAGAAAACTGGATCGTTTTTTGGTAGAGTTTTCCGCGCGGGGCTTCCCCAGGCTGGGAGGAGCGGAAGACGCATGAGGGCATCGAAGTTTTCGGACGCGCAAAAGGCGCTCATCCTGAGGCGGGGCGTCACGGTCGTGGAGGTTGCCCGCAATGCCACATACTCAAACCGACACAAACAGGCACTCATCCGCCGTTGAGAATTCTGGGTCGGCCAGCCAGTAGCCCCACACGTCCAGCACTTCGCGGATCACGCCCGGCAATCCATCGATCGTCTCGCCCTGCCCTTTGAGCACATCGACGCCGTCAAGCTCTACGCGAATGATCTCCCCTTCACCCTCCCCCTTCGGCACATATGCATCGAAGAACCGCTCAAGCGGCGCGCGCGACAGCGACAACTCACTTCTCGCCTCACCCCTCGCACCGTAGTACGAAGCGACGCGCTTCCCCGCGATCCAAGCCCGCAATCGCTCGACAACCTCCACGCGATCGATGCTCACGTGCGCGAGCAGAATTTCCCGCGCATGTTCCATATCGTCCGGCGGCTCCGCTTCGAAGATGCGCTTGAGCCGCTTCGGCAGCGTGTCTTTGAACAGTCGCTTCAGCTCGGACCCCCAAACCTCGATCCGATCGAATTCGAAGACGCACGAACCCTGTCGTTTGCCCTTGCGCGCCATCGCTCAGGCTCCGAACGATGCTTCGAGTGCGTTGATGGCCTCGGCGCCACCTCTGGTCGCGTGCGAATAAACCGACAGCGTCACGTTCGGATTCGCGTGCCCGGCCAATGCGGCAACCAAAGCGATCTCAGCGCCTTGCGCCTGCAGCTGCGACACGAAGAAGTGCCGCGCCGAATGTGGCGTCACGATGGGAACGCCCGCGCGCTTCAATCCGGGAATCCAGATGCGGCGCCGGAAATTCGAATACGACAGCGCCCCTCCCCCGCCGACACGGCCCTTGGCCGGCCATGCTGCCAGTCGACCATGACCAGGGAACACGCGATACAGCTCGCCGGCACGGCGTGGGCAGCGCACGCGCCATTCCAGAAGCCAGGCCTTCAGCATCGGCCCCATGGGGATGTCGCGCATGCCCGCTTGGGTCTTCGTGACCTCGAGCAACTCCCCCCTGTCGCCCTGCGAGCGGCGGATGCGGATCACGTTCGCCTCGAAGTCGATGTCGGCCCACAAGAGGCCGAGCAATTCGCACGGTCGAACGCCGGTCAGGAACGCAAACGCATAGTAGACGCCGTAGTCGAGGTCCGTCCGCGCCGACTTGACCAGCGCGGCGACCTGCTCGGATGAGAGAGGTACCTTCTTCGGCCTGGTCCGACCCCTGCCCTGCTGGGACGGCATCGTCGGTGCGCGCAGGCGATAGTCCTCGGCGGCCAGCGCGAGCGCGGCGCGGAGATACTTCTTCGCCCTGCTGGCGGAATACGCGCCCACCTCGGTCGAGATCGTCTTGTGCCAGTCGCGGATCGCGGCCGTCTCCAGTTCGCTGACTTTCGTGTGCCCGAGGACCGGCAAGAAACGGGCTCCCTTGGCCGCGTCGGCGCCCGTCGAGTGGCGGTAGCGGTCGCGCGCCGTCCCTACGAGGATGGCGTCGGTGATGTATCGGCTGGCCTCCCGATAGCCACGGAGCGTGCGGGCGGAGACCTCCCCCTCCCGGTTGGCGAGCCAATGCTTGACGGCGTCCGCGACCGTCAGCTGCCGGCTACAACGGTCGATTGCAGCCGCTCCCTCCCGATAATCGGAGATGATCTGGTCGCGGCGCGCAAGGGCGTCCTTGTGGCGGTCGAAGAATTCCTGGCTGCGCTTGCGCGTGCGCGGGTCGCGATAAGACACGATGTAGCGCCGGAGGACCACTATGTCACCGGAACGCAGTCGCCGCTTCACATCGCGCGTGTTGATGTTGATCCTCATTTCCGATGCGCCCCCGTCGCGGTCCGTCCGTGTCGGAACAAGGGAATCACGCGGAATGCGTCCGAGGAATTTCCGCTGTGTACAGACGATATGTGACACGCGATCACATGCGCGAGCACATGGGGGCTGGCGGACTCGAGGCCGCGACGAGACGGGCGGGTAATTGCCGCCACCTGAGCGGCAGGTCGGCTATGTGCGGCGCAGCAGTGCACCAACTGCACCACCTGATGCACCAACTTGCAAATCTGGCGCGGCCGCCTCAGGCCCGGCCCGCGACGCGGCTTCCGCGGTGCTGTGCACCATATGCACCACCTGCACCACCCCCTTTTGGGAGATGTGGTGATAGTGACGCGACAGCGCGACGTCTTGCACCACGACCCGAGGTGCCCGGTGCAGGTGGTGCAGGTGGTGCATCTGCCCGAGACGCGGCGTCCGGCGCGGCGTCGAGGTGCACCAGTTTTTTCGGCCGAGTTGGTGCAGGGTGGTGCACTCGACCTGTGAGAGGTCGGGATCAACATACGCCCTCCCCTAGAATAGTCCGTCGGTGCGCTTAGGTGGCGCCGCCGGGATGGGGCCATCGGCGTCCCAGCTCATGGAACAGCCGATCGTTCGCTCGAAGTGCGCGCGACATTCTTTTAGGTCCGGGAATACGTAGCCCCAGGCCCGCCTACGATCTTCCTGACGCTGGACGCGCCGCGTGGTGGCGTCGCCCTCCGGCGGCGGCAGTAGCCGCGCCAACTTCATGCCGAAGGCAACTTCAGCGAGCTGGTAGCGAACGTTCTCGCTCTGAGCAAAATCCTTGTACTGTTGGAAGAGTTCGTCCGACGAGACCCATTCGGCCCATTCCGAATCTGCGCCACCTTCCGCTGCCTTGGAATTCGGCGAGCGCCCATCCCGCGAGTTGCGACCTTCCCGCAACATGGCCAAATACCAGCGATCGGTAGGGGCCATACTCCAGAGCTTCTGCTCGAGCAGCGCTTGGCTCTGCGGGGCGCGTCGAACGTTGAACGATGTCAGGTCCAAATGAAGCAGGTAATGCATGAATGCTTCACGCCCACCTACCTGCCATTCGGCCTCAAGCTCCTCGAAATACCTATGGTCCTGGGCGCGCTTGTTGCTGACGTCGAGAACGCAATATCGCCGCTCATCGGTCGACGCGGGCACGACCCAATCGGAATTGCTCGCCATGATGAGATGAACGTGGTTGGGCGCGTTCTTGGAGTCGATGCCCTTGCGTTCGATCCGAATGGTGTCGCTGGTGATCAGCGTCTTCAGCGCCCCTTCGCCTTGCTTGTCACCGGCCCAAAATGCCTCGTCGGCCAAGACAACGATCGCCGTTTCGAGATGCGCGTTGAAGTTCCCAACGAGATGTTGTGAATGCGCCATCGTCACGAAGTGGTCGCCGAAGAGTTCGCCGAAGTGGGCGCCAAAGAACGTCTTGCCGGTGCCCTTCGCGCCGCGCATGACGATCGCCACTTGGCCTGGCGACGACGGATCCTGAACGGCGCGCGCGCACCACCGGATCAAGTAGTCGAACGTCTCCGTATCGTCGGAGCAGATGACTTCGCGCACGAAGGCCAGGAACTTCGAGCAGTCGCCCTCGATCGGTTCGGCCGCGAAGCCCTGCCATTGGTTGTAGATCGTTGCAGGCAGCGTCTTGCCCGGCGCAAAGACGACTTTCTGATACTGACGGCGACCGCGCCACTTCAACCACGCGTGGCCCGCGGGCGTCAGTTTGATGTCGCCAGCCTTGTTTGGAAACTCCACGAGTTGGTTACCGAACAAGTCTCTGAACGCGTTCGGGGTTATGTGCGCAAGATACCGATTACCCGTTCTTGGATCGACATCTTCGCGGAACACAAACGAAGCGCGACCGTCGAGGGCGAAAAAATAATCTCGGTTGATCTCCGCAAGCATGGGTGACGCCGCGGCGGGACGCCATGGACGCCGTTTTCCCGCCCTGAGGCCGCTTCGTATCGTTCGCTCGGCTTCTTGGCGGGTGAGACCCGCCTTCTCTGCCGCCTCGAGCAATTTCGACGCGACATCACTCTCGACCGCGGCCGCTGCCCCGACCAACTTGCCGCAGATGAATGCCGCCACATTCAGCGTGTGGTTTCGCGTCCCTTCCTTAGCGTTGACGACCGTCTCGATCCGCGTGTCAATCTCCTTGACCACGGCATTCTGATCGGCCTCGGAGAGCGGCTCGTCCGTGACCATGAGCGCGCCACTCACTGGCGGCGGAAGTGGCGTGTCGCAAACCAAATCCAGCAGCCACTCGGGCGCCGACGCGACCTCGCAGTCGTTCGGCGAAATCAACCACTCGTACGCGCCTGCTTCCCCTTCAGACGGCGGCGCCACGACGTAGCCTCCATCGCCGCGAACGTCGACGCCAGGAGCGACTCGGCTTGTGGAATTGTGAAGGGCGCGGTCTGCTGGGTACTTGAAGTAGATATGAACGCCACCGCGGGGCGTCTTTGCCCGTGGCGTCTTTGGCAGGGGCCCGTGTCTCGCTTCGACTGCGGCCAGCCAACTCATTCCGTCGATCTTCTTCGACTCGTCGACGTCAATGTCGATCGCGAAGACGCCGGACAGCGGGCCCATGCGGACGCCGATCATGGCGGGCGGCGTTCGCTTCCACCAAGCCATCACAGTCTTGATGTCGTTCGTGGCGTCTCTGAAGCCGCGCTTCGTCTTCGGCGTCTTGTCTGGCTTCACGGGGAACAAGTGCCAGCCAAGCTTGAGGTACAACTCGATCGCTTGCAGCAAGCGCGCCAGAAGTTGGATGGCCGCGCTCATAGCCCGCCGCTCCGCGTGCTTTCGATGTAGGCAAGCACCTCGGAGAGAAGAAAGCACCTCCGTGAGTTATACGGCGTGTACGACGGAATCTTCCCTTTTTTGGCCAGGCGTTGAATCTGCCAGTACTTGGCCCCGACCGCGTCGGCGGTTTGCTTTGTGTTGATGTAGGGCTCGGGCTTCGGCTCGCGCACAGAATTGCTCCTCGGGTTGAATGGAACCCGCCGTGCGCGTGTCTGCGTTGGAGAAGAACCAGCGAGAGGCGGCGCCAGCGAAGATCCGTGAAGAAGTTCACGAACGTCTAGGCGCTCGTTCCCGGGGACACGGACTATCGTGTCACCGAAACTGCGCCAACCAAGCCTCTATTCCATGAAGACCCGACGCTGGTCCTTGTTCGGACTCGAATCGGTCTGGCCGCCATATTCACGGCAAAGAGTGAAGTGTCAACGAGCTCTCCCCTCCCCTTCCCCATGCGCCACTACATAAGAGCCCGTGTGAGCTGTTTGACCCGCGGCCGAACTCACACACCTTGGGCCCAAGGGCACCGACGCACAGACCGGAGGGGAGGAGGGGAGGATTGTTGTGGATAGTCGCGTGGGTGCACGCCAGTGAAAACAGCGAGTCGGACATCGAACGGAGTCTAGGGCATCGTGTCCCGAAAACAGGAGGCGATCATGGATGCCAAGGAATTTACGGAGTTGACAGTGGAACTGATAGCGCTCGGTCAATCGGCTGGTACCCACCACCGAGAACGGCCGGGCTACTCCTACTTGGGGCCGGGCGATGCCGCCCCGGCGCAGCTCGGAGAACGGCTCCACGCCGCGGGCGGGTCGATGGCCATGAGGCATGCTCACCGCGCCGTCGAACAGGCGGTCGGCCCGGCAGCAGCCCGCGAACTAGAGATGGCCTGGGGCGGAATCGGAAAATGGGTTGACTAGAACCACACGTGCGACGCTACGCATTCTGTCAAGCGGGTCCAAAAATCGCTGGGCCATCGGCGCTGGCGTGTGGTCCAAAAATCATCAGGAAAGAAAGAAAATACGTAGACATCCGTAGACACCCGTAGCCTCACCCTTCCAGGCCGCGTCTCTCGGGCCTCTTCTGCTCTACGTATCTTCTCGGCAACATCCGTAGACATGCGTAGACATGCGTAACCGTCAGTTCAGATGCCGAAGAGGGCCTCTGCGACGGCGTCTAGCGTGTCGATCTTCCTGAAACGGCTCTTCGACAACACTCTCATAGTAGGCCGCTCCCCCTTCCTCCCGGTGCTGTCGGCCCGCGCCTGCTTCGCGATGCGTTCACCAAGGTCGGGAACCGGCTGTCCACATACCCCACCGAACCAGTAGTAAGGCCCGAGCTCCATCGTTTGGTCGTCGAAGCGGATCCAGATCACGCAGCCGCTCGGCTTGCCTGCCAGCCCGGTGTTCACAGTAACCTTGGCCGCTCGCGCCTCCCTGTGGCTCGCCTTCAACTGCACGTGCCGCAGAACGCGATTGCATTCGAGCACAAGATCGTAGCCGCCGCGATCGACCTCGGCTCGCAAGACTTCGATGTCGCGCCTACCGCGGCACCACAGCAGACGCAGCAGTTCGCCCACGAACAGATGTTCGATGAGCTTCTCGCGCAAACTCGAGTCGAGCCAATGGCTCTCGGCCAACATGGCCCGATTCATTGCCGCCCGACGCAGTGAAGTCCAGAAAAATGAGACTCATAGGCTGTAGACCAAAAAGCAACATATCCCTGCCCTGGAGCGGATGGACATTCGCCGCCAGGTTGGTCGAAACATTAAGGCTATTCGGGAGGAACGCGGCCTCTCGCAGGAGAAGCTTGCCTTTGAGTGCAAGCTGCACCGGACCTACATCAGCGGCGTCGAGCGCGGGGTGCGAAATCCGACCATCGTCGTGCTGGACAAGATCGCGAAAGCCCTGAAAACGAAGCTTGAGCGCCTCGTCGCGTCTTGATGATGGTAGAGACGGGTCTGGTCGGAACCGTCTCCATATTCCTTGCGCCTATGCTGCCGCCTCAGGATTGAGCCGCAGCTTCGCGCTTGATCGTCAATGATCTAAGCCGCGCGACACCGTCGATAACGTGGCCCAAATTTGCAGCCTTGATCCCTGGTCCGTTTTCGGACATCGGAAATAAGTTGTTGCGAGCTGCGACAAGAATTTCGGCGTCGACAAACGCAAGAGGAAGCGCCCCTCTCGGGATCGGAACCCACTCCAATTCGCGCGTGGGACCCACGTACTGCCCAAACTCCACTTTATGGCTTGCCGAAATGAAGACGTAGATGTTCCCGACGTCGTCCATTACGTCCCCCGACACAAAACCGTATCGAGATTCCATGCGACGATCCGGCTGCCCGTGACTCTTATCGTCGGCGACCTGCACTGGGGCTCGCTCAGCGCGCGCGCCAGAGGTCTTCGGCTTCGTTGATTTCTTACTCACCATAGTCTGCGTCCTTTCCAAGATAATCTCGGGACGCACATCTCCTTGATAGGGGCAGAGGCGCGGCCCGAGCCCGACCGAAGGGTCGAGAGGGTCAAACAAGCCAATCCTCTATCCTAGGCCCCACGCGCCCTCAGTATTCGCGCGTGAGACTATGGACAGCTTGCACCGGATCGACAGCGGCGCAAACCGAAAAAGTGCCAGTCGCCGTACCAACTTGCGGATAGGCTCGATCAGTCCTTGATCTTCTTGAAGCAGTCGTCGATCCCAAGCACCTTCAGCTTCGAGCACTCGAGGACGCGCGTGTCTTCGAGCCGAGGCGTGATCATGACCAAGAACGACCGGCCGTCCGCGCACGCGGCGCTCCAAAAGGCCCGGCCTCTGGCCGGTCCGCGCTTCGCGATCCCGTTGAAGAAGGCGCGCGTGACGCGGCAACCGTCGCCGATCATGAACTGCAAAACGGCCCTCTGCTGCTGAGGCGACTTCTTGAGCAAATCGTCGTTGAAGGCGTTCGTGGACGCCATAACCGGCGCGACGACGAACATTGCGAGAGCCGCGACGAGAACCGCGCGCAACCAACACATGAATCCCTCCCTTCCGAGAAAAAACGGGGAGGAAAACACGGGGAGAAATTGACCAACAAGATACTGATGCAGGAGCAACCGGACCGCGTGACTCGAAGCTCTAACGCAGCCCGGATGCTCCTTGTTCGGTCCTCACTTGAGCTTCGCTTTGCCGCTCAGTAGCCTGTGTATCCTATCAGCGCCAGCGCACGCCGAAAGTCCGCACTCGTGATCGCGCGAGAGTGATGCGCCTCTATCATCTTGTCGAAGTCAGTAATACCTAGTGCCTTCAGCTTCTGCGCAAAGTCGATCGCGATGGGCCTTGCGGCTACTATACCGCCGGTCATCGGCGTGAAGTGTAAGTCAGCTTGCCAGACAATTCTCTGCTTCGGCAGGTGAACAATTGTAAGTTGTTCTGAATGCGCGTTGGGGCCGACATCGTAGAAGACCATCGTCTGCGTACCGTCAGAGATGATGTGTTTCCCCTCGAACACCTCGATCTGGGGACCGCCTTCCGGCGGCCGGTAAGGATCGGGCGAAATCGTGCGCTTGACGCGCGCAAGCTCCTGATAAAACCCAACGTGGCCTGGTGTTGTAATCAGGGTTGCGCCGGCGTGAAAATAGCCGCGCGCACCACCACCGTGATCGCCATGTGTATGACTTGGCACCACGTACTTGATCGGCTTGCCCCCAAAACGCTCGCGCAAGGCATCAATCGTCGCCTGCGACGTCCCGAAGTCGCCAGGACAATCGACAACCACAAGGAACTCCTTGAATTCAACGATCATCACCCCGCCGATCATTGTATCGAGATATGCGGCCTCACCGATTTGCTGGAGGCGCGGACCGCCGTTCGCGGCCGAGGGTCGGGTGTATCCTGGCGGCAGCTCGAATTGACTGTCCGCCACTGACACGTCGATGGCGTAGACCAGATCCAGTTTGCGGGCGACCTCAGCGTTGAACCAGTCGACACGCTTCGACGGAAACATGACGCCTCCGACCGATCGCCAGTCGCTGTACTCAACTCGATCTGTGACGTCGCCATATACGCCATCGTCGCGCTTCGACTCAAAGCCGACAAAGGTACCACTCACTGCGTCCAATAGGAGATCAATGACAGTTCCATCGCGCTGCGTGAACGCGACGACATGCATTCTTCGGCCCATCCGTCGGGCCGATCCAAGCAGTTTCGCATGTGAACCCGCTTCCCATGCTTCGAGGAGCATAAGAGGTGGTATCCATCGGGGAATGAACGCCCATGGTCCGTCTGTCTGGGCACCCGCCAGATTTGCGATGACTTCATCGCCGTGGTGGTTGCGGTCCGGCTCGAAGTGGACACCAGTCGTGCCCTTGATTGCCCAGGCCCCGCCGAAACGACCAATGCCTGGATAAGCCGTATAGTTCTCCGCGAACATACGTTCGCCCACTCGATCGACAGTGATGCCCCCCGAAGTAGGCTCCCAATCCCAAGGCGGCATCGCGCGCCGACTCTGGTTGATCATTTGGCGTTGCCCAGCATACCGCAGCGTAATCGTCTTGAGTTTGCGGATCGCCTCGACACCGCCAGCGGCCGCAATCGCTCGCTCAAGGACTGCGCGGGTGGAGGGCGTCTGTGCGCCCACGCAAACAGGCACCGCCAAGCTGGACAGCACCAGCAGTGTGATTATCATGACCGTTCTCATAGGTTCAAACTCCCACGATCTCAGCGACACTGTCTTGAACGAATGCAAGGTTGATTGTGCATGCCACGAACCACGGGACCTCGCCGCCGGCGAGTTCTACGGCGCGGTCGCAGCCACACGGGACGTCTCGGGTTTCTTGCTTTCGGAGATCCATCATGCCGAGCGGCGGCATCTCCCTACCCATTCGCATCAGTCAGCCTATTTCATCCTATTGCTCTCGGGGAGTTATTCCGAGACCTACGGTAGTCGCAGCTTCGACTACTGTCCGCTGACCGTGTGGTGGCACAAGCCCGGCATTGTGCATCGCGATGCGATCGGTGAGCGTGGCGGTCGCTTCTTCAACGTCGAATTGACGCGCTCCAGCTTCGAGTCCCTGACCCAAGCAGAGAAAGTGCGTGATGATTTCGCCGAGCGAGGTACGCCCCTCGTCTGGCTGGCATGCCGCTTATTCCGCGAGCTGCGCGCCTGGCAACCCTATTCTGCTCTGGCCGCTGAGAGTCTTACACTTGAAATGGCGGCATTGGCGCTCAGACAGGGCACAATACCGAGCGCAGCGGGCTCACCTTGGCTCTCGCTGGTGGTCGACCGTTTGAACGCCGAACCCGCGCACCGCCATACCGCAGTGGAGCTTGCGCGGCTTGCGGGCGTACACCCTGTCCATCTCGCGGCAGTGTTTCGCAAGGCCTTTCGCCAAACGATGGGGGACTACCTTCGTCAAATACGCGTTCGTCGAGCGGCAGACCTGCTCAGGCAGCCCGATCACTCTTTGGCCGAGATCGCGGCAATAGTCGGTTTCACAGACCAAAGCCACTTCACACGCAACTTTCGTAGCGTCGTAGGTCTAACCCCGGGCGCCTTCAGGAAGGTGCTAATCTAGGCTAGAGCAGTCAAACAACCTCACGCTACCTTCTCGAAAAAAGGGCGGGAGTGATCCCGCCCAAGTGACTGCGTTGGTGCTAGGGTACGCTAGTTCAAGTCAATCGTGGCTCGCCGGTTCTGAGGCTCCTTCACCCCGTCACCGGATTGAACCATGAGCTCGGACTCGCCTTTGCCTGAGGCTGAGATGGCATCGGGCGAGACACCGAGTCGGATGAGCTCATCCTTCACCGCGCCGGCGCGGCGAAGGGAGAGCGATTCGTTGTAGGCGGGAGAGCCGACCGTGTCGGTGTGGCCGACGACGGCGATACGGGCAGCGCCACCTGCTTTCGCCGCCGCGGCCGCTTCCGCGACCACCGCTTGCGCTTCGGCCGTCAGGTTCGCCTTGTTGAAGCCGAAGAAGACGATGAACTGCTTCGGCGGCGGTGGTGCAGCTGGCGGAGCTGGCGGCGGCGGCGCAGGCGCGGGCGCCGCGGCTGGCGCGTCGTAACCGTACTTGAAGCCAAGCGTGACCAGATGCTTGATCGCATCGGATTCACCCGAGAGAACCACGCCGCCCGATGTCGTGTCGTACGCGCCGACATCGGCGTAGAGCACGCGATAGGTCAGCGAGTAGTCCCAATCGTCGTCCAGGCGGTAGTTGAGCCCGATGATGCCTTGGGCTGCCGGAACCACATCGCTGCTGTCCACCCCTACGTGGTCCTTGAAGCGGGCATTGTCGATGCCCGCGCCAACGCCAAGCATGAAGCCCCAGTTGCCATTGTCGGACCGCCCATCCCACAACAGGTTGGCAAAGCCCGTGATCTCGCGCAGCTCGCCGTTGAGAACGGAAAGCCCATTGCGCTCCCCCACGTCGTTGTGACGGAGCCCCACCTCGAACTCGAAAAGCAGGTCAGGATCATCGAACGCATACCCGACCGTGCCGAGAACGCCCCAGCCCGCATCGAACGAATAGCTGTTCGGTGTGCTCTCGATGTCCATGTCGTTGACGAATGACGCACCGACATCGAAGCCGAGATACCATCCGTGCCGGTTGTGGTCCGCAGCAGCCACACCGCTCAAGACCATGAGCGACGCTGCGAAGATCGCCCCGCGCCGCGCTCCTGAAACCAACATCACGCCCCCTCTCATTTGTTCAACTCCACCCGTTACAGAGCCGCTCCCGCGGCCTCCCCTTCTGCGTCTTTCAATTCAACCTGCCGCAGGCCGAAACCTGCGGACCTTGTAGCCTCGATTCAGACCGTTGACGGTCATCGTGAAGCTGCCGAACGACGCCCGCGCGATACGCACGCGATGTGGCGTTCTCGGACTCTCAGCCAAGTGCACTTCCATGTTATCCACCTGACGCCAGACTTGACCGTTCTCCAATTCGACCGTGATGCGGCCGGACGGATCGTGTGACCACTTGCGCACCACGCTCGCGATCGCCTCGACATCGCCGTCGTCGTCGCGCTCGACGTCCTTCGCAGGCAGATTCGCCGCTGAGAAGTCATCGGAGGCAGACCGGGCTTCGTTCAGCCCGAACGACGCGTCCGACGATTTCGATCCGACACCTGCCACCGCCTTGTCCAAGCACCCAAGCCTGGCCGCATCGTTCGCGATCGCCTTGCAGGCCGCGATGGCGGCGAAGACATCTTCGCCAGTCGCCGCCATCGTCATCCCGCTTACGCTCATCGCACCCGCCATGACGAGGATCGAACCCAGCGCCGCTCTCGACTTGTTCACGTCACGCATCCGCATCAGTGATCGCGTTTCGAACGGCACCGGACCCAATGCCTCACATCTTCACCCGAACGCCGAAGAAGTACCGGCGACCCAAGCCGTCATAGGTATCGGGCGCGGTGGTGAAGCCCGTCGGGGTCGCTGCGAACGCGCCCGGACCGATGAAGACGTAATTGTCCGCGACGTTGCGCACACCTCCGTACACGGAGAGATACTCGGTTACGTCATAGGTACCGCTCAGGTCGTGGAACCACTGACTGGGAATGCTCTCCAGTCCAAGATCCCCTTGATCGTCAACGCCGGTAGCCTCACCCATCCACTGGCCCGACCACGATAGCGTCAGATCTCCAATCGAATAGACCGCTCCGAGATTCACTTCGTCGGAGAACAGGCCAACCGTATCCACGTCGCGGATCAGGGTCGCAAGCGGCGTTCCCGCCAAACTCGTCGTATTGTAGGTATTCACATGTTGCCACACCCCCGACAGCGACAGCTGCCCGAGTTCAGATTCCGCGCTGTTGCCGAACAACTTCGCGACGTCCACGCTGTAGTTCAGTTGAACCTCAAACCCATCAGTCTCGACCTGGTTCACGTTTGCCTGCGCCGTGTTGACCTGAATGAGCGCGCCGTTGACATTGCGAACAAGTCCGATAGGCCCACCTGGGGTCGGATTGCAGAACGGACTGGCAAGCCCGGGCGTCGTGTAGCAGAGCCGAATTGTCTGATTGCGGCTCACCGAACCGATTGCGTCGGCAACGTCAACGACGAAGTAGTCGGCGGACATCGTCAGGTTGCCAAACCAATTTCCCCAGAAGTCGGGAGTTACCACTATTCCAAACTGCTGCGAGTCGCTCTGTTCGGGTTGTAGGTTTGGATTTCCTTGCCCGAAGCCGCCGGTCCCCTGAAGTTCCAGCTGCGAAAGCACAAAGCCGGTCGGCGTGTTAGCGCGAGCAAGGATGCCGGGATTTGCAAGGCAGTTCGCGATAATCGTTGGATCCGTTGGCCGATTGGGTAGGGTGTTTCCACCGCCCAGATCAGTTCTGAGATTGTTGCAAAGATCGACCACGACGGCGAAGTTTTCGGAGGCGCCGGTGAACAGGTCTCCAATGTTTGGCGCACGCACCGCCCTGCCGATCTGGCCACGCAGCCTTACGCCAGGTTGAACGATCCACTCGGCATCAGCTGACCATGCCTTCGTGAAGCCGAAGCTGGAGTACTCCGATGCGCGTATTGCACCATGGATGTTCAGCTCCTTGATAAGGGGAACATCGCGCACGAGCGGCACCTTGAGCTCGCCAAAGGCTTCCCACACGTCAAACGACCCGCTGGTGGCCGGCGCGACGTTTCCTGAGTTTTGGCCGGTTCTCGTGAGTGCGTCCGTCTGATCGGCGCCAACCTCTCGACGATACTCGCCGCCAACCGCGCCCTCGATGTCGCCGGCCCATGCCTCGAAGAGCGCCCCGGTCGCGCTGCCGCTTATGATCAACTGCTCTTGACTCTGATCTCGGAAGACCGGTCCGGAGATGTAGTTGATCTGCTGCGGAATCCACGCGGCTGGCGACCGTGCTGGGGTAAAGATGTTGATCGGCACACAACCTTCCAGAACGGCGCTTGGATTCGCGCAAACCACGTCTTGCGGGTTCGTCAAAGGGTTGTTGTCTAAGTCCAGATTTCGGTCTACGGCGTTCAGCGCTTCCCGGAAGTTGGGTTGACTTATGCCGCTACCGTTGGCGACTTGGCTATTCTGCGTTCGCCCGTAGTTTATCGAAACTTCATAGTCCCAACTCCCGATCGGTCCTTCCAGCCCGACCACAAATCGACCCGTCTGAGAGCGGAAGTCGACCTCGCGGTTCCCGGCTTCAGACATTCTTCGTTGGAATCCGATCGCTGCGCCCGGTATTGCCATGAGTTGCGCGACCAAATCGGCACGCGAAAGAAGTTGCGGGTTGACGATGCCGAACCGGGAACCCAGAAGATCCAATACGGGTCGGGGGACGTATGGATTGTTCGGCGCGACCCCAAATCGCTGTCCCGTTTGCGCCCCGACCTGCTCACTTGCCCCGAAGATGTCATCGGTCTGCAGGGGAAAGGGTTCTATCTGGGCGTTGCTGTTCGTATTCGCCCAAGATACTTCAGCGAACATCGTGTGGCCCGGTACCACCTCGTAGTCCAACAGTCCCGTGAGCTGATAGCGCTCCGACGGCACCAGATTCAGACGCTGCCCTTGGCGATTGAAGCCGTCCTCCGTCACCGTCGGCCGCAGCGTAACTCCATCGACGTGATCGATCACGCGCAAAATCGAAGCCGCCCCGGTCGAGCTTGAGAAACGATACCGCCCACCCACGCTAAAGCCGCTGAAGAAGGGACAATTCTGTGTAAATGCGCTACCGCCGGCAAACCGTCCACTCAAGCAATCCACTTCGTTTTCAGGTCGCGAGCGTGCAAACGCCGGACCCGTGCGGCTGTAGCCAATGTTCAACACCGCATTGCCTTTGTCTTCGGCGAAATTGCCGCCAACCGTGGCCGTCGCAAGATAGTTGTCCGCCTCGGGATACTCCGCCGTGGCACCCGTTTGTATGTTGGTCGACACGCCTTCGAAGTTGCGCTTCAGAATTACGTTGACCACACCTGCGACCGCGTCTGAACCGTAAACGGCGGACGATCCTCCCGACAGAACGTCGATCCGCTCAATGAGTTCTGTCGGGATCGAGTTGAAGTCCACTTGCTGAGTGAGCGCCACGCCGGCGATGAAGCGGCGGCCGTTCACCAGCACCAACGTGCGGTCCGAACCGAGTTCCCGAAGGTCAAGCGTGTTGATGCCGTTGTTCGAGGTGAGGAAGTTCGAGTTCTGCGAGGAGAGGCCGGGTACGCCAACGATCGGAAGATCGCGAAGCACATCGACCACGTTAGCTTCCCCCGACAGCTCGATCTTCCTCTCACCGATCGTTTGCGTAGAGACAGCGTTGGTGTTGTTCGGCTGCTTGATGCGGGTGCCCGTGACCGTCACCTTCTCAATTTTGTCGCTCGGTTGAGCGAGGCCGTCGCCCGCCCCAGAACCGACCAGAGCAACCGCAGCGGTTGTCGCCAAAAGCACGCGGCGCGATGTCATCATGTCTTAAGTCCCCCACTATTGCGCCGCTGTTGCGGCTTCCCCTCTCAGAACGCTCCACTCGGACGCGTGCTGACGCTGAGCCACTATTGTGAGTTGGCAGGCGACTCGCCAGTGCAATCCTCCGTACACGATGCTTTTCGAGACCAAGCGTCTCGATGGCGTCACAGGCCACAATTTTACGGCTATTTGGCTAGCGATATATTATGTCCCCGTATTTTTCCCACTCCAGATTTCTGGAGAAATCTGGATGACGGAATTTGCATGAGTCAGTAAAAAACTGACATTGCGGAATGCTGCGCTTTGCGCTGGATCAGCCTGCCGATGCGATGCGTTCGAGGTCGGTAATGTCCTCGCCAAACCGCTGCCTGTATTCGGCGGGCGTCAGCCCGAGGACGCGCTGGAAGGCCATACGGAGGCTGTCAGTTGTAGAAAATCCGCTGCCCAGCGCGATTGCTCTGAGATTAGTCTCGCCGCTCACGATGCGCCGTCGCGCATGCTCGACGCGCAACTGACGCACGTAGTCCGTTGGCTTGAGCCGCCGGATTGCCCAGCACCGGCGGATAAACTGCCGTTCGCCGACGCCCAACCGCTTTGCAAGTACGTCGATGGTCAACCTTTCGCGCGGATTCTCCAGGATCCACTTGTCCATGTCCTCAAACGGGTCGTTGACCTTCTGCATCTTATCGACACGCTGAAACTGGGCCTGACCGCCCGGGCGGTTTAGGTAAGTCACCAGCTCCTGGGCGACGCTCAGCGCAAACTCGTGACCGAGATCCTCTTCCAAAATATTGAGCGCAAGGTCCACGCTCGCAGTGGCGCCGGCACAAGTGTAGACATTGCCATCGCGAACATAGATCGCGTCGCGGTCGATATCACTTTTCGGCGCGACCGACCTAAGTCCGGAGAAGTGCTGCCAGTGGGTTGTAACCCGGCGCGAGTTCAACGATCCCGCGGAACCTAGAATAATGACCCCTGTCGACATACCAACAAGCCTTGCAACACCAGGCACATGGCGCCTGAGCCAACGAGACAATTCGCTGTCGGGGGACATGTCTGGGAATTGCGCCCCACCCGGCACGATCAGCACTGCTGGTGCAGGAGCCTCGCCGATTGGGGAGGTGACCAACTGCGCCCCGCAGGAGGTCGCGACCGCTCCTCCACCGGCCGAGACGAGTTGGACGCTGTACCTTAATCCCGCGTCGCCCTTGCGTTCCTGCAGCCGATGACTTGCGGCCCGAAAAACCTCGGCGGGTCCAGCAATATCCAACAAGTGCGCTAGGTCATACAGCAGAATAACCACATGGCACCGTCGGAGCTGCGATGCCTCGCTGCATTCTCGGTCAGGCAATTGTTCCTGCAAGGTGGCCCCGAAACGACGCCTCCCCAACCGTTAAAGCAATCCCAACGGTCGGTCTTGGCAACTCTCTACTGCAGCGAGCGGACAACTCGTTCGGTGGACATCACCGCGACATTGGGCGCCCAAACTCAGGTGGTGGTGACTAGAGCAGGCGACGTCGAGTTGCGCTGTGCCGATGTTGCGAATTTGGTGTTCCGGCGCCCGCGGCGACGCCCGAGAACCATCGTGCAGCGGGGGCATTAGAACAGTTTTCATCCGGCCGCTGGGTCGGATGCGCATCTACCGGGCTGAAGGCTGGCTGCTCGGATCACATTAGGGCAGTATCATGGTATGCTGTTCGCTCGCTTGCCAGGACCGGATCACCCGACGGCTTCGAAACAACACCCGTGGCGGCACAAAACGATCGTCGTGCACGACCGCGCAACACGTGTGACGTACGGTCGGCATATTGCCCCCCTTTCACTCAAGATGGTGCTGACCGGTTCGGAGCGCTACAACGTGCACGGTTTCGCGGAAACGGTGAGGCCCGGAGAGTGCTTGGTCGTAAACGAAGACCAGCCGTACGAGAGTTCGATCCAAGAATCCAAACCGGTTGAGACCCTGTGCGTCTTTTTCACCAGCAATGACGCAGCCGACGCGGCCAAGGCGAGTCTGCCCGTTGGGACACAATTGGACGATCCCGGCCGCGATGCGCCTTCATTCGAATTTGCGGCCGTCAAACGCACTTGCGATGGCGTCCTTGGTGCGCTCGCGGCAGCCCTGCCGGATATGCGCGACACTCCCCATATCGCGCAGGAAGAACACACCAGCCGACTGCTGCAGGCAATGATTGCATGGGAGCGACCAAATTGGAGAGCGGCCACGCGGTTCCAAGTGTTGAAGGCTTCAACACGCGCGGAACTAATGCGTCGCTGCATGATCGCGCGCGCGTTTATTGAGGCGACTTACGTCGACGACATCTCACTTGCGCAGGTCGCCCGCGTGGCGGGATTGTCCCGGACGCACTTACTACGGGCATTCCGACAATGCTTCGGGGAGACCCCGTACCAAGCATTGCTTCGCCTGCGGCTAGAGCGCGCCAAAGACTTGCTTGTCACGAAGCGCCATACGGTAAGCGAAGTTGGCCTTTCAGTAGGGTACGAGAACTTCAGTGCCTTCGCCCGCGCCTTTCGCCGCCGCTTTGGCGTGGCGCCATCGACTTATTGTGATTGACGGTTCCCCGTCGCCCAGCAGAGCGCCGAGTTCGACAGAGATAACAACGAAGGACGAACCTCGAAGTGCCAAACGTCGCCTGCGGTTGTTTTGCGATTTGCGTCCCCCCTTCGCCCACCCTGCCACCGACACCCCAGCCCGGGTTTGCACCCGTGCTCGCACTTTCGGGAATTCAAGCCGGTTCGATGCGGTTCGCAACAGTGCGCCCCAGTGCACGGCTGCCCTGCCCTTCGGCCCGCGTCCCGCTTCGTCTCAGAGCGCACGAACGCGCACTGGCGTGCACCCCGACGCATTGCATTGACTGTGCGAATCCGCGCCTTGTAAGCGGTAGGTCGTCAGTTCAAATCTGACATCCGGCACCACTTCATCGAACATCCCGAAAGGCGCGGGAGAGCGCGGATTGGGCGGCATTCCGATCGCCAAAAAGCAACCGCGCCAAAGCAGTGTGGAAGCCTCCAAAAGGGGGCGTGTTTGCACCGTGTTCGAATGTTGCAGTGCAACGGCCAACCGCGTTTAGGATTTTAGCCGTTCTGATTGAATATCACCTGCGCTGGTCACTTCTGTCGAAGCTCGCGAGCGTCAAGCACCTTTCTTATCAAGCGTCGACAGCAGATAGGTCCCGTTCTCGGTCGCCGTCGTCATGCGCCCGAGCGCATCGTAGGCGTACTGCACGGTGTACCCGTCCGCCCACGTCGTGCGCGTCTTGTTGCCGGTCGCGTCGGAGTCTCTGCCGCCTACAGATTGGGCTCATCGGTTAGGATACGAATAGACTCTAGATGGCTGTCAGCAAAGTTGAAGGCAGCGTAACAGCCTTTTCGGCACCATCTTGTCGAAAATTCAAGTGCGAGAACAGTGTACAGCTCTGGCGCGTCGCGAGGATGTCCATCCACGATCTCCAAGCTCCGGTTTTTTACCCAGCGCTTCACCTCTTCCACGGTGCGCTGCGTTTCCAACCCCGCAAACTCGCAGAGACAAAATGCGGCATCCGAGACCTCAATATCGACCCTAACTACTCTGCCCTCGAATATAACATACAGCTCGCCAAGCGAGCCCGTAGCGCTGCAACTTACAACTCCAACTCGATCCAACTCACATCCAGGCAACGCTTTGAACGACTTCAAATCGGTAGGGTGAAAGGGGGCGCCCATTTCCAAGTGTCGAAATGGCTTCGCTACAGCCGTCGGACTGCTCACCTGACAATCATTTGTCGCCGCAAGCGTCGTTTGCTGAATGCAGCCTCCGACTAATCCGATGAAGAGGTAAAATTTGATCGACTTCATTTTTCTGTACTACCTTGTTCGTTATGGCAAATCTTGTTCAATATCACTGACTGGATCTCTAACAGTTCCAGTGGGAATACTGGGAATACGGGGACATGATACATATTCCCCACCTGCCGCTCGAAGCGACTATAGCAGATTCGGTTGGGCCGGGGCCGAGGCGGCCGGTTTGCGCCCGGGGGCGCGGCGGGCTATGGGGCGGCCGAGCAAGCGTTCGAGGCCGGCGATGAAATCCTCGTTGCCCAGCGGGCGGCCCGCGGTCTCGGCGCCGCGCAAGGCGGCGAAGGCCGCCTCGTCGTCGCGCTCCTCGCGCAGCAGCTCGGCAAGGCCGCTTGCGCCGGGCCGATCCAGCATCGGCTTAACGACGACCAAGGCGTCGTCGACGCCCGCCATCGCGCGCGATAAGTCAAGCGATGGGGAATAGGTATAGTGTCCCTGTATTTTCACGCGATGCTTCCCGCAGGCGATGCCTTTGACCTTCAGAACTCGCCAGGTCTTGTAGGCGCCATAAGCTTCACGCGACTGCCGGTGCAGCGAGCGGATGCGTTCCAGAAGCGCACGATCCTCTGTCGCACGACGGCTCTCGGGTCTTCCAAGCCATTCGTAGTAGCCGCTACGCGATACGCCCAGCGCCGCGCACAAGCGCGTTACGCTGAACCGCCTGCCCTTGTCGCGAATGAAGGCGTACTTCACGGCAGGTCTCGCGCAAAGTACGCCACGGCTTTTTTTAAGATGTCGCGCTCTTCGGTGACCTTCTGAAGCTCGCGTTTGAGGCGCGTAACTTCGCTCTCCTCGGATGCCGGCTTGCGGCCTGGGCCACGAAACGCGGCGTCCTTCTTTGCGTTCAGCTGCTCCTTCCATTTGTACAGCTGGTTGCGGCGAACGCCGAGCTCGAGCGCGAGTTCAACCGCCGGCTTCTTGCCGGATTCCAGAAGCCGAACAGCTTCTGTCTTGAACGCCTTGCTGAAGGTCTGGCGCTTTCCCATTCGACACCTCCGCGGGCATCATAGCCCCGCTTTGAAGTGTCCGGAAAACCCGGGTTAGCTCATGGGCGCTCGTGGCACCGTCATAAGCCTGTGCCTTTTGTCACAATCGAGAGGAAGCACATGTGTACATTTGCGGCGGCGCTCGCCGGGATTCAGGCGGGGGCGCAGATTGCCGGCGGCATCTATCAGAACAAGGCGGCGAAGGCCGCGGCCAAGCAGGCCGAGATGGAGGGGCGCTATGCCCAGGCCGCGGCCGCGTCGGAGGCGGAGCAGATCCGCTACAACAACCAGCGCGAACTCGGCGCGCTGCGCGCGGCGTTCGGGCCGCGCGGAGTCACGCTCGACAGCGCCTCCATGGTCGACGTGATCGCGGAGGCGGCGGGAAATCTCGACCTCGCCGCGGTCATGAAGGAGCACGAGGGGCTGATGGGGCGCTATTCGGCCAACGTGCGGGCGAAGCAGCTGCGCGACCGGGGGCGGTATGCGATGTACAGCTCGATCCTGGGTGCGGCGACGGGATTCGCCGCTCAGGGGATTAACACGGGGTGGTGGAAGGCATCGGGCGCGGGGTCACCTACCGGACCCTAGTGGACATTTTTTTCATCTGGATACACCATGTCGGGCATCTGGGAGCGGCCGCACATGAAGTCCTTGTTGGGTTTCGCCTTTGTCGTTGTCATAGTCATACATGCTCAACCAGCGTTGGCCGACTGGCCAAGCGAATCCAGGCGTGCAGAAGAATGCACCATCGCAGTGGATCGGGACACACGTTTGCAATCGTTAAACGTGCGATTGGCTAGACGTGATCCGACACTTCAGCAACTCGCTGACGAAGGCCTGGCAAGTGAAGCCGACGCTAGGAGTGTAGCGCTCAGGCAGGATTTGGAGTTGCCTTGTAGAAACATCGTGCTGTCCGCTCTAAGGGAATTTCATCCTCATTTGGTCTCGGCCTACCAGCTGCGATACCTACAATCCGATATGGTGTATGTGAAGCTCTTGCAGCGTCGAATTACCTTTGGAAATGCGAACAGACTTCTTCAAGAGTCATGGATCGAGTTGGCTCGCCGACAGGAGCAGTACAATCGCGCTCGAAACGAAGAAGAACGCCGCGCGATTGCGGATAGTCTGAATCAGATTTCGCAGCAGGCGCGGACGCCGCCGCCGCCGTATCCGTCGTCGGGGCGGTTGACGTGCCGGTGGGTGGGGCCGACGCTCTATTGCGACGCGTATTGAGCGTGCGGGCGGCGTGGTTGCTGGCCCTGCCGGCATCCGCGGACGCTTTTGAGACTGAGCAATCTGATGTCTTCCGGCTGTGGCGGAAACCAGGTGCGCTGTGACAATGAACTGGATCGTGAATTCGGCATGGCTACGTGTTGTCGCGCTTGCGCTCTCCGGCGCGGCTGGGACGCCTGTCGCTGTCGCGGCCGAAACGACTCAAGCTTGGTCATCTGACGCTCACACGCGCGGCCTGTCTGAACCCGCGGCTGCGTTTGCGCTGGAGATTGAAAGGCTTGCTGCACAGTCGAGACGGGAAGCCAGCGCCGAGTGGTGTCATGAGGGCGATTTGTACACTTGGTTTTGGCGGATGAGTGAAAGCGAACGTCAAGACGAAAGAATGATCCAGCGGTTGGCTGAGCTCCTGAAGCGCGATGAGCAAGATGAGACCTGCCTCGGTCCTCACATTCCAGGCGTTCTCTCGTTTATCGGCCCACCGGCGCGTGCCGCGCTTCCCGTGCTCAAGGAGAGGCTTGAAGCTGAAAAGGCGAGCATGGCCCAGTATCGAGGTGAGACGTGGGAGCGCGCCTTCCAATTGCTGCCTGAGCGGACTCTGCAATACGACCTCGAGCTGACCATCGCGCGTATCGAAGGTGCGGATGTCTCAACGCGGTAATCGCGTGCGCGGGTTGTGGGTGCTTGGCGTGGCGTTCGCGTTGCTTGCGCTCGGTACGCCGGCGCGGGCTCAGAGTTGGTCTGAGGCCGAGGCGGCGATCGCTGCTTGCTTTCAGACGATGGATCGCGATCCGGCGCTTGCCGCGGTGAACGCGAAGTTCGCGCGTCGCGATCCGACGCCGGCGCAGCTTGGCGACCCCACCGTGCCGAGCGAGGCGGAAGCGGAGGCGTTGCGTCTGCGCGCGCAGAAGACGAAGCCGTGCCGGGCGCTGCGGCTTGGCGCCGTCGAGGCGCATCATCCGCTGCTCGAGCCCGCCTATGTCGCACTCTACTATCAAACCGATCAGGTGTTTTCGTACCTGGAGGCGCGCGCGATCGCCTATGGCGCGGCGAACCGGTTGGCGGCGGCGGCGTTCGCCCTGTTCCAGGCGCGCGAGGCCGCGTACTTCGCGGCGGACGCGCGGGAGCGCGCCAAGTTGTCCGCCGTCTGGGACGACGAACTTCAGCGCGCCCACTCCAACCCGCCGCCGTCCTTGGGTCTCACCTGCGCGTGGGCTGGGTTGAACATCGAGTGTAGCTAGCACAGACGCATTGACCGCGCGGTGATGCGGAGCGCGGCTTGCGCGCGCGCCAACCTCCACGACAATTTTTTCAGGAGATGACACCCATGTTGAATCATGCGGGACGTTTCGGCTGGACTCTGCACGAAGGCACGCTGAGACCGGACGTGCTGGGGCGCGCGGCGGGAGGCAAAGCCCTTCGCTTGCCGCCTTCGAACCGTCACGCGGGAGCGGACGAGGACGAGGCGCCGACCTCGACTGAGACGCAATCGAAGATGCACGAAGCGATCGCGCGACTTGGCGCGGGCGCTGCCGACGCGGCCGGCGCCGGTGCGGCGCAAGCCATCGACGAGGTGATCCGCAGCTTCCGCAAGGACAACGCCATGGGCGGACGCGGCGTGTTCGAGCACCTGCCGCTACCCCACGACCTCGCGCGCACGATGGCGAGCTACTTCGACGGACTCGACGAGCGCAAGAAGCAACCGGTGTTCAACGACGTGATCTCGCAACTTGAACCCAGCGTGCGCACGCATGTGGCGCAGCAGGTGACGGGGTTGGTGGGACACGTCGGTGGGCGGGACGTCAATATCGCTGGCTCACGCAATGCCTTGTTCGAGTCGCGGCCGCGCGAAGTAGCTGACCCGCACCTTACACGTGAGGTTTTGATCGGAAGCACTCGTGGTTACGGTGAGTCGAAGACGCTGCCCTACGACGGCGCGCCGATGCAGGCTCAACCGCTGTCGGCCGTCGACGTCGGGCCCGGGATGACCTGGGGTGGAAGCACGCCGCCGCATCGCCCGAACGACAAAGCCGAGGAAAAAGCTCGTCAGCTAGCAGAGGACAATGCCTCACATCTTACCGACTACAATGACGGTCGGATCGCGGAGACCGTCGACCAGGCAATCGCCGCGTCGACTTGGCTCGAGCGAAGAACAGGGCACGGGGGAGCCAAGGTGCGCGGCCAAGGCCGATATGTTTGGACGCGATATGGTTGGGTCGATCTGCAGCACGTGATAGGTGCGGCGACCGCGACACCATACGCTGATCTCAACCTTCTATTGGGGTTGTTCAAAGAAGTCGAACAATGGTCCGGGGGGATGAAGTCGGCAGGAAAGACCGAAGATTATTTGTCGAATTGGATCGGCGCCCAGGCCCTGGTCCGCCAGCGGCTGGTCGGCGGAACGATCGGTCAGGCCGTGGCTTATGTTCTCGCCCAATATCGACCAATGACGCGGAAGCAAGCGGAGGAATTCCTGCGAAAGGGAGCATAAATACGGTGACATGATACGTATTCACCTCACCCTCTTTCAGTCGGGGTACACCTGTCTCTTCGCCGCCGCCTCATCCGGCGCACGCCTTCTTGACATTGTTCGCTTTTTGTTCTAGCGTGCTGTGCCATTCAGAATCGTTTCCATGGCCAACCGCTTTCTTTTCAACGACGTGCCGGTGAGCGAGCCGCCGCCGTGTGTTCACGCGTGACGCATCGCGTTACGCATGGAACGGCTCAGTCCCGCGGGTGTTACGCTGTTACGGTCACGCATGCAGTTCGCCGCAGATGCCGGCGGCGGACGCGTTCGTCGGCGCCTTCGGTGTCGTCGGTCGGGCACGAACGGGTCGTTGGGCCGCAGCGGGCGGCTGACGTCATCGCGCAGGAACGCTCGAACGCGATCCCGGTCGCACGCTCGGCCGCTGCAAGCCGGAACCTTCGGCCAGATCCGGATCGGCCTTACCCGGATCGGCCCGATCGCACACCGAACTTCCGGGTACATGGGGTTGTTCGCTCCGTTTTGACTCCGGTACCCCCCACCCCCGCGATTCCGGCGGGCGCGCAGGCCTGCTGGGGTTCGGCCCGATCTACGACATGATCGCGCGCGGCGGAAAAAGCGCGATCCCGCCGCTTGAGCAGGCGCTTGGCCTCGCGCACCTCAGACCCGTGCGGCTATTCCTCGGGCCGCTTTGGAATCTCGTCGGGTCCAAGGCCGGCGGCGGGGCGATCGGCGAAGATCGTGTTGCCGGCTGCGAGATCCGGCACGATCCACGACTTTTCCCCCTGCCACCGATCGATACCGACGATCCGGTTGCCGGTCGCGCGCAGCCGGTTCGCACCGCCGGCCCACCAGCTGAACAACGTGTTCGGCTCCGGCGGCTTCGCGGGATCGCCGGCGACCGGCCGGCGGTCGGAAACGATCCAGTTGCCGTCCAAGACGACGTCGCCGGGGCGGATCGACCAACAGTTCTTCGGCTCCGTTCCGATGCCGACGAGATCGGCGTTGTCGCTGAACGCGCCGTGCTGGATCACGGAGTCGCGCACGATCAACGCGCCGCCGCAGGGAACATCAATCGACCGGCTGTGTTCGCCGTCGAGCCCGAGCAGGCGGGAACGTTCCACCACCGTCTCGCGCGCCCTGCTCTTGAGCAAATGTCCAAGGTGGCGCGACCGCCTGAGCGTCGAATTCCGAATCTCGACCCGGTCAATCACGCCGGCATAGACCACATGCGACAGGGCGCTGTTCGGATGCCCCTGCTCTTCGATCACGCTGTCCTCGATCACCAGCGTGCCGCCGCGGTTGCTGGTCAACACGCCCATGACCTGGCCGGCAATGTGCGCGCGGCGAAGGGTGACGTGGAAGTCGCGACCTTCGATCTTGACACCGGCGCAATTGCCGCTCGCGCAGCCGAACCCATCGGTCGCATCGAGATCCTCGATCACCACCTGTGCGGCATCGACCCTGACGCTGATCACCGCCTTGCCGTCGACATTGCCGCGAACGACGGCCCCCTTCATGCGCAACGTGATCGGCTTCGTGATCCTTGCTCCCGGCTCATAGTTGCCGGGAGGAACCGTCACCACCGCGCCCGGCGACGCGCCGTCGATCAGCTGTTGCAAAAGGCCGGGCTCGGCCGAGGCGGCAACACACGGCCCTTGGGACAAAGCGACCAAACCCATCAGGTGGACAAGCGCACGGAAGCGGACGAGGCGATCACAGACCACAGAAGGCGCGCGCATGGAACGTCCGATCGGTTGGTGATGGCCTCGGCGTTAATGCATGCAGCTTCGGATGGCGTTGTCCATGTGTTCCTCGCGACCCTCGAGCCTTGGCAGACCCGGCAACCACCATTAACGCCGCGTAAACCGCCTTTGTGGCACGCGGGTGTATGTGTCGCGATGGGTGCTGGCTCGTGCGTTGGGCGCGCTGGATGGCGGCGGC
>CAZLRW010000009.1:0-60710 GCA_964561925.1 uncultured Flavobacteriaceae bacterium
CTACCGCCGCGTCGGCATTCAGCCGTTCCGGGAGAAACTCTATGCCGCTCATTAAAAACGCTGAGTTCGTCGAGAACGCTTTCGCGCGCATCGCCGATGAAGAGCCGCTGCCCGAAGGCGCGATCGTCGTATCCCTGAAGCGCTTTCAGGCGGACCGCGAAACGCTCATGACGCGCAACGCGCCGCTCGGCGTGCGCCTGACCTCCGACCAATCGCCCGAAGCGCTCGGCGCCGACGTCCATCACTTTGCGGTGATCGAACTCGAGTTCCCGAAGTTCCGCGACGGCCGCGGCTATTCCTGGGCACGCCTCTTGCGCGACCGCATGGGCTACAAGGGCGAGATCCGCGCCGTCGGCGACGTGCTGCGCGACCAGTGGCTGTTCATGCATCGCGTCGGCGTGGACGCATTCGAAGTGCGCCCCGGCACCCGCCTCGAAGACTTCCGCGCCGCGCTCGCCGAACAGACGGTCTTCTACCAACCCGCCGCCGACCGCGTGCGCAACGTCATCGACATTCGCCACGCCCGTCCCACCTACGCGCTCGCCGCGGCGGAGTAGCTAAGCCGCCACCTTCGCTGTCAAAGAGCGCTCCGCCGGGAAGTGCAGCGACACCGTGGTTCCGCGGCCCACTTCGCTTTCGAGTTCGAAGATGCCGCCGTGAAGCTTCACCAACGCTTGCACGATCGGCAGCCCAAGGCCCGTACCGTCGTGACGCCGCACATGCGGATTGTCGACCTGCGAATAGACGGCAAGCGCCCGGGGAACGTCCTCCTTCGCGATTCCGCAACCGCTGTCGCGCACGGCCAGCGTCATGCCGCCGTCGGCCCGCATCGTCGCGCTGGCCACGATCGCCTGTCCCTTCGGCGTGAACTTCACCGCGTTCGACAACAGGTTCAGCATCATCTGCAGCGCCGCGCGCCGGTCCGCAAAGAGCGGGGGCAATCCGTCGTCGACGTTCAGCGTCAGCGCATGGTTCGCATCCGCCCGCGAGAGTTCGCGCGCCTCCGCGACGAGATCCTTGACCGCGATCGCCTCGCAGTGAAGCTCCATCTTGCCCGCCTCGATCTTCGACAGATCGAGAATCTCGCGGATCAGCGACAGAAGATGCGCGCCGCTGTGATGGATGTGCTTCGCATAATCCACATACCGCACGTCGCCCGCGGGCCCGTACATCTGCGCCTCGATGATTTCCGAAAAGCCCAGAATGGCGTTGAGCGGCGTGCGCAACTCGTGGCTCATCGTGGCGAGGAACCGCGACTTCGCCGCGTTCGCCTCCACCGCCTCGGCACGCGCATGCTCGAGCTCGACGACCTTCTCCGACAGGCGCTGCGTGCGCTCGCCGACCAAGACCTCGAGGTCGCCGTTCGCGCGCGCGAGCGCACCCGCCGCCTGTTCGGCAGCTTCGTAGCTCGCGTACACGTGCGCGACGAGCATGCCCGTGAACGTCGAACAGAACACGATGACGCCGACCACCGTCGCGTCGCCGCGCGGCAGCACGTCCGATCCGTGCATCACCGAAACGAGGCCGATCACGCAGAGGATCAGCACGCCGGTCAAACTCATGCCTAGACGCATGGGAGCCTCACCACAGTTAAGCCCCCGCTTTCGATTGCCTGCCATTTGACGCAACTGGGCCCGGCAATCCGCCCCGTGTGACCAACGCTACAGAGACTTTCTCACCGCCGCCTGAACGATGCCGTTCGCATTTTGCTCAAATTCTAGGCGCGCTCGGCGCATTTGACCGGCGCACAACCTTAAACTATGCAGCGCCTTTGATTGGGACCGAGGAGACCGCATGTCTGCCGCCCACGCTCTTCCGCCCAAGCCGTCCGCGCAACTTCCGCGCTTTGCCTCCGTTGCCGAGTTGATCGCCGCGTGGCGGCCGGAACTGCCGGTCTATGCGCTGTTTCCCGACGCCTTCAAGCGCGCCGCGCAAACGTTCGTCGAAGGGTTTCCGGGCGACACGATGTACGCGGTCAAGGCGAATCAGGCTCTGCCCGTGCTCGATCACGTGCACGCCGCCGGCATCCGCCACTTCGACGTCGCCTCCCTCGCCGAAGTGAAGTTGATCCGCGAGCGCTTCCCCGACGCGAAGCAGAGCTTCATGGCACCGGTCCGTATCCGCGGCGCGGCGGGCGAAGCCTTCCGCAAATACGGCGTCCGCGACTTCGCTCTCGACAGCGAAGACGAGTTGGCGACGATCCTGCGCGAGACCGGCGCCGACGAGAACAAGGCGGCCGCGGCTACACTCACGCTTTACGTTCGCCTCAACGTCCCCGCCGACGGCGCGCTGCTCGAACTGGCAAGCAAATTCGGCGCATCGACCGGCCCGGCCACGAAGCTCCTGAAGCGTATCGCGAAGGCGGGCGCAAAGCCGGGCCTTACGTTCCATGTCGGCTCGCAATGCCTTTATCCCCGCGCTTTCGACGCGGCATTGAAGCGCTGCGGCGAAGTGATCGAGCGGGCCGGCGTTGAACTCGCCGCCATCGACGTCGGCGGCGGCTTTCCCGGCGACTACTTGAATGTCACCGTGCCGCCGCTCGAGGAGTTCTTCGCCGCGATCCGCCAAGGGCTAGCCGAGCTGAAGCTTCCGGCATCGTGCGCCGTCTACTGCGAACCCGGCCGCGCGCTCGTGGCGGAGGGCTTGTCGGTCGTGACGCAAGTCTCGCTCCGCCGCGACCACACGATCTACATCAACGACGGCATCTACGGCAGCCTGAACGAATACGCGTTGAAGAATTGGCCGGTGCGCTATCCGTTGCGCCTCTTCGCCGCCGACGGCGCGCATATCGTCGAAAAGACCGGCCGCACGGCGCCGTTCAAGGCGTTCGGCCCGACCTGCGACACGCTCGACGTGCTGCACTACCTGATCGACCTGCCGGACACGGTCGCGGCCGGCGACTGGGTCGAATTCCAGAAGCTCGGCGCCTATTCCTGCGCGCTGCGCACGCATTTCAACGGCTTCTATCCGGACACGTTCGTCGAGATCGGCCAGCCGCGTTAAGCAATCATTCTGACCGAAAATTTACGCGTGATCGGTCAGACTCGGCGCCCTCGTTAAGCACCTGGGGCACGAATGCCGTCGCACTTGCAGGACTTGGTCGATCTCGCGAAGGAAACCTCGAGCGACAAGCGCCGCGAGCTCCTGCGCCAGCTGACGGACGCCTTTCTCGACGACGCGCCCGCGCACTCGAACACGGCGCGCGACCATTTCGGTGCCATATTGGGACAGGTCGCGACCGAGATGGACGTCGCCGTGCGCCGCCAGCTCGCCAAGCAATTCGCCAACGTCCCGTCGGCCCCCGCGAACCTGATCCGCCGCCTCGCGAACGACGAAGACTTCAGCGTCGCCAAAGACGTGCTGTTGAAAAGCACCGTGCTCGCCGATGAAGACCTGATCGCGATCGCCCGTGCCTCGATGCAGGACCGCCTGGTGCTGGTCGCCGCGCGTCACTCCGTGTCGGAGTCGGTTGCTCACGTGCTTGTCGAAGAGGGCGACGACCATGTGGTCGGCAGGTTGGTCGAGAACACCGGCGCGACACTCTCACGCCCCACGCTGCATCTGGTCGTCGAACGCAGCGAAACGAATCCGGCCCTCCAGGCGCCGCTCGTTGCCCGCGCCGATCTGCCCGCCGACATGTTGCAGGACATGTTCACGTTCGTCTCGTCCGAACTGCGCGGCAAGATCGCCGAGAAACTCGAAGCTCTGCCGCCCGAAGCGATCGCCAAGGCGTTCGCCGACGCCGCCAAGGAGTTCGCGAGCGACGTGCGCACGATGAAGGACGCCGACCGCAAGGCGATGGACTTCGTCGCCGAACTCGCGCGGCGCAAGATGCTGAACGAAGCGCTGCTCCACCGATTGGTGCGCGAAAACAAGGTCGACGAGTTCGTGCACGCCTTCGCCAAGCTCGCCGACATCGACGCGAAGACGTCGCGCCGGATCGTTCGCGCCGCGAATGCCGAAGCGGTGGCGATCGTCTGCCGCGCCGTGCGTTTCGACCGCGCCACGTTTGCCGCGATCGCCTTCTTCCTCGACAAGCAGGCGCGGCGCACGACGCAAGACACGCAGGCGCTGCTTGCGCTCTACGACAAGGTGACGCCGGAATCCGCGCAGCGCGTGATGCGCTTCTGGCGCGTGCGGAAGGAAGCGGCCGACGGCGCCGGCGCGCTCGCAAGGGCGAGCTGACGCGTCAGCGCGGCAGAAGCCCGAGCCGGCCCGCGAAAAGTCGGTCGACCCAGCGGCGCGGCAGCATCCGCGGCACGATCCAGTCGAACAGAAGATCCGGCGCAAGCGCGTAACGCACGCGCGGCCGCCGCTCAGTCAGCACGCGGTGCACGAGTTCGCCCACGCGCTCGACCGGCAAACCGTCCTTCGCGCCGCGCGCCATGAACGCGGAGAGCTTCTCCATCGCCGGCCCATAGTCCGTCGCCGCATAGGCCGATGTGTCCATCGCTTCGGCCTTGTCCCATATCGGGGTCTTCACCGCGCCCGGCCCCACGATCACGACGTCGATCCCGTACATGAAGAGCTCGCGCCGCAAACTCTCCGACAGACCTTCCAATCCGTGCTTCGCCGAACAATACCCGGAGAGGAACGGCGACCCGATCTTGCCGCCGAGCGAGGTGATGTTGACGATCCGCCCCGGCTTGCCTTTCAGCGATCGGTCCGCGCCCAGCAGCGGCGCGAATTGCTGCGACACGGTGAACGCCCCGATCAGGTTGACCTCGATCTGCTTGCGATAGTCGGCGAGCGGCTGATGCAGAACCGGCCCCGGCGTCGCGATCCCGGCATTGTTGACGAGCCCGAACAGCCTCGCCCCGCCGAGCGCCTGTCGCACCTGAGCCGCACCCGCGCGCACCGCCGCCTCGTCGGTGACGTCGAAGATCAGCGGCGTAAAGTTCGACGGAACTTCGCGCCGCACGCGGTCGCCATCGGCCTGTTTGCGCACGCTGCCGAACACGTGAATGCCCTTCGCGGCAAGCACCTTGGTGATGCCGAGCCCAATTCCGGTCGACACGCCGGTCACGACGACAGCGTTCATTCTCGTCTCTCCTCAACAGCAGGTATACGCAAGATCGCCCCGCACCGATCACTGCAAACGTCAAAGTTGCGCGCAGCCGCAACCACATGCGCCCGCACGTCGAAACACAACGTTACTTTTTCGCAATTTCGGCTCGCGCCGTTGCATCGAGAACTCCGAAGCGCATTGTGATCGCCCTCGATTCATCCCAGCGAGTACGGAGGCCCGAATGACGCGTGCAACGCTTCTGGCGGCAAGTGCCTTGTCGATGCTGACTGTCCCCGCGTTCGCCGACGGCGGCGGCAAACTGTTCACCGGCCTCGGCGACGTCGGATACGACTTCGTCGACTTCGATTCCGAGAGCGTCGGCCAGCTGCACGGCACGGGCCAAGCGCTTTGGACGTGGCCGGGCAAATGGAACGTCCAAGGCAACTTCGACTTCAACTCGTTTCAAGACGACGGTGGCGAGGGTCTCTCCAACACGCGCCTCGGCGGCGGCGTCTTTTGGCGCGATCCGACCGACTACGCGCTCGGCGGCGAGATTCACTATCAGACGTTCGAAGGCTTCGACGGCGTCGACCTGAGAGCGCGCGGCGAACTCTATCTCGACGAGTTCACGGTCGGCGCGTTCCTCGGCTTCGGCAACTACGACGAACTCGACGGCTGGCAGCTCGGCGGTTACGGCAGCTTCTACATGGAGCGCGATCTCGCGTTCAGTCTCACGACGCGCTACGCGAGTTGGGACGAAATCGACGCCGACGACTGGTCGCTCGCGGGCGAAGTCGAATACCTGCTGCCGGATTGCGATGCATCGATCTACGGCGGGCTGGGCTTCGGCATGGTCGATTCGGACTCGCCGGCCTTCGACGACGACTATTGGCACATCGGCGCGGGTGTCCGCGTCCACTTCGGCCCCGACGGTTCGCTGCAGCAGCGCAACAAGAACGAACCGCTGCGCACGGTCCGCAACCACTTCATCTTCTGATGCGGCAAGAGGCGCGCTCGCGAGGGCGCGCCTCTTCTCAATGCCGCCGCTCGCGCGTCGCGGTGAACTTGACCTTCGGCCACTTCTCGGCGGAGTAGCGCAGCTCCCACGCGCTCTTCGCCATGAACACCGGCGCCCCGTCGACGTCGTCGGCGAGGTTGCCCTGATGCGCGTCGAGGAACTTCTTCAGTTCCACGGCATCGTCACCCGATACCCAACGTGCGGTCTCGAACATCCCCTGCTCGAACGCGACCTCAAGTCCGTACTCGGCGGCGATCCGGCTGGCGAGCACGTCGAGCTGCAGCTGGCCGACGACGCCCACGAACCACTGCGAACCGATGCGCGGCTTGAAGACCTGCGTCACGCCCTCCTCCGCCAGCGCCTCCAGCGCGCGCTGCAAGTGCTTCGCCTTCAGCGGATCGGCAAGCCGCACCCGCCGCACGATTTCCGGCGCGAAGTTCGGAATGCCCGTGAACGTCAAATCCTCGCCTTCCGTCAACGTGTCCCCGACGCGAAGCACGCCATGGTTCGGAATACCGATGATGTCGCCGGGCCAGGCTTCGTCGACGGTCGCACGCGACTGCGCGAAGAACAGGATCGGATTGTGCACGCCGATCATCTTGCCCGAGCCCGATTGCTTCAGCTTCATGCCGCGCTTGAAGTGCCCGGAACACACGCGCATGAACGCGACGCGGTCGCGGTGGTTCGGATCCATGTTCGCCTGCACCTTGAAGACGAAGCCCGCGACCTTGTCGTCGGACGGCGTCACCGTGCGCTGCACCGCCGGCTGCGATCGCGGCATTGGCGCAAACCGCCCAAGCCCCTCCAGCAACTGCCGCACGCCGAAATTCTTCAGCGCCGCACCGAAATAGACGGGCGTCAGATGCCCCTCGCGAAACGTCGTGAGTTCGAATGGCGGATAGCCGCCGCGCGCCAACTCCATTTCGTCCGAAAGATGTTTGTGTTCTTCCGCGCTCAACACCTCGGCCAACCGGTTGTGCCCGACCGCCTCGCCCTCGCGCCCGAAGGGCAGGAACCGATCGCTCGCGAAGTCCATCACGCCGCGAAAGTTCAGCCCCGACCCCACCGGCCACATTTGCGGCGTCACATGCAGTTGCAGCTGATCGGAAATCTCGTCGATCAGCTCGAACGGATCGCGGGCCTCGCGATCCATCTTGTTGACGAAGGTCAGGATCGGGATATCGCGCAGCCGGCAAACCTCGAACAGCTTGCGCGTCTGGCTCTCGATCCCCTTCGCCGCGTCGATCACCATGATGGCGGAATCGGCGGCCGTCAGCGTGCGGTACGTGTCCTCCGAGAAGTCCTCGTGACCCGGCGTGTCGAGCAGGTTGAAGACAAGCCCGCCATACTCGAACGTCATCACCGCGGTTGTCACCGAGATACCGCGCTCCTGTTCGATCTTCATCCAGTCCGAGCGCGCACGTCGGCGGTCGCGCTTGGCCTTCACTTCGCCGGCCAGATGGATGGCGCCGCCCATCAACAAAAGGTGTTCGGTCAGCGTCGTCTTGCCCGCGTCCGGGTGTGAAATGATCGCGAACGTGCGCCTGCGCGCGGCGGCTTCCGCGGGCGTCCGGTCGACGATGGCCTGAACGTCGGTCATGAATCTGTCTCAAAACGAAGGCGCGCCTTGTAGCGGATTGCATCACCGGGCGAAACACCCTTCTGGCGCGTCTCCCGCCCCGCCGCTAGTCTTCGTGCCGTTTTGATGGGGTCTGGAACAATGTCCAAGCAGAAATCGATTGCGGGCTTCCTTGCCGCAACCTTGAGCCTGTGCGCCCTCGCGCTGGTCGCGGCGATGCCCGCACTCGCGCGCGATGCCGCGGTCGCGACGCCGGCGCTCTGGAAGATCGACGGCCCGAACGGCGACGTCTATCTCTTCGGCTCCGTCCATCTGCTGCCGAAGGGCGTCAACTGGCGCACGCCCGCGGTCGATTCGGCGCTCAAGCAGGCGCAGACCGTCACGTTCGAAATCGAACTCGACGACGCGAAGAACTTCGCCGAAAGCCAGCGCCTCATCGGAAAGCTCGGCCTGCTGCCGCAGGGGACGACGCTGCGCAAGATGCTCGCGCCCGAACACCGTGCGAAGTTCGAACGCGTCGCAACCGCGGTCGGTCTCGCGCCACAGATACTCGACGGCTTCCGCCCCTGGCTCGCCGCCGTGACGATCAGCGTGCAGTGGATCGTCTCCAAGGGCTACGATCCGAACTCCGGCGTCGACCGCGAGATTTGGGAATGGAGCCGGCAAAACAGCAAGACGCTGGGCACGCTGGAGACGCTCGAAGAACAGCTGAACGTGTTCGCCGGTCTCACGTCCGAACAGGAAACCGAGTACCTCGTCGTCAGCCTCGACCAAATCGAAAAGACGCCGGGTATGCTCGACGACATGTTGAACGCATGGCGCAAGGGCGACACGAAGCGTCTCGACAAGGTCCTGAACGAGGGCATGAACGACTTCCCCGAACTGAACCGCCGTTTGCTCGCCGACCGCCATGCGAAATGGCTGCCGCAGATCGAGAAGATGCTGACCGACGGCCGCACGCACCTGATCGTCGTGGGCACGGCGCACCTCGTCGGCAAAGGAAGCGTCATCGACATGCTCCGCGCCAAAGGCATCAAGGTGGAAGGTCCGTGATGCGGGGTTTGACGTCAGGAACCGGATGGAACGAAAGCCAGCACTGAGTTTAGCGTCGCCGGCATGAGCGAACGCGACTACATCCTCGGGACCCACGACGCCGAAATCGCGCGCCTGCTGCTGCAGCACCGCGTTTGGCGTCCGCGCATGTTGGACGCGTGGCGCCGCGCCGGCATCACGCAAGGTCAGACCGTCATCGATATCGGCAGCGGGCCCGGTTACGCAGCCCTCGACCTCGCCGAAATCGTGGGTCCGAAAGGCGCCGTGCTCGCGGTCGAGCGTTCCGCCCGCTTCCTGCACGCGTTGGAAGCGACCGCGGCCGATCGCAAGCTCGCGAACATCAAAACGCGCGAAGTCGACATCACCGAAGCCACCATCGGGGAAGCCATCGCCGACGCCGCCTGGTGCCGCTGGGTGTTCTCCTGGTTGACGACGCCGGAGCGCGGCGTCGCCAACATCGCTCGCGCCCTGAAACCAGGCGGCGTCGCCGTGTTCCACGAGTATCTGAACTACGCGGCCTGGTGTTTGCTGCCCCACGACGCGGCGTTCGCCAGCTTCGTGAAAGCCGTGATCGACAGCGTGGCGGCGACCGGCGCAGAAATTGACAGCGCCCGCGCTTTGCCGAGCCAACTGGAAGAAGCGGGCTTCGAGATAATGTCGTTGAACCCGATCATCGACGTGGTCGCGCCTTCGAACTACGTCTGGCAGTGGCCCGCGGCCTTCGCCCGCGGCTATAAGGACAAACTGATCGCCGACGGCTTGCTTGCCGCAGCGGAAGCCGATGCCGCGATCGCAGCACTCGACCGCGCCGAGCGTGAAGGCGGCACGCGCATGGCCACACCCATCGTCCTTGAGGTCGTCGCCCGCCGCCGCTGAGCGCCCGCTTGTCAGCGCTGCCTAAGCCGGGCCAGTCTGTCGCCGAACGCCATTCGCCAACGGAGACAGACATGATCAAGACGCGCTTCACCGAAATGTTCGGGGTCAAACACCCGATCGTGCAGGGCGGCATGCAATGGGTCGGCCGCGCCGGACTGGTGTCGGCGGTCGCGAACGCCGGCGCGCTCGGCTTCATCACCGCGCTGACCCAACCCACGCCTGAAGAACTGACGAAAGAAATCAAGCGCTGCCGTGAGATGACGGACAAGCCCTTCGGCGTGAACCTGACGATCCTGCCCGCGCTCAAACCGCCGCCCTACGCCGAGTACCGCCAGGCGATCATCGAAAGCGGCATCAAGATCGTCGAGACCGCGGGCTACAAGCCGCAGGAGCACGTGGACCATTTCAAACAGCACGGCATCAAGGTCATCCACAAATGCACCGCGGTGCGCCACGCGCTCTCCGCCGAACGCATGGGCGTCGACGCGATCTCGATCGACGGCTTCGAATGCGCAGGCCACCCGGGCGAGGACGACATCCCGGGCCTCATCCTGATTCCGTGCGCAGCAGACAAGGTGAAGATCCCGATGATCGCCTCGGGCGGCTTCGGCGACGCGCGCGGACTGGTCGCCGCACTGGCGCTCGGCGCGGAAGGCATCAACATGGGCACCCGCTTCATGTGCACCGTCGAAAGCCCGATCCATCAGAAGATCAAGGAACAGATGGTGGCGACCGACGAACGCGGCACCGACCTCATCTTCCGCACGCTGCACAACACCGCCCGCGTGGCCAAGAACGCCGTCAGCCAAGAGGTCGTCGCGATCGAAAAGAAAGGCGGCGCCAAGATCGAAGACATCGCCCACCTCGTCTCCGGCCAGCGCGGCAAGGTCGTCTACGAAGCCGGCGACCCGAACCACGGCATCTGGTCCGCCGGCATGGTCCAAGGCCTGATCCACGACATCCCGACCTGCAAAGACCTGATCGAACGCATCGTCCGCGAGGCGGAACAGATTATCCGCGCACGGTTGGACCGGGCATTGGTGGCGTAGGGTCGTGGGCATCAAACAAACGCTCGATGTGATCAACGCGATGGAACGCGACGGTGTCATCGAGCGCTACGCGATTGGAGGTGCCGTCGCTGCATACAACTACATCGAACCGACCGTCACAGAGGACCTGGACATCTTCCTTTCAATCAAGAGTGATGCACCAATTGTCACGCTCGACCCGATACTGGGATACCTGCGACGCCATGGCTACACGCACTTCCGCAAAGAAGGAATTGTGATCGAGGGATGGGCCGTTCAATTCATCCCCATCAGTAACGGCTTAGATGAGGAAGCGCTCGAACGCGCCGAGCTTACGGAAATCCGCGCGAACGGCGGCAAGGTTCGCGCCCGCATTATGACGCCCGAGTTCCTTGTGGCGCTCGCACTCCGGGTCGGACGACCGAAGGATTTTCAGCGGATCGGTCAGTTTCTTGACGAAAAGGCTACGAACTTGAAAAAGCTTCGCTCCGTGATTGAGCGGCATGACTTGCGGCGGGCGTGGCAATCGTTCTGCCGCAAGACTGGCAGGTCCAACCCGTTTGCTGCAAAATAGACGCATGACCAAGCGCAAGAAAACGACCGCCCCTTTCACGTTGAAGGCGGCACTTGAGGAGAAGGCGAGATCTCGCAAGATTAGGCGAAAACTGACGCTCGGCGAAAAGATCGAACGCATGGAAGCACTGCGCGAGCGGCTGCGCCCCTTCAAGGAGGCGCGCGAAGAACGTCGGCGGAAGACCGGTTCAACGGCCATCAAGTGAATCAGTAAGACTTCGGCAACCCCAGCGCCTTCTCGGCGATGAAGTTCAAGATCATCTCGCGACTTACCGGCGCGATTCGGGCGATCAGCACTTCGCGGAACAGACGCTCAACGTGGAACTCGCGCGCATAGCCCATGCCGCCATGCGTCATCACCGCGGTTTCGCAGGCTTTGAACGCCGCCTCGGCAGCGAGGTACTTCGCGGCGTTCGCCTCGACGCCGCACGGCTTCCCCGCGTCGTAGAGGGCGGCGGCCTTCATGGTCATCAGCCACGCCGCCTCAAGCTCCGCCCACGCACGCGCAAGCGGATGCTGGATCGCCTGGTTCTGCCCGATCGGTCGCCCGAACACGACGCGTTCGCGCGCGTATTTCGCCGCCCGCCGTAGCGCATCCTGCCCCACGCCGATCGCTTCCGCTGCGATCAGAATGCGCTCCGGATTGAACGCATGCAGCAATTGGTCGAAGCCCTTGCCTTCCTCGCCGATCAGATCGTCCGCCGGCACCGGCAGATTGTCGATGAAGAGCATGTTCGTATCGACAGCATGCCGCCCCATCTTCGCAATCTCGCGCACCTCGACATGCGCGCGGTCGAGCGCCGTGTAGAACAAGCTCAATCCGTCGGTCGGCTTCTTTCCCTTAGGCGACGTCCGCGCCAGCAGCAGAATGTGCGTCGCCGTTTGCGCGGTCGTCGTCCACATCTTGCGCCCGTTGACGACCCAACCGTTGCCGGAGCGCTCAGCCTTCGTCTTGATCGACGATGTGTCGAGCCCCGCGTCGGGCTCCGTCACGCCGAAACAGCACCGCGTCTCGCCTTTGATCAACGGCACCAGCATGCGCCGCTTTTGCTCATCGCTGCCGAAGACCGCGATCGGATGCGGCCCAAAAATGTTGATGTGGACCGCGGACACGCCGGCCATCCCCGCGCCCGACGAGGCGATACGATGCATCATCAGCGCCGCCTCCGTGACGCCAAGCCCCGCGCCGCCCACAGCTTCCGGCATTGCGATGCCGAGATAGCCCGCGCTCGCGATGTCGCGCACGAACGCCTCTGGAAACCGATGATCGGCGTCGCACGCCAGCCAATACGCGTCGTCGTACTTGAGGCAGACGCGCCCGACCGCTTCGACGATCTGAGTTTGCGCCGGCGTCGGCTCGAACATCTAACCGCGCTCCCCGAACGTTGCGACCGCAGCCGCAATGCGCGTCCCGCCTGTGATCCAGCACATGATGCCGTAGACGACGGCGATCACGGCAAACCAATCGGGAAAGGCGCACATCAGACAAAGCGTGACGATCGTCTCCGTCCCTTCGGTCAACCCGCCCAGATAGTAGAGCGACTTCGACCCGCGGATCTCCGTCGTGATGCCGCGCTTGGCCGCAAAGACCGCATAGGCGAGAAACGTCGCGGCAGGCGCCATGAAACTTGTCGTCAAGAATGCGGCGGCGAGCGCATTTCGCGCCGGGTCGGCAAGCGCGAACGCGAAGACCACCGACGCATAGACGATGAAGTCGAGCGTGATGTCGAGATAGCCGCCGAGATCGGTCAGCTGCGTCTGCCGCGCGATCGCCCCGTCCAGCCCGTCGAGGAAACGGCTGACGACCAGCACGCCGAGCCCCGCCCAATAAAGCTCCGCCGCGATTAGGGCGGCGGCCGCCAGTCCCAGTGCGAACCCCATCACCGTGACGCTGTTGGCGCCAATGCCGAGCGCCACGGCGCGGGTGGCCACGGCGGCCAGCGGCTTGTCGATATGCGGGCGAATGACGGCGTCGAGCATGCTGCACGGTCTCGCTTTGTCGGCCGATTTGCGGGTTGTCCAAAGCCATATCACGCCCTAGGCTTGGGCGTGAAACAGGGCCGTGGAGGCCCCGAAGGAACACCGATGCGCCTCACCGCCGCCGCATTGCTCGCGCTGTTCGTCACGCTGACGGCCGCGCAAGCCGCTGAGATCAAGACGGGCCGGGACCTTGTCGCCGCCTGCCGCGACTACGTTGCGAAAACGACGGAAGAAAACGCGCGCCTTCCACACTCATGCCGAACGTTCCTGCAGGGCTTCGCCGTGTCGCTCAAGGCGCGCGAAGACGCCCGCCTCGACGCCATGGTCAAGGGCCTGCCGTTCAGCTCGAAGGAAGCGTGCGTGCGCATGCCCGATTTCATCTCGTTCCGCGAGCTCGCCACGCGCATCGTCCGCTTCGGCGACAACAATCCCGCTCTGATGAACGCCGCCGCGACCGAACTCGCTCAAAAGACGCTCGAGCGCGACTTCCCCTGCCCGCCCCCGCCGCCGAGAAAACCCGCACCGCGGTGACATCACTGTCGCGCCGCTCGGCCGGATCACATGAACTAACGGGGACACAATGCGTATCTCGACCGCCATCATAGGACTTGCCCTCATGACGACCGCCGCGTTCGCTCAAGACGCCCCGACGGCAGCCCCGGGCGGCGGCGACCGCTACACGGGCGAGGCGTTCGCGACCCGCGCGCCAGTACTCGGCCAACACGGCATGGCCGCGACCGCACAGCCGCTCGCGACCCAGATCGCCATCGACATCTTGAAGAAGGGCGGCAGCGCGATCGATGCCGCGATCGCGGCAAACGCCGCCCTGGGGCTGATGGAGCCCGTCGGCTGCGGCATCGGCGGTGACCTCTTCGCGATCGTCTGGGACCCGAAGACGAAGAAGCTCTACGGCTACAACGGCTCCGGCCGCTCGCCGATGGGCCGCAGCCTCGACGACCTGAAAAAGAAACTCGGCGATCGCAAGGCGATGCCCTCGCACGGCTCGTTGACGGTCACGGTTCCAGGCACGGTCGACGGTTGGTTCGCGCTCCACCAGCGCTTCGGCAAATTGCCGATGAAGGACGTGCTCGCGCCCGCGAGCCAATACGCCCGCGAAGGTTTCCCCGTCTCGCAGCTCATCGCCTACTACTGGGCGCGCAACTTCCGCGGCTTCGAGCGCCAAGCCAAAGACATCGAGGAAATCGAAAACGCCAAACGCACCTATCTGATCGACGGCAAAGCCCCCGCCCACGGCCAGATCTTCAAGAACTCGGATCTCGCGCGCACCTACGACGCACTCGCGAAGGGCGGCCGCGACGCGTTCTACAAGGGCGAACTCGCGCGCACGATGGACGCCTACTTCAAGCGCATCGACGGCGATCTGCGTTACGAGGATTTCGCGGCCCACACCGGCGACTTCGTCGAACCCGTCGGCGTGAACTACCGTGGCTATGACGTCTATGAGCTGCCGCCGAACACGCAAGGCGTCGCCGCGTTGCAGATGCTGAAAATGCTCGAAGCCTACGACCTGAAGAAGATGGGTCGCGGCTCGGCCGATGCGCTCCATGTGATGGTGGAAGCCAAGCGTCTGGCCTTCGAAGACCTGGCAAAGTTCTATGCCGACCCCGCGACCTACAAGGCGCCGGTCGCCGAATTGATCTCGGATGCTTACGCCAAGAAGCGCCGCGCCCTTATCGACATGGCCCGTGCGAACCCGAACGTCCCGCCCGGCGAGATCAAGCTCCGCCAAGGCGACACGACCTATCTCACGACCGCCGACAAAGACGGCATGATGGTGTCGCTCATTCAATCGAACTACCGCGGCATGGGCTCAGGCCTGGTGCCCGACGGTCTCGGCTTCATGTTCCAAGATCGCGGCGAGCTCTTCGCGCTCGAACCCGGCCACGCGAACGTCTACGCGCCGGGCAAACGCCCGTTCCAGACGATCATCCCCGCCTTCGCCATGAAAGACGGCAAACCGTGGATGAGCTTCGGCGTCATGGGCGGCGATTTGCAGCCGCAGGGTCACGTGCAGATCCTCGTCAACATGATCGACTTCGGCCTGAACGTGCAGGAGGCTGGTGACGCCGCGCGCTTCCGCCACGAAAGCTCCGACGATTGGTCGCGCAAAGACTCCGCCGGGGTCGGCGAACTGATGCTCGAAACCGGCATCGGCGCGGACGTACGCAAGGAACTCGAACGCCGCGGCCACAAGCTCGTCAAAGGCGACGGCAGCTTCGGCGGCTACCAAGCAATCCTCCGCGACCCCGCAACCGGCGTCTACTGGGGCGCCAGCGAAATGCGCAAAGACGGCGCGGCGATCGGGTACTAAGTGGCGTCGATCGAAGACTTCGCCTCCCGCCCCTGCCCGGCTTGGTTCCAAAACGCAGGCTTCGGCATCTTCATCCACTGGGGCATCTTCGCGGTGCCCGCATTCGCACCACGCGGCCGGGCGATCCATGATCTTGCGCGCGATCACTACGACGACATGAACAAGTACCTCCCCTATGCGGAGTGGTACGAAAACGCGATCCGCCTGCCCGGCAGCGCCAGCGCAGAGCATCACAAGAAGACCTACGGCAATCGTCCGTACACATCGTTCCGGCCGGAATTCGACGACGCCGCCCGCGGCTTCGACGCCGCCGCCTGGGCGGACCTCTTCAAGGCGGCAGGCACCCGCTACGTCGTCTTCGTCACGAAGCATCACGACGGTTACTGCCTCTGGCCGACCAAGGTCGAAAACCCCTGGCGCCCGGGCTGGCATACCGATCGCGACTTCGTCGGCGAACTGGCCGAGGCAGTTCGCGCGCGCGGCATGCGCTTCGGCCTCTACTACTCGGGCGGCCTCGACTGGACCGCTCGCCCTGAGCCGATCGCGAATCTCGGGGACATGTTCGCCTGCGTACCCACCGAGGCGGACTACGCCGACTACGCGCTCGCCCAAGTGAAGGAACTGATCGACCGCTACGAACCCGCGGCGCTCTGGAACGACATCGCCTGGCCGCGAAAGGCCGACGTGCCGCACATCTTCGCGCACTACTACGCGCGCGTTCCTGACGGCGTCGTCAACGACCGCTGGTTCGCCGAGGACGCCTTCTTCAACAGCCTGCGCGATCCCCCCGCGCGCGCCTCGTTCAACGCGATGATGAAAGCCCGCATCGCGGCGAGCGAAGGCGCCATGGAAAGCCCGCCACCGCCGCACTGCGACTTCCGCACGGTCGAATACGGCTTGGGCGCGATCCCGGCTGCAAAGAAATGGGAAGCCTGCCGCGGCTTGGGCCTTGCCTTCGGGTACAATCGCGAAGAACGGCCCGAAGACTATCTGAGCGGCCAGGCGCTGATCGCGCTCCACCGCGACGTCACGGCAAAGGGCGGCAACCTGCTGATCAACGTCGGGCCGAAAGCCGACGCGACGATCCCGGCCGAACAGAGCGAACCGCTACGCGCGCTTGGCCGCACGCTTCGCAGCTGACGTCTCACACCGCGAACTTCGCCACCGCGACCGCTTCGCCGTTTTCGGGATCGTAGATGTAGAACGTGCCGCTCTCGGCGCCGCCGCGTTTGATCAGCGTCGGCGCATTTAGCGCGCGCAATCGCTCGTACGCTGCCTGCGGCACCATCGCTTCGTAAGCGCCGTAGCTGCCGCGCTCCGGCCCACGCGCCCCCGCACGCCACTGCGGCAGGTTCATCGAGTTCGGTTCGCCGATGTCGTAGAGGTTCTCGGCCACGCCGCGCGCCGTCCCGCCGGCTTGCGGAAACAGTTCCGCACTCATGAGCCACTTGCCGCTCGTCATCTCCGCATAAACAAGCCGCCCCTTCGCATCGATCAAGCGCGCGAACATCGCGGGGTTCGCGCAATCCGGCCCCAGCGCCTCTACGATGAGCTTGTCTTGGCTGCCCGCACTCGTGAAGCCGACGGCCGTCTCAACCGGCGCCGCGCAAGGCTGGGGCGCCGCCGCAACCATCGGCACAGGCGTTCCGCCGCCAGCCGGAATCTCGCACTTTGTCGCCTGCTCGCACGCAGCCAACCCCAGCGCGCCCGCAGCCGAAACCAACACCCGTCTCATCGCCCGAACCTCTCCAGCCTGTCCCGGCACCGAGGATAGCCGCCCGGATGCGGCAATTCTGCGGCAATCCGGCCATCCTTCGTCCTTGCCGCCCGAGGCCAAATCCGTATAGTCCGCCCCTTCCGAAACCGGCCGCGGCCGCGGAGCGGGCGCCCTTGGGCGCCTTTGGGACGAGATCGTCCGACAACTCCGCCGGACCATCGCTTGGACGCACTGCCATGGGGGCCGTGCGGCAGGCGCCGTGGCCCAACATGAGGCTCCCATGCCGTTTTACGAGCATGTCTTCATTGCGCGCCAAGACGCCGCGCAAACGCAGGTCGACGAGCTGGCCGCGCAAGTTAAGAACATCATCGAGCAGGGTGGCGGCAAGGTCACCAAGCAGGAGATCTGGGGTCTGCGCTCGCTGACCTACAAGATCAAGAAGAACCGCAAGGGTCACTACGTTCACTTCAACTTCGACAGCCCCTGGGCGCCGGTCGCCGAGGTCGAACGTCAGCTGCGCCTGAACGAAGACGTGATCCGTTATCTGACGGTGCGCGTCGACGCGCTGGACGACGAACCGTCGGCCGGCATGCTGGCCAAGCAGGCCAAGGAACGGCGCGACGCCAAATGGGGCCGCCGTGAGGATGAATTCGGCGGCGGCTTCGAGCCCCGCGAAGAAGGAGGTGCGGTATGAGCGGCGCTGACGATCGTGGGTTCGGTGGCGGCGGCGACCGTGGCGACAGAGGCGGCTTCGGCGGTGACCGTGGTGGCGATCGCGGCGGCTTCGGCGGCGGCGGCGGCTTCGGTGGGGGCGGTGGCGGCGGACGGCGTCCGTTCTTCCGCCGGCGCAAGACGTGCCCGTTCTCGGGCGCGAACGCCCCGAAGATCGACTACAAGGACGGAAAGCTCCTCTCGCGCTTCATTTCCGAGCGCGGCAAGATCGTGCCCTCGCGCATCACGGCGGTCTCCGCCAAGAAGCAGCGCGAACTCGCGGCCGCGATCAAGCGCGCGCGCTTCCTCGCCCTTCTGCCCTACGTCGTGAGCTAGGGGGAGATCGTACCATGCAAGTCGTATTGCTCGAACGCGTCGAAAAGCTCGGCCAGATGGGCGAGGTTGTGAAGGTGAAGGACGGCTTCGCCCGCAACTTCCTCCTGCCCCGCAAAAAGGCGCTGCGCGCGACGAAGGAAAACATCGCGCGCTTCGAAAAGGAAAAGGCCCAGCTCGAGGCCCGCAACCTCACGCTGAAGAAAGAGGCTGAAAGCGTCGCCGCCAACCTCGACAAGAAGACGTTCGTCGTCCTGCGTCAGGCGGGCGACACCGGCATGCTCTACGGCTCCGTCTCGACGCGCGACGTCGCCGATGCGGTCACCGCGGGCGGCATCACGCTGAACCGCGATCAGGTTCGCCTCGACAAGGCGATCAAGGCGCTGGGCCTGCACGGCGTGAAGGTCATTCTGCATCCGGAAGTCAGCGTCGCCATCACGCTGAACGTCGCGCGCACGGCCGAAGAGGCCGAGCGTCAGGCCAAGGGCGAAAACGTGCTGAAGACCGAAGCCGAACAGGCCCGCATCGACGCGGAAGCATTGTTCGAAAGCGAAGACGCGGCCAAAGGCCTGAAGGGCGAAGACGAAGAAGCGCCCGCAACCGAGGCCAGACCTGAGAAGAAAAAGAAGGCGGCCGCAAAGGATGCGGACGCCGCCGAAGCGGACGACAAGCCCGCGAAGAAATCCAAGAAGAAGAAAGACGAAGAATAAGCTGCACGATCGGGAAACCCGGGAAGTCGAAGGCCGCGCCGCAAGCGCGGCCTTTTTCTTGACGCCGCGACGATGCGCGAAAGCCGTCGCACACGCCGCAATTTGTCCTAAGATTCCGCGTCGCGAATCATCGCTTCGTGCTTGACACGAGAAATGCAGGGAACGCGCAAGAGCGCGCCCAAGCCGAAGTTGTTGAAAACCATCGGCCGTGATTGCGCGCGCACCCGAAGTTGACGTTTGGTGAACCCATGAGCCTCGCTGTCGCCACGAAGCCCGACGCCCCGGAAAAGTTCCGCCAGACGCCGTTCGACGTCGAGGCCGAACAAGCGCTTTTGGGCGCCATCCTCGTCAACAACGACGCGTTCGAACGCGTGGCGGGCTTCCTCGAGGCCGAGCACTTTCACGAACCCCTGCACCAGCGCGTGTTCGAAGCGATCGCCCGCGTCGTGCGCAAGGGCCAGCTCGCCTCGCCCGTCACGCTCAGACCCTATTTCGCGCTCGACGCGGCGATGAAGGAAGTCGGCGGCGCCGACTACCTCGCCGAGCTCACGCGCTTTTCGCCGTCCGTGATCAACGCCGCCGAAATCGGCCGCATGATCTTCGAACTCGCGCAGCGCCGCGATCTGATCAAAGTTGGCGAAGAGATCGTCAACCTCGCCTACGACCCGCCGATCGACCTCTCGCCTGCCGAACAAGTGGAAGAGGCCGAGAAGCAGCTCTATCGCATCGCCGACAAAGGCCGCTTCGGCGGCGGCTTCCGTTCGTTCAAGCAGGCGCTGACGGGTGCGATCGAAGCGGCCGAACGCGCGTATCAATCGCCGAGCCACGTGACGGGCGTCTCGACCGGCTTCGTCGACATGGACAGCCTTCTGGGCGGTCTGCAACCGTCGGACCTGATCATCGTCGCCGCCCGCCCCGGCATGGGCAAAACCTCGCTCGCGACGAACATGGCGTTCCACGCCGCGCGCGAGTGGGTGCGCACGGAGGGCCAGTCCGGCGGGCGCGTCGCATTCTTCTCGCTCGAAATGTCCGCCGAACAGCTCGCGACGCGTATCTTGGCCGAACAAGCCGAAGTCTCCGGCTCGAAGATTCGCCGCGGCAAGATGGAAGAGCGCGACATGCAGGCGCTGATCCGCGTCGCCGCCGAGCTTGAGCGTCTGCCGCTCTTCATCGACGACACGGGCGGTCTCTCGATCGCGCAAGTCGCGGCTCGCGCGCGCCGGCTGAAGCGTTCCGGCGATCTCGGCCTCATCGTCGTCGACTACCTGCAATTGCTCACCGGCTCGCAGTCGAAGCGCAACGAAAACCGCGTGCAGGAAGTCACCGAAATCACGAAGGGCCTGAAGACGCTGGCGAAGGAGCTTGCGGTGCCGGTCATGGCGCTCTCCCAGCTCTCGCGCGGCGTCGACAACCGCGACGACAAGCGTCCGGTGCTTGCCGACTTGCGCGAATCCGGCTCGATCGAACAAGACGCCGACGTCGTGATGTTCATCTACCGCGAGGCCTACTACCTCGAAACGAAGGAACCGACGGACGATCCGGCCGAGTGGCAGAAGTGGCGGGAAAAGATGGACCGCATCCACGGCCTCTCGGACGTTCTGGTCGAAAAGCACCGCCACGGCCCGACCGCAAAGGTGACGCTGCGATTCGAGAAGCAATTCACGCGCTTCTACGACCTGGCGAAAGAGGACGCCCTGCCCGCCCAAACGCACTGAAGGCGCCGCAAAGCCGCCTTGGTTCGGCTCCGTTTCCGTGCTACCCGCGGGGTTCGATGCGCACCCGCCCCGCCGTCACCATCGACCTCCTTGCGATCGTCGAGAACTACCGCCGCCTCATCGCGCAGGTGAAGCCGGCCGAGGTGTCGGCTGTGGTGAAGGCCGACGCCTACGGTCTTGGCGCCAAGCCGGTGGCCCAAGCGCTGGCCGCCGCCGGGTGCAAGACATTCTTTGTCGCCCACGCCGAAGAGGGCGCGGCATTGCGCACGGTTCTGCCCGCCCACCCGATCTTCGTGCTGCACGGTTATGCCGCCGCCCACCGCGCGCTGTTTGAGGAAAGCAAACTGTCCCCGGTGATCTGCAACATCGGTCAGTTGCAGGATTGGCTGAGATCGGGCCAGCGCACGCCGTACGCTTTGCAACTGGACACGGGCATGTCGCGCCTCGGCCTGTCCGAAGCCGATCTCGACACGGTGGAGGGCGCCGCCGCGCCGGTACTGGTCATGAGCCATTTGGCCTCCGCCGACGACCCCGAACACGCGAAGAACGAAGAACAGCTGGCCCGGTTCAAGGCACTCGCCGGGCGATTCCCGGGAGTGCACCTCAGCCTCGCCGCATCGGGCGGTTGTTTTCTGGGCGCGCCGTTCGCGTTCGACTTGGTGCGCCCGGGCATCGCGCTCTACGGCGGCAACCCGCGGAAATCGGGCGAAAACCCGATGCGCGGCACGGTAACGTTGACCGCGCCGCTCGTGCAGGTCCGTTCGATTGACAGTGGGGACACCGTCGGTTACGGAGCCACCTACTCCGCGAGCGGACCGCGGCGTTTGGGCGTGGCGGCGCTGGGTTATGCCGATGGCCTGATGCGGTCGCTGTCGAACAGGGGGCATGGTGTGATCGCAGGCGTGAAATGTCCGATAGTCGGGCGCGTTTCGATGGACCTCGTCACGCTCGACGTCACCCGCGTTCCGGGCGACGCCGCCCGCGCCGGCGCGGACGTCGAATTCATCGGCCCGCATCAAACCGTCGACGACCTCGCGCGCGACGCGGGCACGCTGCCTTACGAAATCTACACGCGCCTCGGCCCCCGCATCGAGCGCCATTACACGGGAACCCGATAGGCCCATGAACCTATTCCTTCCCCTCACGCTCGTCGGCCGCTTCTTCATCACCTTCTTCCGCGAGATCGGCCGCATCGCGATGTTCGCCTCGCGCGCGGTGCCCGCCTGCTTCATGCCGCCGATCTACATGCGGCTGACGATGCAGCAGATGATGCGCATCGGCTATTTCTCGTTGCCCGTCGTGGGCTTGACCGCCTTCTTCACCGGCGGCGCGCTCGCGCTCCAGATCTTCGTGGGCAGCGACGTCGGCGCCGAAACGCTGGTGCCCCAGATCGTCGTGCTCGGGATCACGCGCGAACTCGGCCCCGTGATGGCGGGCCTGATGGTCGCCGGCCGCGTCTCCGCCGCCATCGCAGCCGAACTCGGCACGATGCGCGTGACGGAACAGATCGACGCCTTGCAGACGCTGTCGACAAGCCCGTTCAAGTATCTGGTCGCGCCCCGTCTGATCGCCGCCGTCCTCACCATGCCCGTGCTGGTGGCCATCGCCGACATTATCGGTGTGATGGGCGGCTGGGTCGTCGCGGTCTATTCGCTGGACTTCAATTCGGCCGCGTACCTGAACAACACCGCCGACTTCTTGAAGACGGGCGACGTCACCTCGGGCCTTTGGAAGGCCGCCGTGTTCGGCTTCATCATCGCGCTGATGGGCTGCTACCACGGCTACAATTCGAAAGGCGGCGCGCAAGGCGTCGGCGCCGCGACCACGAACGCGGTCGTCTCGGCCGCGATCCTGATCCTTGCCGCGAATTACGTCATGACCTCGCTCTTCTTCGGGGAGGGCAGCCGGTGACCTCGCCCAAGATCGAACTCTGGGGTCTGCACAAACGCTTCGGACCCAAGGTCGTCCTCGACGGCGTCGACCTTTCGGTTCAGCCGGGCGAGTCGCTCGTCATCATCGGCGGCTCGGGCTCGGGCAAGTCGGTGACGCTGAAGTGCATCTTGGGCCTGATCACGCCCGACAAGGGCTCGATCAAAGTCGACGGGCAGGAGGTCACACGCCTGAGCGGCCGCGCGCGCGAAGACGTGAACCGCAAATTCGGCATGCTGTTCCAAAGCGCCGCCCTCTTCGACAGTCTGAAAGTCTGGGAGAACGTCGCCTTCGCGCTCATCCAAGGCCAAGGCCTCAGCCGGCGCGAGGCGAAGGAAATCGCGCTCAAGAAACTCGCGAAGGTGGGCTTGGGCCCCGAAGTCGGCGAACTGTCGCCGGCGGAACTTTCGGGCGGCATGCAAAAGCGTGTGGGCCTCGCCCGCGCGATCGCCGCCGAACCCGAAATCATCTTCTTCGACGAACCGACGACCGGCCTCGACCCGATCATGGCCGACGTCATCAACGACCTGATCGTGGCGACGGTGAAGGACATGGGCGTGACCACGCTCTCGATCACCCACGACATGGCGAGCGCGCGCAAGATCGCCGACAAGATCGCGATGATCTACAAAGGCAAGATCATCTGGATGGGCCGCAAGGAAGACATCGACAAGTCCGGCAACCCTTACGTCGACCAGTTCATCCACGGCCGCGCCGAAGGCCCGATCAAGATGGAAGTGGCGCGCTGACGCACCCGCCCGTTACGGCGCGTTCCGGACTGAAACGCCGCACGCAAGACTTCCGCCGTTGCACCGAAGAAACATCCGCGCGCCCGCGACTCGTCTAAGATTCGCCCCGGTCGAGGGGGCCAGTCGATGATGCGTTTGAAGATCGTCGCGCTCGCGTTGTTGCTCAGCGCCTGCAGCGAAGTGCCGCCGGGAACGGATATGTACGCCGCACAGCGCGCGATGCCGCCCGACCGCCACCTCGATTGCGTCACGCTTGCGCTCGTCGACGAAAAATGTACGCGCGCCTGGTATGGCTGCAAGGACGACGCGAAGGTCGGCGAAAGCTGTCTGGCCACCTACAAGGCGTGCTGCCGCCTGCCCGGTCAGGGCGCGCGCTCGCGCATCGGCGGCCCGGAAGCCGTAGACGAGTAAGCCCGTCAGGCCTTTCGTCCGATCAAACCGTAGATGATTGCGGCGGTCGAGATTCCGATCACGACGCCGGCGGTCATGCCCACGGTCTCCATCAGCGCCACCGGATCCGTCGATTGCGGCGCCAACGCCATCATCACCAGCACGAACACCAGTGCGAGGCCGATGAACACGCCCCCGACGATCACCAACCGCCAATTCTTCTGCCGCATACGTCCCCTCCCGATGATCGGCCGAACATACACGCAGGTCCGGTGACACAATAGGATCTGATCGGATCCGCACCCCGCAACCGACGCGCGAAGTTGCGGATCCCTTGACCGCGCTTAGCAAAGGCGCTTGAGGTAAACGTGCGACAGCAAAAGGGATACACGCCATGGCCGCCTCGCTCTACGACCTCTCCGTCGCCGCCTACGTTCAGACGCTGACGGGCGTTGCCGGGTTCCTCGACAAGGGCCTTGCTCACCTGACGGCGAACAACATCGATCCTGCAACGATCGTCGAAACCCGCCTCCACGCCGACATGCTGCCGTTCCGTTTCCAGATTCAGGCGGTGGTGCACCAGTCGCAGGGCGCGATCGAGGGCATCAAGCGCGGCGTCTTCGCGCCGCCCGGCGAAGCACCGGCCCACGACTTCAAGGGCTTGCAGCAGCTTGTCGCCGATGCCCGCGAAAGCCTGAAGAAGATGACGCCCGGCGAGGTGAACGCGTTCGAAGGCCGCGACGTGATCTTTCAACTGCGCGACTTCAAGCTGCCGTTCACGGCGGAAAACTTCGTGCTCTCGTTTTCCCTGCCGAACGTGCACTTCCACGCGACGACCGCCTACGACATCCTGCGCATGAAAGGCGTCCCCCTCGGTAAGCGCGACTATCTGGGGCCGATGCGGATGAAAACGTAGCCCGCCACGCGACGGAGCATGACGCCGTGAACAAAAGCCTGCCCGGCTGGATCTACACCGACCCGAAGTTCTTCGAGCTCGAGCGCGAGAAAATCTTTCGCCAAACGTGGCACATCATGGGCCACGTTTCGGATGCGCCGAGCCCGGGCGACTACGTGACGCTCGACGTGCTGGGCGAACGCGTGGTGACGCTGCGCGGAACCGACGGCGCGCTGCGCAGCTTCCACAATGTCTGCCGCCACCGCGCGGCGAAAATTGCACCGCAGTCGCGCGGCGCCTGCGGCCATCGCCTCGTCTGCCCCTATCACGCGTGGAGCTACACGCTCGACGGCGCGCTCGCGAACGTGCCGAAATGGCAGGGCTTCGACGACCTCGACAAATCGCAACACGGGCTGAAACCCGTGGAACAGGAAATCTTCCAGGGCTTCATCTTCGTCCGCTTTGAAAAGGGTCTGCCCAGCGTCGCCGAAATGATGGCGCCCTACGCGCACGAACTTGAACCTTACGCGCTCGAAACGCTGGTGCCGAACGGCCGCGTCACGCTGCGCCCGCGCAAGGTCAACTGGAAGAACATCGCCGACAACTATTCCGACGGCATGCACATCCAGGTGGCGCACCCGGGCTTGTCCCGCCTGTTCGGCGCGACCTATAGGATCGAGGCGCAGGAGTGGGTCGACAAAATGTCGGGTGAACTGCAGACGAACACGTCGGAGAATTGGTCCGAACGCGCGTACCAAAGCCTGCTCGGCCACTTCACGCACGTGCCCGCCGACCGCCGCCGCACCTGGGTCTATTACAAACTCTGGCCGAACGTCGCCTTCGACATCTATCCGGATCAAGTGGACTTCATGCAATTCATCCCCGTCTCGCCGACCGAAACGCTGATCCGTGAGATTGCCTACATTCATCCGCACCGCACGCGCCAGATGCACGCCGCGCGCTATCTGAATTGGCGCATCAACCGCCGCGTCAACGCCGAGGACACGGCGCTCATCGAAGGCGTGCAAGCCGGCATGTCGTCGTCGAGCTACACGTCGGGCCCGCTCTCCCCGAACGAAGTCTGCCTCGCAAGCTTCGCGAACCGGATGCGCAGTCTCATACCCGAAGCGCGGCTCGAAAACGCACCTTAGCCGCAAACCTGAGGTCACTCGACCGGCCGCCGCAGATAGACGAACCAGTACACGCCGCCGACCAGCACGCCGCCACCGACGACATTGCCGAGCGTCACGGGAACCAGGTTGGCGACAAGTCCGCGAACGCTCAGCGCGGAGTAGTTCGCAGGTCCGCCGCCGGCCAGAGTCCAAAATCTCTCGTCCGCCCACCACTCGATCATCAGCGCGTGGGGAATGAAATACATGTTGGCGACTGAGTGCTCGAACCCCGCCGCGACGAACGCTGCGATCGGGAACAGCGTCGCCAACAATTTGTCCGTTGTCGTCCGAGCACCGTAGCAAATCCAAACGGCAAGGCAAACGAGCACATTGCAAAGAACGCCCATGAAGAACGCCTGCACGAAGGGCAAGGACGACTTCATTTCACCGATAGCGAGCGCTGTCCCACCCACCGATGCGTGTGCCAGCAAGTGATGGCCGGCAAGAAACACCAAGAGAGCGGTTCCAACCGCGCCCACCAGATTGCCCGCGAAAACGATTCCCCAAGCGCGCAGCAAAGCCAGGACGGAAATTCTGCCGCTCGCGAGCGCCATCACCATCAGATTGTTGCCGGTGAAGAGTTCCGCTCCGCCCAGAATCACGAGAATAAGACCCAGGGAGAACACCAGCCCGCCGAGCATGCGGGCGATGCCGAAGGGAACGACGTCGCCGGTGCCTGTCCACATCGTGGTCGCGGCCATAGCGCCAAGACCGATGAACGCCCCCGCCAGCACAGCCAAGACGAACAACCGCACGCCGTCCATTTGGGCTTTGGCAACGCCCAACTCTTCGGCACGCCGCGCAATTTGCGCGGGCAGGAGCGCATCCATCGCACCATGGGGAGCAGGCGAATCATCTCGCTCCGTCATCACGCCCCGCTTTCGTTGACGCCGTTGGAGGGAGACCCGTATCCGCTCCCTCCCAATGCCGCAACTCTGGACGTGGTTGGCGACGGGCTAGCCAAGGCCCCACCCCGACCCTACATTCCGCCGCGCCATGGCCCGCCCCGCGATCCGTTACGTCTGCCAGTCCTGTGGCGCCGCCTATCCGAAATGGAGCGGGCGGTGCGAAAGCTGCGGCTCTTGGAACTCGTTGGCGGAAGAAGCGGACGCCGGCGCCGTTCCCGGATCGAAGGTCTCCGCACGCGGCGGCCGGGTGATCCAACTCGAAACCGTGAAGGGCACGTCGCCCGCCCCACCACGCCTGTTAACGGGCATCGCTGAGTTTGACCGCGTGTGCGGCGGCGGCCTTGTTGCGGGCTCGGCACTGCTCGTCGGCGGCGATCCAGGCATCGGCAAGTCGACGCTGCTGCTTCAGGCACTGACCGCGCTCGCCAAGACCGGCAAGCCCACCGTCTACATCTCGGGCGAAGAGGGCATCGATCAAACACGCCTGCGCGCTCAGCGTCTCGGCCTCGAAGACTCGCCCGTCAAACTCGCGGCTGAGACCAGCCTGCGCGATATCCTGACGACGCTCGAAACCGGGACGCCGCCGGCCGTCCTCGTCGTCGATTCGATCCAGACGCTGTGGGCAGACGCGATCGAAGCCGCCCCCGGCACAGTCAGCCAGGTCCGCGCCTGCAGTCAGGAACTAATCCGCTTCGCCAAACGCCGCGGCACCGCGCTGCTCCTGATCGGCCACGTCACGAAGGACGGCCAAATCGCCGGCCCCCGCGTCGTCGAGCACATGGTGGACGCGGTGCTCTATTTCGAAGGCGAGCGCGGTCACAATTTCCGCATCCTGCGCGCGGTCAAAAACCGCTTCGGCCCGACCGATGAGATCGGGGTCTTCGAAATGCGCGAAACGGGCCTCACCGAAGTCGCCAATCCGTCAGCATTGTTCTTGGGACCGAAGGAAACCCGCGCCTCGGGCGCTGCCGTTTTCGCCGGGGTCGAAGGCACAAGGCCGCTGCTTGTGGAAATCCAGGCGCTCGTCGCCCAGGCCGCCTACGGCGCCCCGCGCCGTGCGGTCGTGGGCTGGGATTCCGCGCGCCTGGCGATGGTGCTGGCCGTGCTCGACGCGCGGGCCGAGGCTGGAATTTCGTCGCAAGACGTCTACCTCAACGTCGCGGGCGGCTTGCGGATCGGCGAGCCGGCGGCCGACCTCGCGGCCGCTGGCGCGCTCGTTTCCTCGCATTTGGGCGTGGTGATCCCGCACGACTGCGTCTTCTTCGGCGAGATCGGCCTCTCCGGCACCATTCGCCCTGTGGGCCAAGCCGACGCAAGGCTCAAGGAGGCTCAGAAACTGGGTTTCAAGCGTGCGTTTGTGCCGCCGGGCATTTCCGGACCGAAGGGACTAGAACTCACGCCGGTTCCGTCGGTTGCGGCGTTGATTGCGCAGATGCAAACGTTTCGTTAACCAAAACGGCCGACACCTATGGTAGTTCTGACCGGGCAGCCATGCTGGAGATACCGCCACTGACGATCGTCGATCTGATAGTGATGGGGATTCTCGGAATCTCCGCGGCCATCGCATGGCATCGCGGCTTCATGAAATCGGTTTTGACGGTCAGTGCCTGGCTCGCAGCCGCGCTTGTGGCCGTGTTCTTGTGGCCGGCCGCCAAGCCGCTCGCCCGTTCGCTGATCCAGCCCGACACGGTCGCCGACATCTTGGCGCTCGTCGGCATGTTCTGCGCCGTCCTGATCCCGACCTCGTTCGTCAGCTTCCGTCTGAGCGAGATGGTGCGTGAATCGCGTGCCGGTCCGCTCGACAAGTCGCTGGGCTTTGTGTTCGGTGCCGCGCGCGGCCTGCTGGTCGTGGGTCTCGGTTATCTCGTCTTCGCATCGCTCGTGCCCGCAAAGGCGCATCCGGAGTGGCTGCGCGAAGCGCGCCTTCTGCCGGTCGTCAAGGGCACCGCGGACGTGCTTCTGTCGCTGAACGGCAAGAACAAGAAGGCGAAGGCCGCGGCGGAGCCCGCCGAAGAAGCGGTCGACACCAAGAAGACGAACACTCAAGAACCGAAGCTTGCCAAACCGAAGAAGCAAGCCGAACCCAAAAAAGAACCGGCCGACAAAAAAGACACCGACAACGAAGAAGGCGGTGGGGAAAAGAGCGAAGCCTATGACGCGGGAGATCGCCGCGCCTTGGACCAGCTCGTGCGATCCTCATCGAAACCTTGATGGACGGCGACATATCGACGAACCCGCTCGCGGACGACAAGCTTCGCGAAGAGTGCGGAATTTTCGGCATATGGGGTAAGACGGGCGACGCGGCGGCCTTCGTGGCGCTGGGTCTGCACGCGCTCCAGCACCGCGGCCAGGAGGCGGCGGGCATCGTCTCCACCGACGGCGATCAGTTCTACATGGAACGCCGTGCGGGTCTCGTCGGCGATCAGTTCTCGGTCGGCGGCCCCGTCGCGCAGCTGCGAGGCAACGCCGGCATCGGCCACGTGCGCTACTCGACGACGGGCGGTTCGCTCCGCCGCAACATCCAACCGTTCTTCGCCGACGTCGCGAATGGCGGCATCGCCATCGCCCACAACGGCAACCTGACGAACGCGCTCGCGCTGCGCCAGCGCCTCGTGCGGCAAGGCTCGATCTTCTATTCGACGTCCGATACGGAGTGCATCGTCCACTTGATCGCGATGTCCGCTGCCGGCCGCATCGTCGACCGCCTGGTCGACGCGTTGAAGCAGGTCGAAGGCGCCTATTCGCTGGTCGCGCTAACCCGCAAAAAGCTGATCGGCGTGCGCGATCCTTTGGGCGTGCGCCCGCTCGTCATCGGTAAAGTCGACGGCAACTACGTGCTCGCCTCCGAAACCTGCGCGCTCGACATCATCAACGCCGACTTCGTGCGCGACGTCGAGCCCGGCGAGATCGTCGTCATTTCGGATGAGGGCATTCAGTCCTACAAGCCCTTCCCGCCGCAGCGCGCGCGCTTCTGCATCTTCGAATACGTCTACTTCGCCCGCCCCGACAGCATCATCGACGGCCATGGCGTCTACGAAGTGCGCAAGGGCATCGGCGCCGAACTCGCACGCGAAGCGCCGGTCGAAGCCGACATGGTCGTGCCCGTCCCCGACTCCGGCGTGCCCGCCGCGATCGGCTACGCGGAAGCATCGACAATCCCGTTCGAGCTCGGGATCATCCGCAACCACTATGTCGGCCGGACGTTCATCGAACCGGCGGAACACATCCGCCACCTGGGCGTCCGCCTGAAGCACAACGCCAACCGCGGACGCCTGAAAGGCAAGCGCGTCGTGCTCGTCGACGACTCGATCGTGCGCGGCACGACCTCGAAGAAGATCATCAAGATGGTGCGTGACGCCGGCGCCAGCGAAGTGCACATGCGCATCGCATCGCCGCCTACGACCGACAGCTGCTTCTACGGCGTCGACACGCCGGAAAAGAAGAACCTGCTCGCCGCCAACTACACCGTCGCGGAGATGTGCCGCTTCATCGGCGCGGACTCGCTCCACTTCGTCTCGATCAACGGCCTCTACCGCGCCCTGCGCCAAGCCCGCCGTGACGACAAGACGACGCGCTATTGCGACGCCTGCTTCACGGGTGACTACCCGACGACCCTGACCGACCGCGACAGCGAAGCCGACAACGGACAGCTCTCGCTCTTGGCTGTGTAGCGCGTCTCCGTCATGCAACTGAAGGACCGCGTCGCACTTGTGACAGGCGCCTCGCGCGGCATCGGCCGCGCGGTCGCGCTTGAACTCGCGCGCGAAGGTGCGCACGTCGTCGCGGTGGCGCGCACAACCGGCGCCCTCGAAGAACTCGACGACGAGATCAAGCGCTTGGGCGGCGGCGCGACACTCGTGCCGCTCGACTTGAAAGACGGCCCCGCGTTCCCGCGCCTTGCCGGCGCCATCGCCGAACGCTGGAAGAAGCTCGACATCTTGATCGGCAACGCCGGTGTCTTAGCCCCGCTGACGCCGGTCGTAAGCATCAATCCGAAAAACTGGGTCGAAGCGCTGGAGATCAACGTCAACGCGAATTTGCGCCTGATCCAATTCCTCGATCCGCTGCTGAAAGCCGGCGACGCGGGCCGCGCCGTCTTCGTAACGTCGGGCGCGGTGCAGAAAACGCGCGCCTACTGGGGCGCCTACAGCGCCAGCAAGGCCGCGCTGGATGCGCTCGTGAAGACCTATGCGGCCGAATGCGCGACGACGAAGCTGCGCGTGAATCTCTTCAACCCCGGCCCGACGCGCACGGTGATGCGCGCCAAGGCGTTTCCGGGTGAAGACCCGATGACGCTTCCCGCACCCGAAGAGGTCGCCAAAGCGATCGTCGCACTCGCGCTCCCGTCGGAAACCCGAAACGGCGAAATCGTGGCGTTCGCGCGCTGACTCAGGCCGACGGCTCCTTCGAGCGGTTGCTGAACATGCGCCAGATCAATCCGCCGAACGCCACCAATCCGATCGCGATGAACTTCCACGACGCCGCAAGGATCGCGATCAGCCCTTTGAGCAGCCCCGCCTTCGCCGCAGCGCCGCCCGCGATCAGCGCGGCAAGCCCGCCGGCCGCAAGCGGATCGACGCCCTCCTGATAGTCGGCGTAGCGGTGCCCCTCGTTGAAGGACACCATCGACAGAAGCTTCGGCAGCTGCGCGTTGATATCGTCGAGTTGGCGCATGTCGCCGACCACGTTGACCTGTAGCACGCCCGACCGGCCGAGCGCGCGGATCGCGTAGTTCAGCGTATGCACGTCCTTGCCGAACTGCAGATGCTTGGCCCAATAGAGCTTGTGCTCCTTCACGTCGTAGGACGGCTTCTGCGTCCACCCGACGAGCGAGATCGCCTCATAGCCCGCCTTCACGCGCGCTTCGCTGTCGGCGGCCGTCGCCGTCTGCATCTCGCTCAGCAGCTCGTCGTAATTGATCGTGGCCGCATCGTCGTCCGTGACGTGGCCGTCGTTCTCGTAGGTGATGATCGCGGCCCAACTGCCCTCTGCAAGGACGCTCACGTCCGCAGGCACGATTGCGCCGATCACGTTGCTCACCGCGTCCTGCGGATTGCCCCACAATTCGATGAGGAGCGTCTTCGTGTCCGCCGCATCCAGGAACGCAAATCCGTCCGCGACGGCCACTTTCGCCTGCCCGCCGGGAAGATCGATCGCACCGTAGCGCTTGACCAGACTGTTCGCCCTCGCCTCCTCGGGTGACGGCGAAGGATCTTTGGCCTCTTCTGCCGGCGCACCGGATGCGTTCGCCGCGGCATCGCCGCCCAGCAATTGATCGATGGTCGCATCCGGGATGACCGGCGCAGGTTGCGGGTCCGCCGGCGCGGGCTTTGTTTCGTTCGCTTGCGGCGGTTTCTCAGGTGGCGGCAACACATCGGCGAACGCGGGCCCGCACATCATCGCAACCGCAATCGCCGCACCTGCAACGCGCAAACAAGCCGACATCAAACCCTCCAACGAAACCGCAACAGAATAGTCCAACGCACGGCGCGCTGGAACAAGTGCGAAAACGCACGTTACGTGCCTCCGCCTCCTGCAGATTCTGCAGACTATTCTTGGGGCGGATATCGCTCGAACTCAGGCAGCTCGTGTGCCCGCGCCATCCACGGAATACGCTCGGCAACCTGAATATGCGCCTGCGCCGGCACCGCGCTCGGATCGTCGTAGGTTGCACTCTGAATGTCGACGATGCCGGGAAGAACGGCGGCGTTGTAGTAGAACAAGCCGGTGCCGCAATCGGGACAGAAGTGACGTTGGCCGTGCACAGACGATGCGTACGCTTTGGCGCTGCCCTTGGTGATCTTGAGCGCACTCTCGGGGTACATCGTCCACCCGACCATTGGCGCTCCCGCGTGGCGCCGGCAATCCGAGCAATGGCAAAGCGCATGAGTCATCGCCTCGCCTTCGACTGAGTAGCGGATCGCGCCGCAATGGCACCCTCCGGTGATCGTCATAGCCAAAGCTCCTCTGCCGACAGCCTCTCCGCACGCAGCAGAAAGGCCTCAACGCCCGCTCTTGTCAAACGGACCAGGCCAGCCTTCGACGCAGCGCTTGGCTCGACGAGAAAGTGCCAAACAGGTATGTTGGCGGGCGTTCTGGAGAGACGCCATGAGAAGCGCATGTCTCGTACTTGCGATGCTTGTTTCAACACTTCAGTTGGCGAACGCTGCATTAGCTGCAGCAACCTGCATAGACTGTGGGATCGGCTATCACGACCGCCTCGGCGACGCGTTGGGCGATCGGGGCGGTGCAGCGACCCCCGCGCCACTGATGTGTTCCGATAGGAACGACACAAACAACGCTGCCGTCGAGATCGGCCACCGACGGACCGACCGCGACCGATCTGACGCGTCGCCCTCGGTGGGGGACTTTCGCCAAGCGTCTTCGGAACCGACGCCCTTTTGCAAGGGATACGCCGAAGGCTTTCGCCGCGGATATTGCGGCAGCGACATGCCGTGTAGGGGCGGCGAAAGACGCTGGTGTCGCTCTTCGTACTACTTGCCGCAGACATACGAGGCGGGCTATGCGCGCGGTTTGGAGGACGGCAAAACGGCGCGCGAACAGATCCCAGGACTTCCACCGGTGGATCGGCCTACATACGAGGACGAGGACGACGACGATGATTGGAGGGACGGCACCTGCGATAGGTGTGAACGTCTCCCGTCGCCTGGCGAGTCGCCGCAGCCACAGCCGCACCCTTAGCGAGCTATCGCCTCTTGCTGTCGAACGGATTGTCGCCTGCCTTCACCTTCATCCGCACGGGCACGCCTTCGAAGCCGAAATGTTCGCGCAACCCATTGACGAGATAGCGTCCGTAGTCGCCGGGCAATTCGCCGGCTTGGCTCGATGAGATCGCAAATGTCGGCGGGCGCGTGCGTGCTTGCGTGATGTAGCGGATCTTGATGCGCCGGCCTTTCGGCGCGGGCGGCGAATGGCGTTCGAGCATCATCGCAAGCCAGTCGTTCAACTTGTGCGTCGAGATGCGCTTGTTCCAGATCGTGTGCTGCTTCAGCACCGCGGGCATCAGCCGGTCGACGCCGTCGCCCGACAGCGCCGAGATCGCGACGATCGGCACGCCCTTCCATTGCGGCAGCAACTGGTCGACGCGCGCCTTCAACGTGTTCAGCAACTGCGCCTTGTCTTCGACCAAGTCCCATTTGTTGACCGCAACCACCATCGCGCGCCCTTCGCGCTCGACGAGATCGGCGATCTGCAGATCCTGCGTCTCGAACGGCACGGCCGCGTCGATCACCAGGATCACGACCTCGGCCATCTTGATCTCTTCGATCGCGCTTGCGACCGACATCTTCTCGAGGTCCGCCTCGACCTTCGCCTTGCGCCTGAGACCCGCGGTGTCGATGAGGCGCACCTTGCGCCCCTCCCACATCCATTCCGCCGCAACCGCATCGCGCGTGATCCCGGCTTCAGGCCCCGTGATCGAACGTTCTTGCCCCAGCAACCGGTTCAGCAGCGTCGACTTGCCCGCATTCGGCCGTCCGCTGATCGCAATCGTCAGCGTGCGCGCGGGCTCGCCTTCGCCCTCCTCCGCGTCGTCATCCTCGCTCTCGTCCGCCGGGGCGAACACCATCAGCGCGCGGTAGAGATCCTCGATCCCCGTGCCGTGCGCGGCCGAAAGTTCGACCGGCTCGCCGAAGCCCAAACGCTCGGCCTCCGCGATCGTCGCCTTCGAGGCGTTCGTGTCGCATTTGTTGACGGCCAGCACGATCGGCTTGCCCGCGCGGCGCAGAAGCTTTGCGACTTCGTGGTCGAACGGCGTCACGCCGTCGCGCCCGTCGAGAAGGAAGATCAACGCATCCGCATGCTCGATCGCCGCGCGTGTCTGCTTTTGGATGCGCTCGGCAAGCCCGTCCGACTTCGCGTCGTCGAGCCCCGCCGTGTCCAGCACCTTGAAGCCGAGATGCTTTGCCTCGCCCTCGCGCCAATCGCGCGTGACGCCCGGCGTGTCGTCGACGATCGCCGCGGCCTTACCCGTCAGCCGGTTGAACAGCGTCGATTTGCCGACGTTCGGCCGGCCGGCGATTGCGATGGTGAAGGCCATGGCCGCATGTGGCGGTCCGCGCTCAACGCAGCGCGGTCAGCCGCCCGTCGTCGGTGAGGATGTACACGGTGTTGTCGGCCACGATCGGCGCGATGAACGCCTTGTCGGGGATGTCGACCTGCCCCAGCACTTCGCCGGTGTAAGGCGAGATCGAGACCGCATAGCCTTCCGACGACAGCGCGATCAGCCGGTCCGAAACCAGCACCGGCCCCGACCACGAAATCGCGCCCGTCCGCCCCTCGGCATTGCGATAGGCGTCAAGCTGACGGATCCAGCGCACGCGCCCGTCGGCGCGGCGAATGCACATCACCTTCGCGTCGTCCGTGATGACGTAGACGAAGTCGCCCGCGACCCACGGCCGCTGCGTGCCGCCGACGTCGATCGTCCAGACGCGCTCGCCCGTGCGGATGTCGATCGCGACGATGCGGCCCGCATGGCTGTTCGCGAACACGAGCCCGCGGTCGATCACCGGCCGCCCGGAAATGTCGGCCAGCGACGACAGCGGCGTGAGCCCGCCGGTACGCGCCAGCGTATCGCTCCAAAGCGCCCGCCCGTTGCGCACGTTGAGCCCGAAGAGTTCGCCGGAGGTATACGGCACGACGACGAGGTCGCCCGAAACCGCAACACTGTTCGAACCCAAGATGCCCGCGGATTCGGCGATGCCGCGGTGATCCCAAAGCACCCGCCCGTCGTCGGCGGCCAACGCCATCAACTGATTTTCTTGCGTCGACACGAACACGCGCCCGCCGTTCGCCACCGGCGCCGCACGGAACGGCACCGTCGTCGAGCGCCGCCAGAGTTCCTTTCCGGTGTTGGCATCCAACGCAGCGACGAAGCCGAACCCGGTCGACACAAACACGCGCCCGGCGTCGAACGCGACACCGCCGCCGAACCCGTCTTCGGAGTCTTCGTCCTCCGGCGTCAGATCGATCTGCCACAGCCGGTCGCCCGACTTCGCGTCATACGCCGAAACTTCGACCTCCGAATCGAGCACGAACACTTTGCCGCCCGCGACCACGGGCGAAGCGGTCAGCCGCGAATCTTTCGACGACCCGGCCCCGACGCTCGAACTCCAAATGTCCTCCAGTTCGCCGGGCGCCGCCAAATGGTGCATCACGTTGTCGGCGTACCCGCCTGGCTGCGGCCAGTCCGGATTGGCGACCGGTTTCGGCAGTTTCACCGCCTCGTTCGCGAGCTTCGGGTCGGCCTCGACCGTGCGCGCGGTGGGCAGCACCGACACGCGTTCGCCGCGAATGTTGCTCTTGCTCGGAGGCGAGAGGAATTGGTCGAACGTCTCGCAGCCGCCGAGCGCGAGCACCAGCATGCTCGCGGCAAGCGTCTTGGATGAAAGGCGCAGGGTCATGACGCGTTACCTTCAGGGCGTTGGGGGTTGTCCGGTGAGCGGGCCGAGCAGCGACGCCGGATCGTCGAGCGTCGGTTGCAACGGCGTCGCCGGCGGCAGCAAAAGCGAACCGCCGGGCGTCGCCGCCCCGGGCTTCACGTTCAAGTCGGAGAGTTTCAGACCCGCGTTGATCAGCGTGGTCATTTCGTTCGCGCGCCGCACGATGTTCTTGGGCGCGTTTTCGATCGCCTGAACCTCCTTGTAGAGCTTCAGCGCCTCGTCTTTCTTGCCGCCGCGCCAGGACGCATAGGCCAGCATTTCCAACGCCGGCGCCCGCCAGGGACCCGTGCCCTTGGCGACGGGCTCGAGCCGCTTGGCGACAGCTTCGAGCGACTCCGTCTCGACGACCAGAATCGCCGCGCGAAGCTTTGCGTAGTCGCGAAACAAGGGATCGCTCACCCGCGCGGCGAGGCCGTCGTAAAGCTTGAGCGCCGCCTTGATGTCGCCCATCTGCGCGCGCAGGCCCGCTTCTTGGAACGCCGCCGCCATCGCGTAACCGGAGGTGCCGGAGGCCGCGAGCTTCGCCAGCCGGTCAGCCGCGTCCTTCTCGCTGCCCTGCCCGGCTGCAACCAGTTCGGCGATTTTCTCGAACTCGCGCGACGAGGCCTCGACCTGCCCCTGGTGCCAATAGCGCCAGCCCTGATACCCGGCGACGCCCAGTACGAGCGCGCTGACCCCGGTAATGACGGCAACCCGGTACTTCTCCCAGAGCTTGGCCGCCTGCTGCTGGCGATACTCCTCTTGGACTTCTTGGAAAATGTCGCTCACGCAAAGCCTTCGACGACAGGCGCGGAAAGTACCGGCTGTTAGGGGAATTTTGAGCGGGCGACATTAGCCATGTTGTCCTGCACCCGCAATCAGATGACGAACATTTCAGGGCCTACACCGGGGGGCCATCCCGAATCGACCTCGAATCGGAAGTGCGGTTTTGGCCCGCTTCGACGACGGCGATGCAAGTCGCATTCATCACGCCACGTGCGGGAGGTCGCCCCAGGGGAGTGTCCACGACCGTTCGCGCTACCGGCGATGGATCGCCCCCGGCAGAAAAGGCTTGATCGACCGCGGTTGAGGCCGCTACTTCCAGTCGAGCGCGCGACGAAGCGAAATGGCGGAAATCCGTATCTCTACGCTCCGAAATTCAACCCTACCGGGCGCGAACGGGTCGATTGGCTCTACCCCCGGCTGTGCCTGTTCGGCCACAGGCAAACGGCATGTGGCATCCCTGCAAGGGTCTGACAATCTTTCCCGGCGACAATTGCGATTAACGAAGACTCCCCCATTATAGGGGCAGTGAAAAGGCTCGACAGGTTGGTCACTTAGTGATTCCACCTGCCAGGGCTGGTGAAGCGGGGCGGTATCCACGATGTATCGTGTGACAACCATCATAGCGGTGACGGCAGGCGCCCTTGCGGCGTCGATGCCTGCGCACGCCGATGAGCTGTCGACGACGGACCGCATCTTCAACGCGATCTACGGCGAACTCGGGTTCAGCGCGAAGGCGCAAGACACGGCGGACAAGCGCAGTGGCTTCTTCGTCGGCATCCATCAGGGTCTCGGCGCGGAAAGCGGCTTGGCGCCGATCGCGGCCGGCCTGTCCGTTCCGCTCAATATGGACGCCGCGGGCGATTCGATCACGGCCAACGGTTACTACGTGTTCACGACCGACTGGAAGTTGGGCACGTATGTCGGCGGCGGCTTCGGCAAGTTCAACCTGGTCGACGATCCGCTGTCGGATTCGGGCATCCCGAAGGGGAACTTCGCGTATCAGGGCATGGCGGGTTTCACCTACTCGTTCACGCCGTCGATGACGCTGGGCGTCGAATACCGCTACTCGGAAGCGGTGGATGCGGGCTTCCTGCAGCAGTCGACCGTTCCGTCGGACGAGAAGGACCAGAGCGTTTCGCTTCGCTTCGACTTCCTGCTGAATTAGGCGACGGACATCTCGATCAAATCATAGGGCCGCCAAGAGCGGCCCTTTTCCTTTTCGGACTGTCGCTCAGCCGATGACGCGTCGCGCAATCCGCCAAAGCACGAAAAGCCCGATCGCCGTCAGCCCGTAGGTGTAAGCCAAGCTCGCCTCGCGCCCGAAACCGAGAATCGCCGCACCCCAACCGAAGCCGACGAACAACGCCATCCCGCCGCCCGCGAAGATCAGCACGAACAACGGATAGGCGATCAGAAACGGCAAGCTCTCGCGCTTCATCTGCACCACCCGGAGAGCCAGATAGACGAGAACGGCGCCGAACATAATGTAGACAAGGTACTGCATCGCACGATCTTAGCTGACAACCGCCGGTCGCTGCAGTACCCGTCTCCCGCCGTCCGAAGGAAACACCGATGCCCGCCAACTCAGGCCACGCCGTGGTGCTCGGCGCAGGCATCGCAGGGCTGCTCGCCGCCCGCGTTCTCAGCGACCGCTTCGCGCGCGTCACCATCGTCGAGAAGCACCGCCTCGCCCAAGACGGCACCGTGCGCGACGCGGCCCCGCAAGGCGCGCACGCCCACGCGATGCTCGCCCGAGGACTTGAGATTATCGAGCGCCTGTTTCCAGGGTACACGGACGAACTCGTCGCTGGCGGCGCAAGCCTCGTCGGCGTCCAAGATGTCCGCGTCTATGTCTTGGGCTGGCGCCAAGGCCACGACAGTCCGCTGCGCGTCCTGGCCGCCACGCGCCCGTTCATGGAATGGATGCTCGCGCGTCGCGTGCGTGCGTTGAGCAACATCGACGTCATCGAAGACGCGGAGGCAATCACGGCTCTCGGCTCGCGCACGCGCATCACGGCCGTCACGTTGCGCACCGGCGAGGCGACGCGCGACGTCACCGCCGATCTCATCGTCGATGCGCGCGGGCGCCGTTCGAACCTTGCCGACTGGATGAAGGCGGTGGGTGCCGAGACGCCGCCGCACGAAACCTCGCCGCTCGCTTCCGTCTATTGCTCGTGCCTTCTTGAGCCGGCGCCGGGCCATCCTCGCCCGCTCACCCATCAGGTTGCAAAGTTCGAAGACAAGCTCGGCGTGCTGATCTTTCCGGTCGAGAACGGCCGCGTCCTGCTGTCGGTCGGCGCGAACGCCACCATGCCGTTGCCGAAGACGCACGACGAGATGCTCGCGTTCCTGAAGGTGAGCCTACCCGTTTCCGATGCCTATGACGCGATCAAGGACCTGCGCCCGATCACGCCCCTTGCCTACTCGCGCTTCACGGCGAGCGTCCGGCGCAACTTCGACGCGCTCGTCCATCCGCCCGAAGGCATCGTGGCTATCGGCGACGCCGTCGCGAGCTTCAACCCGATCTTCGGCCAAGGCATGACGGTGGCCGCCCTCGAAGCCGAATGGTTGGAAACCTGCCTCGCGAAAAGCGATCCGTCCACGGATGGGTTCGCCAAGGCCTACTACGACGGCGTCAAGCCGATCGTCGACCTCGCCTGGGGTTTTCCCGACCTCGAGGCCAAGCGCAACGACCCGAAGGCCCAACCCGCCGGCACGCGCTTTCTGCTCTGGTACACCGAACGCATGACCGCCGCCGCGACGCGCAGCCCCAAAGTCTCGAAGACGATCGCTCACGTTCAAAACATGATCGAACCGCCCACCGCGCTGTTCAAGCCGTCGATCTTCTTCCGCGTGCTCTTCGCCTGAAACAAGGACGCCCCTCATGAGCAAACTTGCCCCCTACCGCGGCCGCTGGGCGCTCGTCACCGGCGCTGGCGACGGCATCGGCCGCGCGTTGATCTTGGCGTTCGCGCGCGAAGGCGTGAATGCCGCCGTTTGCGACATCCGCACCGGCGCGGCCGAATCCGTCGCCGCCGACGCGCGCGCCCTCGGTGTTGAGGCGGTCGCGACCCACGCCGACGTCAGCGACCGCGCTTCGGTCGTCGCCTGCGCCGACGCGCTCGCAGCTAGGGGCATCGTGCCGTCGATCCTCTGGGCGAACGCCGGCGTCGGCGCGGGCGCAGGCCTCGTCGACGGATCGCCGCGCGCCATCGAATGGGTGGTGAGCGTCAACGTGCTCGGCGTCGCCTGGACCGCGCAAGCGTTCGTGTCCAAGATGCTGGCGCAAGGTGCGCCCGCGCACGTCGGCGTCACCGCATCGTCAGCCTCCATCGTCGACGTGAAGGGCCCGTTCACGCTCTATGCCGCAACGAAACACGCGACCGCCGCGTTCGGCGAAGCGCTGGCCGCCGAACTCGCGCCCAAGAACGTCGGCGTCACGATCCTTTATCCGGGGCTGCTCAACACCAACATCTGGGACGCGGCCCGCGCGCGCCCCGAACGCTTCGGCGGCGAACGCCGCGCGCCCGAGTCGACATCAAGCTATTGGCGCAAGGCCGCAAGCCCCGACGTCCTCATCGATCCCGTGCTCGACACCATCGCGAATGGCGGCGGGCGCTGCGTCGTCGACACGACCGGCGAAACCAAAGATCTGTTCGAAGCCAAAACGAACGCGATCCGCGCCGCGTTCAAGTCCTAGCGCGCGTGCGATGCGAAGAACGCCCAAATCGCATCGGTCGCATTGATCGCGTTCGACCCCGGCCCCGATACGACGCGCAGATACACGCGCCCACCCGGCCACTGATGCCCGAGACCGTCGACGGCAATAAGCGTCGCCTCGCTTCCGTCCCGGCACCGGGAAAATGAGCGGCTCGTCACCTTGCGCCCCGACCTGTCGGTCGTGGGCGCACCTGAACAGCCGAGCAAGTCCGCCCATCGCCGCCAAGACTCTTCCGCAGAAGGCCGCACCACGGTCTGCCCGCCGCGTTCAACCGGACCACCGGCAAAGGGATTCAACGGATCGTCGACGCCCCAAATCATCAGGAGCGATACGGGTCGTGCGAGCCGGTCGACCGGCATCAGCAACCCGTTCGCGACCGGCGCGATGGCGGCCACGACATCCGGCATCTCCGCGCCGACACGAAACGCCATCGCAGAGCCGTTCGAGAAACCCGTCGCATAGATCCGTCGCGCGTCCACCCGGTGCGTACGCTGCACGTCCGCAACCACTGCGCGGATGAAGCCGACATCGTCGATGTTGCGCAGCTGCGCCGGCGATCCCGTTCCCGGGCCGGAGTTCCAGCTTCGCCGATTGCCCATGAACCGCGCCGGACGGTCCGGCCGTTCCGGCACGCCCACCGGCGCCACGACGATGAAACCCTCCGCGTCCGCCTTCCGGGTCCAATAGCCTTGCTCGAGCGCATTCGCCCCGTCGCCGCCCTGACCGTGCAGAACGATGACAAGCGGCGCGTCGCCGCCCGCGGCCCGCGTTGGCGCGTGGATCACGTAACTGCGCTCCAGCCCATCGAACGCAAGCGGCGTCTCGACCGGCCGCGCCGATGCCGTCGCCGCCAACAAGCCCAACGCCAACGCCAACAGGAACAAGCGCATGGAATCCTCACAACCCGATCAGCTTGAACGCGGGCGCGGCGACCATTCCGTCGCTCAGCGAAACCAGCCCGCATACGCCTCAGGTTTGAACCCGACGGTGAACTTGCCGTCGACGACGAGCACCGGACGCTTGATCATCGAAGGCTGCGCCAGCATCAACGCGACCGCCTTTTTCGCATCGAGCCCCGCTTTGTCGCCTTCGGGCAGCGCCCGAAACGTCGTGCCCGCGCGGTTGAGCAGAACCTCCCACCCGGCCTCCTTGACCCAACGCTCCAAAACGCCGCGCTCGATCCCGGCCGTCTTGTAATCGTGAAAGTCATAGGCGACGCCGTGCGCGTCCAGCCACGCCCGCGCCTTCTTCATCGTGTCGCAATTCTTGATGCCGTAGATCGTCACCGCTTTCGCCAAACGATCACTCCGCCGCGTTGGCGTAGGCCGCTTCGCCAAGCCCCGCCGCGCGCAGCAGCCGCGCCTGCTCCGATGCGCTGCGATAGAGAAAATCGTGCGGCAGCCCGACCCGCGCGCTCGCCTGACACGCAGGCGACTTGCGATCGACCAAGCGCTCCGCGACCGCACCGGCAACCTTCAAGGCGACCCAGCTGCGCGTCGTCAAATCGTAGCGCGGCCCGAGCGCCAACTTGCGCCGCACCAGCGGCGGCAGGATCGACACCGCCGCCCGCGCGAGCGCCCGGTGCAGAAAGCGCGGCGCACCCGGCGCGGCCTTGCCCGACTGAATGATCGTCAGAAACTCCTCGACGATCGGATGCGGTTCGAAGCGCGCGGCCCGCGCCTCCATCATGCGAAGAAAGTCGGCGCTCGACGTCGGCGTTTCCTTCGCGCCGTAGAGCCGCGCCACAACCGTGCCGTCGCGATAGAAGCGCGTCTTCTCCGCCTCGCTGAGCGGCGCGACGAACTTGTCGTAGGCCGTGACGAAGCCGTACCCCGCCGTCGCCGCAACCCAATCGAGCAGCTCCGTGTCCAGCGCGCGGTACGCTTCGCCCGACGGCGTCGCGCCCGCGACCTTCGCGTGCATATTGGTGACACCTTGGATCACCCGCCGCGCAGCGCTGGCCGGGCCGTAACAGCCGAGCAGCGCCGCCACGCCCGTGCGCATCGAGCGCCCGATCGGATCGGCCTTGTAGGTCGAGTGATCCCACACGCCGGAGCGGATGCGCGGATCGGCGAACTCCATCAGCACCGCGGCCACGCCGCCGACGCCGAGCGCCACCGGGTTCTTGAAGATGCGCCATTGCAGCGACGACGGATGATGCAACGCCGGCTCGCCCGCAGGCGTTCCGTAGTCGATCTTCCACCCGAGATAGGACTTCATCTCACGCATTCACTCACCCTACCCCGCCGCCCGTGAGTGGGTAAGTGGGAACCTGAACTCTCCCCAATCAGCACCGGCGGGACGCATTTACCGAACACATTCCCGCACAGCGCGAGGCCGGCGCGCCGGCTACCGCGGCGCCATCCGGATCGCGCCGTCGAGACGCAGGCACTGCCCGTTGAAATAGGTGTTGCGTGTCAGTTCCAAGACAAGGCTGCCGAACTCCTCCGGCTTGCCCAACCGCTTCGGAAAGGGCACGGAGGCGGCAAGACTGTCGAGCACGTTCTGCGGCGCGCCCAGCATCAACGGCGTCGCGAAAATGCCCGGCATGATCGAGTTCACGCGGATGCCGAGGTCCATCAGATCGCGCGCCATCGGCAGCACGAGCCCGTTCACCCCCGCCTTCGCCGAGCCATAGATCACCTGCCCGATCTGCGCGTCCTGCGCCGCGACCGAGGCCGTCAGCACGATCGCGCCGCGCTCCCCGTCTTCGAGCGCCGGCGCATTCGCCATGCCGAGCGCGGAGAGCGACGCCACGCGATAGCTCGCAACCAAGATGCCCTCGACGCCGAACGCATAATCCTCCGTGGACGTCCTTTTGTAGCCGCGCGTCTCCTTGTCGAAGGACAGCGTCTTGCCGCGCCGCGCCGTCATCGCGCAGTGCACAAGCACCCGCTCCTGGCCGTGCGCCGCGCGCGCCTTTTCAAAACCCTGAACGACGCTCTCTTCGCTCATGATGTTGACCTTGCAGAAGACGCCGCCGATCTCCTTCGCGACCGCTTCGCCCGCCGCCTCGTTGATGTCGAAGATCGCAACCTTCGCCCCCGCCGCCGCCAGCGCCTGCGCGCTCGCCTTGCCCAACCCCGACGCGCCGCCCGTGACCACCGCCGCCGTGTTCTTGTCGATTTTCATATGCTCTCCCAATCGAATGTCGAAAACGCCGGGAAAGATTGCACCAACTTCCACGCCTCTGTGAACCGGCAATTCCCGGCAAACCGGGCTCGTCGTGACACGGATGACGGAACCGCGCCGCCCGTGCCAGACTGCCCGCGAAAGCGAACGGAGGGGCTCCATGCTTCGCAGTGCATCGGCAATCGTGATGACGGCCGCGTTGATCTTGACGGGCTGCACCCGCACCTCCGGTTATCCGCCGGCCTCGTGCGCGGCCGCGACGGGAATGGCGCGTGACCACATCAACGACTTCATCGAACTCTTGGGAAAGAAATGGCCCAAGGTGATCGAGATCGTGAACCCCGTCGAAACCAAGGTCGTAACGGGCACCGGTCGCTACAAGCTGGAGCGCTTCTGCGCCGGCGACGCGCGCCTCGCCGACGAAACGCGCAACCGCGCGCTCTGGGTCATCCGCGACAAGGGCGAAGGCATGCTCGGCGGCTTCGGCTTCCACGCCTGCCTCGTCGGCCGAGATGAAGGCTGCGAGGAGTGACGCGGTCAACGTCGTAGAGCGCGGCGAAAGAGTTCAGGCATCCCGTCTGCATCCGCCGGAGCGCAAGCGAAGGCGGACGCCCGCATCCGCCGCCGTCGCCGTGCAACCCGAACGGCGGTGAAGAGCGTACGCGCGACGGCGCCGGAGGGGGTCCCCCGGCGCAATCTGAGCGAACAACCCCATGTACCCGAGTCTTGGTGGCGCAAACGAGCCTGCGCGCCTCGCGCACGAGCGCGCGCAAACCGGCCGCCTGCGCCCGCCAAGCACCGCCGCGCACGCCGTGCTTCCAGGCGTTGCGATTGCCGCGCGGAGCCCCGCCGCGCGCGCCGTGAAAGCGGCAAACGGCAAAGCCGCGAACCGCCGGCGCCCGGCAAGGCAACCGCGTCCGCTTCGACCGCCCATGACAACGCGGCGCCGCCTGGAGTCTGTCGGCCATGGCAGCGGTTGCGGGCAGTGCGGACATATCAGGCTCCTGAGAGACGGCGCGAGGTTTGGGGCTCCTTCGCCCACCGCCCCGAGAACAATAGAACATATCAGGAACATAGACAAGGCCCATCCGACCGACGCTCAATCGAAGATCGCAAACCTCCCCAAGAAGGCTCTAGCCCTGGGACCGCGGGCGTCCTCGCCCGCATCCGCCGAAGCGCAAGCGGAGGCGGAAACCCAACGCCACCGCTGCACAAATGCGGAGAAACCGATATCGTCCCTCGGCAGCGCACCCTTCGAAACGCACCGGAATGACGAGGGCTCCGATATTCAGAAGCAACGGTCGCTATTACGGCTACCCTCCGTGCTGCATCGCCGAGTTCATCGAAGGCGTTGAACGCAGAGACGCTGCATCGAGCGACGCCGAATATCGCAAGGTCAACCGGGCACGCTTTCGGCGGCACAAAGGCAAACCCTGGGAAGATGACGGATTCCTACCGTGCCGAAAGTGCGCACGCGTCGCCGCGCGAGACTTTGCAAAGTTCATCGCCGAAAACATTGCCCCCCGACGCAAGCACGCGCAACCGTACCCGCATGACGAGCCTCCGCCGAAAAAACGCACGCCAACCAGAAGGCGCCCAAGAAAGATGAAAGGGCCACTCAACAAGCCAAGTTCGTCATCCGCCCCGAATCTGTGAATTCGTTACGTGTCCCCAGAATGCCACAAGCCGCCGCTTGAGCCCAGAGCCGATCCCAACCCGCTTTGGTGAAAATCAACGGGGAATATGTATCATGTCCCCTTATTTCAACGCGTCCCCGCATTAGCGCAGACGCTACGCCGGCGGCGCGAGCCACGGATTGAGCAACTGCACCCCCATCCGCGCGAAATCCGCCGTATCGCGCGTGACGACGGTGAGCCCGTGCACCAGCGCGGTCGCCGCGATCAGCGCGTCGCGCTCCGGCCGCGGATCGGGAACATGCAACCGCGCGGAGACGCGCGCGATAGCTGCATCGACAACAAGAATGCGCGGCGCCAGCCGCTTCACCACTTCGTCTTCCAACCAACGCCGAAGCACGGCACCTTGGCGCGCGCTCCGCCGCTCCATCAAAAGCGTGCCCCGCTCAAGCTCCTGCAACGTGACGACGGAGATTGCGTAGAGGTCCAAGGGCGTCGCCGCGGCCCATGCGCGAACGTTGGCATCGGCACGCGCAGCCCGGCGCAACTCCGACACGACGTTGGTGTCGAGCAAGAACATCAGTCTTCGAGATCGACGTCGCGAATAAGTGTGTCGCCCATGCGCGGCGGCTCGAAGTCGATGTCGTCGTCTTCCTTCTGCGCCAGCGCTTCAAGCAGGCTGGGCCCGGCACCCGCGAGCTTCTGATAGTCCTCAAACCGCAAGAGCACATGCGAAGGCCGCCCGCGATCCGTAATGATCACAGGCCCCTTCTCCGCCGCCTTCTTGGCGCCGCCCGCGTCCTGATTGAACTCGCGGCTCGATATGGTGGTGATGCTCATGGGCCACGTGCCTCCAAGGCCTCAAACTACGCCACGGGCCCTACCAAGTCAACAATTTGTAGAAACGTTGCTACATAACTGAACGGCAGAAATAAGCCAAAATCGGGGCCTCAAGCTCCCAAAACCGCCCGCTTGAGCCCAGAGCCGATCCCAACCCGCTCCAGTGAAAATCAATGGGGAATATGTATCATGTCCCCGTATTTGGTATTTGTATTTATTTGTCCCCGTTGGCCAGCTCGTCACGTCATCGACCAAGGTTGATGCCCCTCAAATCGGGCTTCTTCGGGTGACAGCTTACCTATTCCCTGCAGCAGTCACAAAGAAGGGATAGGTATGCTGTTACCCTATTCTGTTGCATGTCCGCCCGAATGGCTCCCTCAGGCATCTCCCAGAGCCGCCGACCATCTCTCAACCCAAGAATCTCTCGCTTCAACCAATTCAGATTTGTTGAATCCCGCAAGCCACTCTGCATACAACGCATCTGAGGGAATCAAATCGTTCTCGATCGCCTTCGAAAAATCCGGCTTATGAATCTTGGGGGCGGCCTCCCCGACTTCGTCCGCCAGTGCAATGCCATGGCGGACAAGGTCACCCATGAGCACGTTGCAAAAAAATATGCAGTCGTCTAACTGCGTTGAAATCGCCTTCATAGAGCCTCGATATCTCTCATCGATCCGCCCTTCCGAATCTGCGACGCCGAAGTACAAAGCCGCTAAAGCTTGATACGTGGGAGATTTCGAACGGCACTCCATTGCGATTTCGTTGCGCAACTCAAGCGCTTGGGAAAGTCCCGTAACCGCTTGGGTCAGGGTCGTAAACGCTATGAGCGCACGACCTGTTACTGTAACCTTCTCGAACAACATCCCTTGCAACACATCGAGTGGTGTAGCAGGAGGGGCGAGCGTCTGGAAGTCAACCTTGAACACGATGGCCGGTTGTCCTACGCCCCTATGTAACTGAGCACTCAGCTGCGCAGCTTGAAACTCAGCTCGCTGCTTCTCATAGTCAGCGACCAGGCGCCTCACATGCTGCACCTTCAAATTACAAAACGTATTTGTAATGACGAACGCGAGGTTGATCGAAGCGTTCGTCGCTCTTATCTCTTCAAGTAAACGGCGCCGACGTTCGCTACGACTGGTGATCCAGTGCGCCGCATAAGCACCAACGCCTGCGCCGGCCAACGCCGCACTAAAGTTCGAGTTTAGAAGTGCCCAAAGGCTGTTAGCGGCCATCGAAGCTGCAGACATGGCTCCGCCGGTTGCGTAATCAAGCAGATGGCCGACTAGGCTGGGCAGATCGATTCCTACTCCCACTCAATCGTCCCCGGCGGCTTGCTCGTCACGTCGTAGACCACCCGGTTGATCCCCTTCACCTCGTTGATGATCCGCGTCGCCACCTTACTCAGGAACGCGTGCTCGAACGGGTAGCTGTCCGCCGTCATGCCGTCCGTGCTCGTCACCGCGCGCAGCGCGCAGACGTGGTCGTACGTCCGCCCGTCGCCCATCACGCCGACGGTGCGCACGGGGAGCAGCACGGCGAACGCCTGCCAGATCTTGTCGTAGAGGCCGGCCTTGCGGATCTCGTCGAGATAGACGACGTCGGCTTGGCGCAGGATGTCGAGTTTTTCGCGCGTGATCTCGCCGGGCACGCGGATCGCAAGCCCCGGCCCCGGAAACGGATGCCGCCCCACGAACGACGCGGGCAGGCCAAGCTCGCGGCCGAGCGCGCGCACCTCGTCCTTGAAGAGTTCGCGCAGCGGCTCGACGAGCTTCAGCTTCATCCGCTCCGGCAGGCCGCCGACATTGTGGTGCGACTTGATCGTGACCGAAGGCCCGCCCGTGAACGACACGCTTTCGATCACGTCGGGATAGAGCGTGCCTTGCGCCAGGAACTCGACGCCGCCCACCTTGTGCGCCTCCGCGTCGAACACCTCGATGAAGGCCGCACCGATGCGCTTGCGCTTCGTCTCCGGGTCGGTCACGCCGGCGAGCCGGTCGAGGAACAAATCCTCCGCATGCACGTGCACCAGCGGGATATTGTAGTGCTCGCGGAACAGCGTGACGACCTCCTTCGCCTCGCCCGCGCGCATCAGCCCGGTGTCGACGAAGATGCAGGTCAGCTGATCGCCGATCGCCTCGTGGATCAGAACCGCCGCAACGGAGGAGTCCACCCCGCCTGACAGCCCGCACACGACGCGGCCTTTGCCAACTTGAGCGCGGATGCGCTCGATCTGCGTGCGGCGGAACGACTGCATCGTCCAATCGGGCTTCACGCCGGCGATGCCTTGCGTGAAGTTCTTGAGCAGCGCCCCGCCGCGCGGCGTGTGCGCGACCTCCGGGTGGAACTGCACGCCGTAGAACTTGCGCGCCTCGTCCGCGATCGCCGCGAACGGCGCGTTGCCGGAGACCGCGATCACCTTGAACCCGGGCGGCAGCGCGGTCACGCGGTCGCCGTGGCTCATCCACACGTCGTCCTTGTCGCCCTTTTTCCAGATGCCCTCGAAGAACGGCGAGATGTCGGTGACCTCGAGCGAAGCGCGCCCGAACTCGCGATGATGCCCCGCCTCAACCTTGCCGCCGAGCTGCGCACAGAGCAGCTGCTCGCCGTAGCAAATGCCGAGCACCGGCACCTTCGCGTCGAACACCTGTTGCGGCGCGAGCGGCGCGTCCTTCTCGGTGGTACTCGCCGGCGAACCGGACAAGACGATCGCGGCGGGCGTCTGCTTCTTCAGCCAGGCTTCCGCGGATTGAAACGGCACGATCTCGCAATACGTGCCCTGCTCTCGCAAACGCCGCGCAATCAGCTGCGTCACCTGAGAGCCGAAATCGATGATCAAAACGGTCTGTGTCATGGGGTGGGCGGAACCTATCGGCCCCAAAAGGGCCGGTAAAGATGCACAGCACAGTGTTCCCCATCACACGCGCGGGGCGCCTTCGGCCCGAATTCGGCCTTGGTCCTAAGGCCCAATGCGGCCGCATCAAGGAGACGCGCCTCATGCGCCTGCAGCAAATGCGCGCAGTTTTCGCCGCAATCGTGCTCTCGATCGCCTTATCGGGTTGCTACGTCTACGCCGTCGCGCCGCCCGCACCGAACGGCCCCATCGTCGACGAACGCCTGATCGGCGCCTGGTACGGCATCAACGAAAAGGGCGAAACCGTCCCGAACGCATTCCTGCACATCGTCAAATCGAAGAACGGCAGCCCGATGCACGTCGTGGCGGCCGAGACCGACGACCACAGCGTCTATGAACTCCACATCGCCAACGCCTCGGGCAAACGCGTCTTCGCGGTGCGCAAGGTTCATCCGCTATCGACCGCCCCGAGTGAAGACGCGACGAAATTCATGCTGGGCGTCTACGACGTCCAAGGCGACGCGCTCGTCATCCGCATCTTCGAAGCCGCCAAAGTGCGCGAACTCGTCGAAGCGCGAAGGGTTCAGGGCTTGGCGCCCACCGACGCCTTCGCCGCCGTCACGCTCACCGGTTCGCCCGCCGACGTGACGCGCTTCTTGGGCTCGCGCGAGGCCGAAGCGGCGCTCAGCAAACCGCTCGCCCTCGCCCGCCGCCTGCCAAGGCCGCGCTGAACGACCGCCGCGTGCAATTGCGGAAAACCGCGCAACCTACGCGCGACGACACACGCGCGACACGATGACGGCACACTTCTGCCGCGCTTGGCCCCTTCCCTTGACCCCTGCAAGATGGCTCGCTCTAAAGCGGGCCTGGGAGACAAGCATGATGTTCCGCCGCCTCGTGTCGTTTGCCGCTGCGGTTATTGTCGCGCTCGCGCTGTCCGGCTGTTTTGTCGTCGCGAAGAACATTCCCGCCGGCGCGGGACCCCAGGGCGACGAGCGCCTGATCGGCGCCTGGCAAGGCCTCGACGCCGACGACAAGAAGCCGGCCGACGCGTTCCTGCATTTCCAGCAGCAAGGCCCCGACAGCCCGCTGCGCCTCGTCTGGGTCGAAGACAAGCAGTATCAGATCTACGAGGTCACGACCCGTCAGATCGGCCCGAAGAACGTTTTCGCCGTGATGCTCACAGGTCCCGAAGAGGCTATGAAGGACGAAATGCCCAAGGGCTACTTCCTCGGCTTCTACGAATTCAAGACGCCGGACGAGACGACCTTCCAGCTTCTCGACGCGGAGAAGGTCGGCGAACTCATCGCCCGCGGCAAGCTGAAGGGCGAACGCAAGCCCGGCAAGTACGAGATGGCGACGCTTACCGGTTCGCCGGACGAGCTTGCGCGCTTCCTCGCCTCGCCCGAGGCCGACGCCGCGCGCGTGAGCGAGCCGGCCTACATGCGCCGCCTGCGCGGCAAGTCGCGCTAGTTCCTAATCGTTTCAGTTGGGGAGTTCCGTCATGGCCGAAGAAACCGCACGAGACACGGCGCCCGCGCAACCTTACGGCGTCGTCGGCATCATGCGCGTCGTCATCGTCGCGGGCGCGTTCATCGGGCTGGCGGCGCTCGCCTACTACGCCATCCAAAAGCGCCCCGGCGCGACGGGCGGTCCAACGGCGACGAGCGCAACCGCACCTTCGACGGGCAGCGAGCGTCCCGTCACCCACACGGTCTCAGGCCCGCCGTCGACGCCGGTGCTGCGCCGCGTGATGCTGTCGACCGGCGGCGTCGGTTACTTCGAGTACGAAGCACAGGTCACCGGCAACGCGCAGCTGCTGTTGCCGGTGCGCATGGACCAGGTCGATGACGTGCTGAAGAGCATCGTCGTGTTCGACGACAAGGGCAACACGGGCTTCGTCCAGCTGGCGTCGCGCGCGCCGCTGTCGGACATTTTCCGCGGCCTGCCGTTCGGGCCGGGCGCATTGGAGTCGAACGCGGCGCTGGTCGACGCGCTCAAAGGCGCGGAGGTCTCCGTCCGCGGCGACGACAGCATCAGCGGGCGCATCGTCAGCGTCGTGAAGGAGGAGGTGCGCCTGCCCGACGGCGACGCGACGACCACGCATCACCGCGTCGGCGTGATGACGTCCGGCGGTCTGAAGCAGTTCGTGCTCGAACAGGCTGCGTCGGTCTCGTTCACGGACCCGGTGCTCGCCAAACAGATCGAGCAGGCGCTCGCTTCCGTCGCCGAGCATCGCGAAGGTCAGGGCCGCACGCTGAAAATCCGCGCGATGGGCGAAGGCACGCGCACGGTCACCGTCGCCTATGTCGTCGAGGCGCCGCTTTGGAAATCGTCCTACCGCGTCACGACGCTGGGCGAGGGCAAGGCGCACATGCAAGGTTGGGCGATCCTCGAAAACGTCACCGGCAACGACTGGGTCGACGTCGAGCTGACGGTCGCGACCGGCAATCAGGTCACGTTCCGCCAAGCGCTCTACGCCACGTACTACGTGCCGCGGCCCGAAGTGCCGCTCGAAGTCGTCGGGCGAATTCTGCCGCGGCCGGACGACGGGTCCGTTCCAGTCGACGCCGTCGCCGCAGCCGCCCCGCCACCACCGCCACCGGCCCCGCCGCCGATGCCGGCGATGGAGCGCGGCCGCGCGCAGCCGGGCGCAGGGTCGGGCTTCGCCGACCGGGACGACGCGCCGGGCAAGCCGGTCGCGGCGGTCGCGGCGGAATCGTCGACGCAAGTCACGCTGACCATGCCGTTCACCGTGACGGTGATGAACGGCCAGTCGCTCGCGGTGCCGATCGTCGATCGCGAGGTGCCGGGCGAACTCGTCTCGTTCTATCAGCCGCAGACGCACGCCCGCCATCCGCTGAACGGCCTCAAGATCGTCAACAACACGGAGACCGGTCTGCCCGCAGGCGTGCTGACGTTCTATCGCCGGTCGAAGGACAAGGAGACGCTTTACGAGGGCGACGCGCAGCTTGCGAACATGCCGCTCGGCGAGTCGCGCCTGATCGCGTTCGCGCTCGACCAAAAGGTGCTGATCGACCGCGAGGACAAGGCCGAGAAGCGCATCTCGAAAGCGACGCTCGCGAACGGCGTCTTCAAGGCCTCCGTCGTCGACCAGCGCACGACGGTCTACACGATCAAAGGGGCGGCGAAAGAAGACCGCCGCATCATCGTCGAACACCCGCGCGAACCCGGTTGGGAACTGATCACGCCCGATCCCAAGACAGCCGAAATGACCGACATCGCGTTCCGCATTCCCCTGGACGTGAAGGCCGGCGCCACGATCAAGCAGACGGTCACGACGCAATGGCCGCGCGAGGAGACGCAGGCGCTCGTCGACCTCGATCTCGATCTGATCCTGGCCTATGCGTCCAGCGAAGGTTTGACGCCGGCGCAGCGCGGCGCGTTCAACCGCATGGCCGAAATGAAGCGGAGCATCCAGGCGTTGGAAGCGCAGCTCGAAACCGAGACGGCCGCCCGCGACCGCGTGTTCGAGGAGCAGGAGCGCATCCGCGAAAACATCAAGGCCGTGCCGCCCGGCAGCGACCTGCAAGCGCGCTATCTGCGCTCGATGGGCCAGCTCGAAGATCAGGCCGAGACCCACAAGCGAAACATCGACCGCCTCGAACAGCAGATCGCGGCCGAGCGCCAGCGCCTGGCCGACTACGTGGCGGGGCTGCAGCTGTAACCTGACTCATCCGGTGGTCCGCACAGGTGCGAACGATGCGCTGGACGGCTGGTGCGACTGGATGATGGACCGTCACGCTCAGCGCATGCTGAACACATCGGACCGGCGGATGGCGACCGCCGAGAGGCGCTTGGTTCAAAGCGTGCGCAGGAAGCGCTCGCGTAATTCGTCGACCGTCGCGCCCAGCGCTTGCCAGTCGGTCAGCTCGAAATCGCGCCCCGGTTCGACCTTCACGCCTTTCTCCCAGGCGACGAGGCGCATCACCCAACGCTTGAAGAAGTCGTACTCGGTGAAACGGAACGCCCCCGCAACGTGATGGATTTGCGCGTTCGTCCAGCCGGTGTAGGCGCGGAAATTCTCCGTGATGGTCGCAAGGCTCCGGCGCTCCTCCGCGTCGCTGCTGACCGCCGAGAGCGAGACGGAGATGAAGGCCGATGGCACCTTGCTGAGCCAGGCATGATTGGCGCGCACGAAGTCGACGACCGGACGCTGGTACTGCCCGACGTGAATGGAGGCGGCGACGATCGCGGCCTGATAGTCGTTGATGTTTACTGTCGGCGTCGACGATGCGTCGACCAAGACCACATCCTCGCCCGCCGAACGAAGTCGCGCGGCTATGAAGTCGCAAACCTTGGCCGTGTGGCCTTCCGTCGTGCCGTAGAGCATCAGAATGCGCATGGTCGCACCTCTTCGCGGGCAGCCATGTCTACGACGAGTCGCGCGAGAGGGAATTGACCCACGTCAGACGCGGTCACGACGGCGCATCCTCTCGATCGCGTCACTTACGCCGAATGTCCAATTCGGACACCCCGTCGTCGGGCGCCAGGCCCAGACGCACACGCAACGTCTGTGCGGCGTAGACCGCGTCATAGAGATACACACGATCGTCGCCGAGTTCCTTGCGCTCCAAGAGATCGAGCCGCTGGAGCGCGCCCAAGGGCTTGACGAGCGACGCATACCCGTCATTGGGCAACGTTCCGGCACGAACGTATTTGAGGCTCTTCTCTTTCAGCTTGCCGTGCCCCGACATGGCCAGAAGACCCTTTAGCCGCGCGGTGACGGCGGGCTCGTTGTCCGCGATCGGCTTCAGTTCCGGCAAGACGAGCGCCGGATCCACCTTGGCCGCAATCTCGGCCACAAGCGCACCCGGATCGAATGCGCTCTGGTTCGCAAGCACGATCACGGCGAGGTCGCTGCCGAGATAGCGAGCGATATAGGATTTGAAACCCTGCCAAGATCCGCTGTGCCGGTGTACGGTTTGTCCGTTCACGGTCTCGACGTCCCACCCGAAACCATAGGGATAGGTCTTGCCGCTCTTCAGCCGCACCGGTGTGAACACCTGCGCCCAACTCTCCGGCGTCAAGATCGCCTTCGCGCGAAGCCCGCGGTCCCAAGCGATCATGTCGGCGAGCGTCAGATAAAGCGACCCGTCCGCCGTCGTATTGAGCGTTGGCGAGACCCACTCCTGGTTCTTGAGCTTGCCGTCCGCCAGCCGATAACCGGACGCGCGGTTCGGCACGATGTCCGCCTCAGAAATGACGCGAGCCGTCTTCATGCCGAGCGGCGCGAACACGCGCTCCGCCAGGACGTCGCCATAGAAACGGCCCGACACTTTGTGGACCAAAATTCCCAGCAGCACGTAACCGGTGTTGCTGTAGTTGAAGCGCGCACCCGGTCCGAACTCGAGCTTCAGCCCATAAGCAAACTTCGCGAGTTCGCTCTCGCTGTAGTCGCGCCGCAGATCGAGCGTCGTGTAGTCCGGGATTCCCGACGTGTGGGTCAGCAAGTGCCGCACGGTGATCGTGCGCCAACTGCGCGGCGCACCTTTGAAGTACTTGACGATCGGATCGTCGAGTTTGAGCTTCCCGTCCTCGACCTGCAGCATCACGGCCGCCGCCGTGAACTGCTTTCCGACCGAGCCCGATTGAAAGACGGTGCGCTCGCTCACCGGCACGTCGAGCTCGACGTTCGCGAGCCCGTAACCCTTCGCCGCAACCACTTCGCCCTTGGCGATGATCGCGACCGCGACGCCCGGCGCATTGCCCTTCGCCATGGCCTCGCGCACGACGGCGTCGACCTCGTCCATCGGCGCCGCATGCGCGGGCGCGACGATGAGAGTTGCCGCAATCAGGACCAGCGCTTGTATGCGCCATAGCGATCGAATGGAGCCGCGTTCGCTCATCGAAATCCTCCGTGGTTTCAAGGCCGCTTCGATGCCGTTGACTTGCGCATTGGTTGCGGCAATGTGCCAGAGTTTTCAGCACTATAGCGGACATCGCAGCGCACTTCCCGCATCCCCGAGGAGCAGTTATGAAAGCGACGATCGCATTCGCCGCCACCACCTTCGCCCTCACCGTCGCCACAGCGCACGCCGAAAGCGCGTTCCCGCAGGCTAACGATCACTACTACGTCAGCGCGAACGCGGACCTGCGCGCGGCGCTGAAGCGCGTGCCGAACACGCGCCGCGCCAAGAACATCATCCTCTTCGTCGGCGACGGCATGGGTGTCACGACCGTGACCGCCGCACGCATCTATCAGGGCGAGAAGGCGGGACGCGACGGCGTCTCGAACAAGCTCGCCTTCGAGCAGCTGGCTTATGCGGCTTTCTCGCGCACTTATTCGCATGACTCGCAGGTCACCGACTCCGCACCTTCGGCCAGCGCCATGACCACGGGCGTGAAGTCGCAGAACGGTGTGCTGAACGTCTCCTCCGTGGTCGCGGAAAACGACTGCAAGGCGGGCCTTGCGAATCCGACGACGACGATCGCCGAACTCGCCGAGATCGCCGGCATGTCGACGGGCGCCGTGACGACGACGCGCGTGACCCACGCGACGCCTGCCGCAGCTTACGCGCACGCGGCGGGTCGCGATTGGGAAGGCGACGCCGACATGAAGCCTGAAGACATCGCGGCCGGCTGCGTCGACATCGCGCGCCAACTCGTCGAGATGCGCCACGGCGACGGCCTCGACGTGGTGATGGGCGGCGGTCGCAACCGTTTTCTTCCCGCCGACGTCGCAGATCCCGAATACCCCGACAAGATGGGCTCGCGCAAAGACGGCCGAAACCTCGTCGAGGCGTGGCTGCGCCGCCATCGCGGCGACGCGGCGTATGCGTGGAACCGCGCAGGCTTCGACGCGCTCGATCCGCGGCGCACCAAGCGCGTGCTTGCGCTGTTCGAGCCTGAGAACATGGCCTTCGAACTCGACCGCGCAAAGGATGCGGCGGGCGAACCGTCACTCGCCGAAATGACCGCGAAGGCGATCGCGATTCTGAAGCGCAATCCGAAAGGTTTCTTCCTGCTCGTCGAAGGCGGCCGCATCGATCACGCGCATCATGGTTCGAACGCTGCACGCGCACTCGAAGACACGGTGGCGTTCGACGAAGCGGTGAAGACCGCCCTCGGCGCCGTCAGCCTGCGCGACACGCTGATCATTGTCACCGCCGACCACAGTCACGTGCTCTCGATGGCGGGCTATCCCTCGCGCAAGAACCCGATCCTGGGTCTCGTCGACGGGGCGGACGGCAAGCCGGTGCTCGCAACCGATCAGAAGCCTTACACCACGCTCGGCTACGCAAACGGCCCTGGCGCTGCGAAGGAGGACGAGGCCCGCGAGAACCTGTCGAACGTCGACACGACGGCGCCGGACTATCGCCAACAATCGCTCGTGCCGCTGCGCTACGAAACACACGGCGGTGAGGACGTGCCGATTTATGCGGCGGGCCCGTGGGCGCACCTCTTCCAAGGCACTGTCGACCAGCAGTACATCTTCCACGTCATGAACCACGCAGGCCGCATCAAGCAACGCGCCGACGCGCGCTCGCGGCGCAAGGAACGCTGATGTCCAAGCTCAAGCTCTACCACTGCAAAGGCGCCCGTTCGCTCCGTCCGCTTTGGATGCTGGAGGAACTGGGCCTCGACTACGAACTCGTAAACCTGCCGTTCCCACCGCGCGTGCTTCAGAAGGACTACCTCGCGGTCAATCCATTGGGCACGATCCCGTGCTTCTTCGACGGCGATCTGCGCATGACGGAATCGCCCGCGATCTGTCATTACCTTGCGGAGAAGTACGGCGCCGCCCAAGGCAAGCCGGGCCTGCACGTGGCGTCGTCCGAACCTGATTACGGGCGCTACCTGAACTGGCTCTATTTCAGCGACGCGACGCTGACGTTCCCGCAGACGCTCGTGCTGCGCTACACGCGGCTCGAGCCGGAAGAGCGGCGCTTGCCCCAGGCCGCGGCCGACTATCGCGCCTGGTTCTACGGCCGCCTGCGTATCGTCGACGCGACCGTGAAGGAGCAGGACTATCTCGTCGCCAACCGCTTCACCGCCGCCGACATCGCCGTCGGCTACGCACTTTATCTGGCCGCCAGCGTCGGTATCGACCAGGACTTCTCGCCCCACGTGCGCGCCTATCGCGAACGCCTGACCTCGCGCGAGGCGTTCAAGCGGGCCGACGCACGCTGATCAGCCGAGCGCCTGCTTCAAGTCCGCGGCCAAATCGTCCGCATGCTCGACGCCGATCGAAATGCGGATCAGCCCGTCGGGGATGCCGAGCCGCGCCCGGTCGGCCGCCGAGAAGCTCGAGTGCATCGTCGTCGCCGGATGGCAGGCAAGGCTCTCCGTACCGCCGAGGCTGACCGCGAGCTTCACGATCTGCAGACTGTCGAGCACGCGGAACGCCTCATCCTTGCCGCCCTTGACGACGAAGGAAAACGTCGACCCAGGCCCCGAACACTGCTTGTCGTAGATGGCACGCTGCACATCGCCCTTGGGCCATAGCGTCGGAAAGTTCACGCTCTCGACCTTCGGATGCTTGCCCAAGAACTCGGCGACCGCACGCGCATTATCCGCTGCCTTGTTCATGCGAAGCGCCACCGTCTCGAGCGAGCGCGTCACCATCCAGCACGAATTCGGATCGAGCTGGCAGCCGAGCCAACCGCGCAGCGTGCGGATCGCAGCCAGCGCCTTCTCGGAACCCGTGATCGCCCCCGCGACAAGATCGCTGTGCCCCGCCACATATTTCGTCAGCGAATACATGTTGATGTCCGCGCCGTGCTTCAGCGGGTTTTGAAACACCGGCCCCATCAGGGTGTTGTCGACCGCGACGATCGGCTTGTGCCCGCTCGCCTTCTCGATCTCGCGCGCCACTTCGGCGAGCGCGGCGATGTCGCAAAGCTTGTTCGACGGGTTCGCGGGCGTTTCCGCCAGGATCAACTTCACGCGTTCGGCCTTGGCGAGCGAGGCGCGGATCGCGCCCGCCGACGACGCATCCTCGATCGCCGCCCACTTGACGCCGAACTCGGTCAGGAACTTCTCGATGACGGAGGCGGTCGCGCCGTAGAGCGGTTTCGTGAACGCAACGCAATCGCCGGGCCTGAGAAACGCCATCAGCGTCGTCGTGATCGCCGCCATGCCGGAGGAAAAGACGAGCGAATCTTCCGCGTCGTCGATCAGCGCCATCCGGTCCTCGAGCATCTCGAGGTTCGGGTTGTTGTAGCGCGAATAGACAAGCCCGCCCGCCTGCCCCTCCGGCGCCGGCCGCCGATTGCCGATCACATCGAAGAGGACCTTGCCCTCCTCCGCGCTGCGGAACACGAACGTGGAGGTCAGAAAGATCGGCGGCTTGATCGCGCCTTCCGACAGCATCGGGTCATAGCCATAGGACAGCATCTGCGTTTCGGTGTGCAACGGCCGGCCGGCGATCGTGCGTTTGTGATAGCGCGTGGTTTTCATAGGGACGTTTCCTAGGTCGAGCGCCCGAGTCGCCGGGCCCAATTTGCGGCGGAGATTAGCCTTCCGGCGGCGGCGAAGCGCTTTCAATTTCGCACCAATTCGCGCAATCTTTGGCCCAAGCCGGGGGCAAAACCGTTCGCACAAGCAGCATGATTCGATGCACCCGAGGCGCGTTCTTGCCGGGGCGACGATCGGTCCGTTTCGGCTTCGGCTCCACGATCTCCGCGCCCCCGGAGCCTTGACATTTGCCTCAATTTTCTGTATTACATCACGTAATACAGGAGTCGAAAATGACCTTGACGATCCGCCTCGAAGCGAAACTCCAGGCGTCGCTGCGGCGCCTTGCGGACAGTGAGGGCACGTCCGTGTCCGATCTGGTACGCAAGCTGATCACGGATCGTGTTGAGCTCGAAGCGACAAAGACGACCCCTTATGAGCGCGGCAAGCACCTCTTTGGGCGGCGGGGCAGCGGCAAGGGAGACTTGAGCGTCAACACGCGCCAGCAATTCAAAGAATACGTTCGTGCGAAGCATTCTCGTTGACACGGGCGCACTCGTTGCCGCTTTCGACAACGCCGACCGGCATCACCGGCGCGCCCTTCAGTTTCTCGACCACGAGGATATGCAGCTCGTTACGACAACGCCCGTCATCGCCGAAACGATGGCTCTACTCAGCTTCTCACTTCAGACACAGCTCGAGTTCCTGGAATGGTGCGCGATCGATTTGACCATTGATGCCGAGTTGCAAGGCGACCTTGATCGCATCGCCGCCATCATGCGCAAGTACGCTGATCTGCCTGCAGACTTCGCCGACGCGTCCCTGGTGGCGTTGGCTGAACGCCGCGGCATCCTCACCGTGGCGACGATCGACCGCGACTTCTCGATCTACCGAACCAAAGACAAGAAGCGATTTCGCAACGTCTTCTAAGTCTTCTCCCAAATCGAGCGAAACCCATCCGGCGCGCCTAGCACTTGCGCGGGGCTCTTCTTGTCGATGTGGCCGATCAGGCCGCGATAGACGCCATAGCCGACGAGTTCCTGCAGCCGCGGCGCGAACGTCTTCACGAGGTCGGGCTTCAGCCCCAGTTGCTGGTTCTCCTGCTGGCGGATGAAGCCCGCGCAATAGTTCATGGCGATGCCGGTGCGGCGCTTGTCCGTCCGGTTCGCGCCGCCACCGTGCCACAGCGCGCCGTCCCAGATAAGGACGCTGCCCTTGTTCATCTCGGCCGCGATCGTTTCATACGTGCCGCCATAGACGGGATTGTCCTTCACATGCGATCCGGGCACGAGCCGCGTCGCCCCGTTCGCATCCGTGAAGTCGGTCAACGCCCACATCGAATTGCACACGATCGGGATATGCGGCTTGGCGAGCGGGATCACCATATCGTCGGCGTGGATCGGCTGCGCCACCTCGCCCGGATCGATCGCGATCGACGAAAGCGAAGAGATCAGGCAACCGGGATCGAGAACCTCCTCCACGATCGGCAGCACGTTCGCGTGCACCGGAACCTCCGCGAACGGCGCGCCATAGGCGAGCAAGTTGTAGATGCGGACCGTCTTGTGCCCTTCAAACCCGTTCATCGCCGGTTTCGCGTCGAGCTCCCGCTCAAGCAGCACCAACGCCGCGTTCAGCGCCTCGACCAGCGCGGGCGCGATCGCGTTCTCCACGATGGTGAATCCGTCGCGCCGGATACGCTCGACGTGTGCCTGCCGCGTTGCCTCGTCCATGGGATATCTCTGGCCAATCGTGTCACCGGCAGTTTAGCCTGCGACGGTCGCCAATGGGGAGAGCTTTGAACATGGCCTGGTTGCGCTGGTTGGTCTATTTGGTCGTCGGTCTCGCCGTCGCCGGCGCCGGCCTTTACTACTGGTACTTCCTCGACGCCCGCGTGCCGTCCGGCGGCTACAGCATCGATATTGCGGAAGTCCGCCGCCTCGCCGACGAAGTCGCGGGCGACAAGCCCACCGAAATCCGCGCCGAGCAGGTCTACAAATTCCGCTTCCCGTTCTCCGTCATGGTGGTGGGCAAGGGCTGGGAAGAAATCGACGTCCCGGTCTTCTCGTACCAAGTCGCCTACGCCGACCGCGCGATCGTCGTCGACACGGGTGTCAACGGCGTTGAGTCGAAAGCAGATCCGAACTTCGACGCAGCCGCCTACGCCCGCATGCAAACCGCAATGCTGACGGCCGCGAACATCGTCATCACGC
>CAZLRW010000010.1:0-58192 GCA_964561925.1 uncultured Flavobacteriaceae bacterium
CCTCCAACGCCGCCCACATCCCCCTTCCCGGTTACATAAATTGTCAAGTCGCAGCGCCTTGAGACCGCTTTCGGAAGACCGAGGGGGTATCTCAGACGAAACGACGCCGCCGGATGCAGACTGACTGACACCCCGGCGGCGTCGGAGGAGCGGGGATATAGGGATGCGCCCTGCCCCTGTCAAAGGGAAAATCGAAAGCGCGACAGATTATCCACATACCTGCCAGCAGACCCGCAAACGTCTCGTTTTGGTGCGCCCCCGCCCTTCGCGTTTAAGATGGCATCATGTCGGCCAAACCCAAGATCGTACTTGCACTCGGCGGCGGCGTTGCGCGCGGCTGGGCGCACATCGGCGTGCTGCGAACGCTCCTGCGCGCGGGACTTGTTCCAGACGTCCTTTGCGGCACGTCGATCGGGGCCGTCGTCGGCGGTTTGTATGTCGCGGGCAAACTCGACGCTCTCGAGCACTGGGCGCGCGCACTGACGCCGCGGCGCGTCGTCGGTTTGCTCGACGTGACGTTCGGCGGTTCGGGCTTGTTCGGCGGCGAGCGGCTTGCGGCGCTCCTCGAGGAACAACTTGGCGGCGGCATTTGCATCGAAACCTTGAGCCGCCCCTTCATCGCGATTGCGACCGAACTCGAAACCGGACGCGAGGTGTGGTTGCGCGACGGATCGCTGATCAACGCCTTGCGCGCTTCATATGCGCTGCCCGGTGTGTTCGCGCCGGTCAAGTACAACGGACGCTGGCTTGTCGACGGCGCACTCGTCAATCCGTGTCCCACGTCGGCGGCCCGGTCGTTCGGCGGCGAGATCGTGATCGCCGTCAGCCTTCATTCCGACCTCATCGGCTCGCCCAGCGACGCGCCCTCGCCGCAAACGCCGATCATCGCGGAGGAGCCGGCCCTGTCGCGTTGGCTACGACCGGACCGGATGATTCTGCAGCGCATCTTCGCAGATCGGCCGGATGGGCCGGCGCTCAGCACCGTGATGATCGGCGCGCTCAACGTTCTGCTCGACCGTGTGACGCGCGCGCGACTTGCCGGCGATCCGCCCGACGTGCTGATCGCCCCGCGGGTCGCCCATGTCGGGCTCATCGACTTTCATAGGGCGACCGAGACGATCGAACTGGGCGCGGAAGCGGCGCGCGCCGCCCTGCCGATGATCAACTACGCGCTGAAGCGGTTGAACAACCCGGCCTAACCGGCCTGCGCGATGTAGGAATGCATCGAACGGCGCTCGAGTTCGCTGTCTTCGATCCGCCGCTTCACCACGTCGCCGATCGAGATGATGCCGATCAGCCGTCCGCCCTCGACGACGGGCAGGTGGCGGAAGCGGCCGCGGGTCATCTGCTCCATCAAGGCTTCCGACGTGTCGGTGAGCCGGCAGGTCTCGACATTGCGGGTCATGATTTCGTCCACGGCGCGGTTCAGCGCCGCCTCGCCGTGCTTCGAGATCGCGTGCACCAGGTCGCGCTCCGAGACGACGCCTACAACCTCGCCCGCGGCGCCGACCACGACGGTCGCGCCGATGCGGTTTTCGGCCAGCAGATTGCTGACCTGCTGCACGGTCGCATTCGGCCGTACGGTTTCGACGCGCGAACCTTTGTGTTTCAGGATGGCGGCAACGGTCATGTCTCGGCGCTCCTCGTCCCTGAGGGTCGCCGGCCCGTCGCGCGATACGCCGGAGGACGAGTCACTGAGCCGACGGCTCTCTTACGGCGCGAAGGATGCGCCCAAACGGCCGGTTTCGCAATGCCCCCGCTTCGCATCGCACAATCGGCCACGGCTATTGCTCCGTATACGGATCGAATTCCCCGGGAACCGATCGTTAATTCGCTGCTGACGTTGGCGTTTTTGCTCGTGTATGCTCGATTTGTTAGGGATATCGAGATGCAGGACATCGCCACTAAGCTCCTTGCCGCCATCGAAGGCCGACGCGACGAGGCCGTCGACCTCACGCGGGAGTTGATCCGTATCCCGACCGTCAACCCGCCTGGTCGCGACTATCGGGCTTGCGCGGAGCTGGTCGGCGCGCGGCTGGCCGCAAAGGGGTTCCAGGTCACCTATGTGCGCGCCGAAGGAACGCCCGGCGACAGCGCCGACACGCCGCGCATCAACGTGATCGCGCGCTATGAGACCGGCCGGCCGGGGCCCTGCGTGCACTTCAACAGCCATATCGACGTGGTCGAGCCCGGAGAGGGCTGGACCGTACCGCCGTTCGAAGGACTGGTCCGCGACGGACGCATCTACGGACGCGGGGCGTGCGATATGAAAGGGGGTCTGGCGGCGTCGATCATCGCCGCGGAAGCGCTGATCGCCTCAGGTGCTCCGTTCGGCGGCACCCTCGAAATCTCCGGCACGGTCGATGAGGAGTCCGGTGGGTTCGGCGGGGTCGCTTACCTGGCTGAGCGCGGCTGGTTCTCGAAGCCGCGGGTCGACCATGTCATCATCCCCGAGCCGCTAAACGTGGACCGCGTTTGCATCGGCCACCGCGGCGTCTGGTGGGCGGAGGTTGAGACCAAGGGGCGCATCGCGCACGGCTCGATGCCGTTCTTGGGCGACAGCGCGATCCGCCATATGGGCGCCGTCCTGGAACGCTTCGAACGCGAGCTTTACCCGGCGCTGCGGGAGAAGCGAACCGCGATGCCGGTGGTGCCGGATGGGGCGCGGGAATCGACGCTCAACATCAATTCGATCCATGGCGGGCAGATCGAGCCGGATGGCGGCATGCCCTCCCCCGTCGTTGCGGATTCCTGCCGCATCGTCATCGACCGCCGCTTCATGATCGAAGAGGATATCGCGTCGGTCAAAGGGGAGGTCCGCGCCATCCTCGACCGTGTCGCCGAAGTCCGGCCCGGGTTTCGCTATGCGCTTAAGGATCTGTTCGAAGTGCTTCCCTCGATGACGGACAAGAACGCGCCAGTCGCGCGCGCGACGGCGGCGGCGATCCGCCATGTGTTGCAGCGCGAGCCCGCGTTCATCTGCTCGCCCGGAAGCTACGATCAGAAACACATCGACCGCATCGGTAAGCTGAAAGACTGCATCGCTTACGGACCCGGCATCCTCGACCTTGCGCATCAGCCGGACGAATATGTCGTGGTTGCCGATCTTGTGCGCTCGGCCCAAGTGATGGCGCTGGCTGCCTACAGTCTGTTGACCGGACGGGCATGAGGCGGATGCTGCGGACGACGTTACTGCTTGCGGCTTGCGCTCTTGGCGCGTGCAGCCAGCCGCAGCGCGATCCGAACACGGCGCGGATCGGCATCGCGCTCGAGCCGCCCAATCTCGATCCGACGGCGGGGGCCGCCGCGGCGATCGACGAAGTCGTCTATGCGAACATCTTCGAAGGCCTCACCCGAATCGACGAGAACGGCAACGTCCTGCCGTCGCTTGCCGCGCGGTGGGACGTGTCCGAGGATCGGCTGATTTATACGTTTTACTTGAAGTCGGACGTACGGTTTCACGACGGGTCTTCGTTCGATGCGGCGGACGTGAAGTACTCGCTCGACCGCGCGCGGGGGCCCGCCTCGACGAACGCGCAAAAGGCGCTGTTCGAACCGATCAGCGATGTGGCGGTCATCGATCAAGCAACCGTGCGCGTGACGTTGTCGCGCCCGGTCAGCGACTTTCTGTTCAACATGGGCTGGGGCGACGCCGTGATCGTCGGCCCTGAGAGCGCAGCGACGAATGCGTCGAAGCCGGTCGGGACGGGACCTTACAAATTCTCGCGCTGGCTCAAGGGGACGCAGATCGAACTCGTACGCAACGCGGACTATTCGCCGATCGCCGGGGCCAAGCCGCTCGACAAGATCGTGTTTCTGGTCATTCCCGACGCTTCGGCTGCCTATGCGGCGCTGCTCGCGGGCGACGTTCATAGCTTTCCGAACTTCCCCGCACCCGAGCTCCTGCCGCAGATCGAGGGCGATCCAAGGTTTGAAATCGCGATCGGCACGACTGAGGGCGAGACGATCCTTGCAATCAACAACACGCGGCCGCCCTTCGACGACGTTCGCGTGCGGCGCGCCATTGCGCATGCGATCAACCGCAAGGCGCTGATCGATGGCGTGGGCCAGGGCTACGGCACACCGATCGGCAGTCACTTCGCGCCTCACAACAAGGCCTATGTCGATCTGACCGGACGCTATCCTTACGACGCGGCGCGGGCTCGTACGCTGCTGACGGAAGCAGGGCATGCGGGCGGCATTCGCGCTTCGCTAAAGCTGCCGCCGGTCGTCTATGCGCGGCGGGGCGGCGAGATCATCGCGGCCGAGCTGCGTGCGATCGGAATCGAGGCCAAGATCGAGAACATCGAGTGGGCGCAGTGGCTCGACCAGGTGTTCACGCGCGGGGACTTCGACCTGACCATCGTTTCGCACACCGAACCCAACGACATCGGCATCTATGCGCGCGACGACTACTACTTCCACTACGCAAGTCCCGCGTTCAAGGCGATCATGGCCTCCCTCGACCGGGCGGGGAGCGAGACGGAACGGATCAAGCTGCTGCAAGACGCGCAGCGCATGCTCGCTGACGACGCCGTGAACGGCTTTCTCTATCAGCTGCCGAAGATCGGCGTCTGGAACAAGCGGCTAAAGGGTCAGTGGCGCAATTCGCCGGTTCAGGCGAACGACATGACGGGTGCCTATTGGCAACCGCGGCACGCACCATGACGGCTTATCTCGTACAGCGCGCCGCATCGCTGGCGCTCACGCTCCTGGTCGCGACAATCGTCGTGTTCGCCGTGCTCAACATCGTGCCGGGCGATCCGGCGAGCTACATGATGGGGCTGAACGCCGATGCCCAGGCGCTTGCCCAGTTGCGGCGCGAGATGGGTCTCGATCTGCCGGCATGGCAACGCTACTTCGCTTGGCTAGGCGGGCTTTTCACCGGCGATCTCGGCGTCAGCTACACCTATCGTGTTCCGGTGAGCGAACTGATCGGCGAGCGGCTTGGCGTGAGCCTGCCGTTGACGCTGATGGCGAGCGCGCTGTCGCTGGCGATCGCGTTGCCGCTCGGCATCTTTGCTGCGGCGCGGCGAGGCCGTTTCGCGGACACCGCGATCGTTGGCGCGACCCAGCTTGGGATTGCCGTGCCGAACTTCTGGTTCGCACTGCTTCTCGTGTTCGTGTTCGCAACGTCGCTGCGTTGGTTCTCCGCCGGCGGATTTCCAGGGTGGGACGAAGGTTTCGCACCGGCGATCCAAGCCTTGGTCCTTCCGGCTGTGGCGCTCGCCCTGCCCCAGGCGGCAATCCTCACACGGATCACGCGCGCGTCGCTGATCGAGACGATGTCCGAGGACTTCGTGCGCACGGCGCGTGCGAAAGGCCTCAGTGAGGCGCAGGCGCTGCGCCGGCATGCGCTGCGCAACGCTCTCATCCCGGTGCTCACGATCTTGGGGCTGCAGTTCACGTTTCTGCTCGCCGGTGGGATCATCGTAGAGAACGTGTTCTATCTCCCGGGGCTTGGGCGCTTGGTGCTGCAAGCGATCACACAGCGCGATCTCATCGTCGTGCAGGGCGTCGTCATCGTCCTCGTCGCGGCGTCGGTCGCGGTCACGTTCCTGATTGAGATCGCCTACATGCTCGCCGATCCGCGCATCCGGGTGCGCGCATGAGCGACGGCCGCTTTCCGACCAGCCTTGTCGCCGGCGCAACGCTGACGGCGCTCGTCGCGGTTGCGGCTGCGTTGTCGTTTGCCTGGACGCCGCATGACCCGACGCTGATCGCGGTAGAACAACGCCTGCTTGCGCCTTCGGCGACCTACCTCTTGGGCACCGATCATTTCGGGCGCGACGTGTTCTCGATGATCCTTGTGGGCGCGCGCAATTCGATTGCGGTGGCGCTCGTCGCCGTCGGGGTGGGCATCGCGGCGGGCGTGCCGTTGGGCCTCTTGGCCGCGGCGCGCGGCGGCTGGGTCGACGAGATCGTGTCGCGCGCGAACGACCTCGTGTTCGCGTTCCCGGCGTTGTTGCTTGCAATCTTGATCACAGCGGTCGCCGGCGCGAGCGCGTTCAATGCGATCCTGGCGATCGGCATTTTCAACATTCCGGTGTTCGCGCGCGTCACGCGGGGCGGCGCGCTTTCTCTCTGGCAGCGCGACTTCGTGCTCGCCGCGCGCGTGGCGGGGAAGAACGCGTTCGCGATCTCGCGCGAACACATCCTGCCCAACGTCGCAAACCTGCTCGTCGTGCAGGGCACGATTCAATTCGCGCTCGGCATTCTTGCGGAGGCGGCGCTGTCCTATGTCGGGCTCGGCACGCAGCCGCCCGATCCGAGTTGGGGGCGGATGCTGGCCGAGTCGCAGACTTTCGCGGCGCTGGCGCCATGGCTCGCCCTCGCGCCGGGAGCGGCGATCCTGATCACGGTGCTCGGGCTCAATCTGTTGGGCGACGGGTTGCGCGACGTGCTCGATCCGAAGACCCGCGTGGAGCGCTGAAGAGATGGCGCTTCTCGCGATCGAGGACTTGTCGGTGACGATCGGTACGAAGCCGATCCTGAACTCCGTTTCGCTGTCGGTTGCGCCGGGCGAAATTCTCGGCCTTGTCGGCGAGTCCGGATCGGGAAAGTCGATGACGTTGCTCGGTGCGATGCGCCTTTTGCCGGACGGCGCGAAGTCGGGGGGACGCATCAAGCTTGCAGGCGAGGACCTCACCGCCAAGAGCGAGCGGGACATGTGCACGGTGCGCGGCGCGCGCCTCGGCATGGTGTTTCAAGAACCGATGACGGCGCTCAATCCGGTGCAGACGATCGGCGCGCAGGTCGCCGAGATGTTTGCGCACCACAAGGGGCTGTCGGCGCGCGAGGCGATCGCAGCAGCATCCGCGCACCTCGCCAATGTCGGGCTCGACGGGGGACGTGTGCCGCACGACCGCTATCCGCACCAGTTGTCGGGCGGCCAGCGCCAGCGCGTGGTGATCGCAATGGCGACGGCACTCGCGCCCCGGGTCGTGCTGGCCGACGAGCCGACGACGGCACTCGACGTCACGACGCAGGCGGGTATCCTCGACTTGCTGCGCTCGCTGGTGCGCGACGGCGGCGCGTCGCTTGTGTTCGTCACGCACGACCTTGCCGTCGTTGCCGGGCTCGCCGACCGCATCGCGATCATGAAGGACGGCGCGATCGTGGAAGAAGGCACGGCACCCGCAATCTTTCGGACGATGAAGCATCCCTATTCGCAGGCCTTGCGCGCGGCGGCGACGCTTGCACCGCGCAGCCGGCCGCAACGCGCGGCCGCACCGCCGCTGATCGACGCGCGCGACGTCACGATCGGCTACCGAACAAGCGGCCTATGGAGCGGCGGTGCGAAGCGTGCCGTCGCTGACGCGTCGTTTTCGATCGCACCCGGCGAGATCGTGGGCGTCGTCGGCGAGTCCGGTTCGGGGAAGTCGACGCTTGCGCGCGCCGTTCTCGGCATCCAGCCGGTCGCGTCGGGCAGCATCAGGGTCGCGGGCGCCGACCTTGCCGCCGCCCGCGGGCGCACAGGGAACGCGCTTCGCCGTCGCATCCAAGCGGTGTTTCAGGACCCCTACGGAAGCCTGAACCCGCGCCATCGTGTAGAGACGATCGTCGGCGAGCCGCTGCATCTTCTCGAACGACGGTTGACGCACGACGAGCGACGGGCGCGCGTCGAGAAGGCGCTGACGCAGGTCGGCCTTACGCCGGCCGACGCCCGCAAGTTCCCGCATGAATTCTCCGGCGGCCAGCGCCAGCGCATCGCCATCGCGCGGGCCCTGATCTTGGAGCCCGACGTCGTGGTGCTCGACGAAGCGGTATCGGCGCTCGACGTTTCGATCCGGGCGCAAATCATCGAACTGCTCCGTTCGCTGTCTGAGCGGTTGGGACTCGCCTATCTCTTCATCACCCACGACCTTGCCGTCGTGCGCGCATTGGCGGATCGCGTGCTCGTGATGCAGAATGGGCGCATCGTCGAAGAAGGCCCGGTCGAAGACGTGTTCGCCAACCCGAAACATCAACACACGCGCCAACTGATCGCGGCATCGCCCAGTTTGGATGCCGCGATCGCGGCGCGGGAGGCGGTTCTGCGATGACTTTGCTGCCGGCTTTCGACGAGATGCTGATCGGTGGCGCTTGGTGCCGCGCCGCCGCGACGCTGTCGCTCGAGAACCCGTCGACCGGCGAGCCGATCGGACAGATTGCGCGTGGCGGAGCGAACGAAGTCGACGCGGCGGTCGCTGCGGCGCGGACGGCACTCGGCGGCGCGTGGGGCCGTGCGACGGCCGCCGAGCGCGGGAGGCTGCTTGCGCGGCTCGGATACTTGGTCGGCGAGCATGCCGAAGAGCTTGCGGCGCTCGAGTCCATGGATGTCGGAAAGCCGCTGCGTCAGGCGCGGGCGGATGCGCTCGCGCTTGCGCGCTACTGCGAGTTCTATGCCGGCGCGGCCGACAAGGTGCATGGGCAGACGATCCCCTACTTCGACGGCTACACCGTCTATACGTTGCGCGTGCCCCATGGCGTCACCGGGCACATCATTCCTTGGAACTATCCGATGCAGATCATCGGGCGCTCGGTTTGCGCCGCGCTCGCGATGGGCAATGCGGCGGTGCTGAAACCCGCGGAAGAGGCGTGTCTGACGGCGTTGGCGTTCGCGCGGCTTGCGCAGCGCGCCGGGTTTCCGGCGGGCGCGCTCAATGTGGTTACGGGACTCGGGGAGGAAGCGGGGGCGGCGCTCGCGGCGCACGACGGGGTCGACCACGTCTCGTTCACCGGATCGTTCGCGGTCGGTTGTCTGGTTCAGACGGCGACGGCTCGACACGCGGCGCCGGTTACGTTGGAGCTCGGGGGCAAGTCGCCTCAGATCGTGTTCGACGACGCCGACGTCGCACGCGCGCTGCCGTTCCTCGTCAATGCCGGAATCCAGAACGCGGGGCAAACATGCTCCGCCGCGTCGCGGCTCCTTGTGCAGCGCGGCGTTTACGACCGCGTCGTTGCGGAACTCGCAGCACGCTACCGTGCGCTCAGGGCCGGGCCCGCGGTTCAGGATCTCGATCTTGGTCCGTTGATCTCGGCGCGCCAGAAGGCGATCGTGACCGGCTTTCTCGACACGGCGCGAAGGGACGGGCTCGACATCGTCGCGCAAGGCGAGATTGTCGCGGATGCGCCGAAGCGGGGACACTATGTGGCGCCTGCCTTGGTCGCGGGCGTCGATGCACGGCACGCGCTGGCGCAAGAGGAAATCTTCGGACCGGTGCAAGCGATCATCCCGTTCGCCGACGAGGAAGAAGCCGTCGCGATCGCGAACGGCACGCCCTACGGGCTCGTCGCCGGCGTTTGGACAAGCGACGGCGGGCGGCAAATGCGTCTCGCCAAGGCGCTCCGCGCGGGTCAAATTTTCATCAACAACTACGGCGCGGGCGGCGGGATCGAGCTTCCGTTCGGCGGCTTCGGCCGGTCGGGCCACGGTCGCGAAAAAGGCTTCGAAGCGCTCTACGGCTTCTCGACCATCAAGACCGTCGCCGCCTATCACGGGTGATTGCCATGCGCCTTGCGAACAAAACCGCGATCGTGACCGGAGGGGCCTCGGGTTTTGGCGAAGGGATCGCTCGCAAGTTCGCGGCCGAGGGCGCGCGCGTGGTCATCGCCGATCTCAACGAAAAGGCGGCCGCCATGCTCGCAAGCACGTTGGGCGGGGTCGCGATCGGCGCCGACGTGTCGTCGAATGCGAGCGTCGCCGCGATGGTGAGTGCGGCGCGCAACGCGCTCGGGCGCATCGACATTCTGGTCAACAATGCCGGCATCGGCCACGAGCCGCAGTCGCTCGAAGGACTGAGCGAAGACGCGTTTGACCGGATATTCGCCGTGAACGGAAAGTCCGTGTACCTCACCGCGCGTCACGTCGTGCCGCTGATGAAGGCGCAAGGGGGCGGCGCGATCTTGAACGTCGCCTCGACCGGCGGCGTAAGTCCGCGCCCGCGGCTGACCTGGTACAACGCGTCCAAGGGTTGGATGATCACGGCCACCCGCGCGATGGCGGTCGAGCTCGCGCCGCACGCGATCCGCGTCAACGCGATCAATCCCGTGGCAGGCGAAACGCCGTTGCTGAAAACCTTCATGGGCGAAGACACGCCTGAGATCCGCGCGAAGTTTCTGAGCACCATTCCCTTGGGACGCTTCTCGACGCCGCAAGACATGGGAAATGCAGCCTGTTTCCTGTGTTCGGACGAAGCGTCGATGATCACCGGCGTGGCGCTAGAGGTCGACGGCGGGCGCTGCATTTAGGCCGTACACGGTCTTTCGCGATCACTTTTTTCGCAACGTCCGGCGCATCGCTGTTGCGACGCTCACGGTTTGTGTCATAGTTGAAATAGAGCAAAGCCCTGCGTTTCTATTCCTACGCCTGCAAACCCTTGTAACCGCGTTCACCTACACCCCGGGGGGACCTGACATGCGACTTCACGCGACGCCACTCGTGTGCGTTCTGCTTGCCACGAGCGCCTTGACGCCTGCCCACGCACAACCCGCTTCAGAAACCGACGCTCAACCCGCCAAGGTGGAGAAGGTCGTCGTCACCGCGCAGCGGCGACCACAGCAAGCGCAAAGCGTTGGCATCGCACTCACGCCGGTCTCCGGCGATGCATTGCGCGACCAGGGTATCAACACGATCAACGGACTGGAAAACATCACGCCCAGCCTCGAGGTCGAAAACCAATTCGGATCGGGCCAGGTTTCTTTCACGATCCGCGGCCTCGGCTTTCGCGACTACGCGACGAACAACACGCCGACCGTCGGCATCTACGTCGACGAGGTCGCCTACACGCTTCCCGTCATGACACAGGGCGTGCTCTACGACGTCGAGCGCGTCGAAGTGCTGCGCGGCCCGCAAGGAACACTGTACGGCCGCAACACGACGGGCGGCGCGGTCAACATCATCAGCCGCAAACCGGCGCCCGAGTTCGGCGCGGGCTTTCAGGCGGAATACGGCCGCTTCGATGAGTTCCGCGCCGAAGGCTATGTAACCGGGCCACTCGCCAAAGGCTTTAACGCGCGCCTCTCGATGGCGACGGAGCAAGGCGGTGCTTGGCAGGTCAACCGGGAGACGGGCGAGGAACTCGGCGACGCCGACAAGCTTGCCGGCCGATTGTTGCTGGACTTCGAGGTGAGTGAGAATTTCGATTTGCTGCTCAACGGTCACGCCTATCGCGACCAGTCGGACGGCATCGGCAAACAGCTGTTCGTGAACTTCGTCGGCGTCGGGGGCGCCCTTCCGGCGCTGCGCCACACGGGCCGCCAAACGAGTTGGGGCACGTCGCCCGCGTTCGCCGCCGTCGCAGGCACCACGGCCGGCGGCAAACCCTATCGCGACAACGAAGGCTACGGTTTCAGCGCCAATGCGAATGCGAGGCTCGGCTTTGCAGATCTCACCTACATCGCCGGCTACGAACATCTCGATCGCCGCGAGTACAACGATTACGACGCGCTGATCGAAAATTTCGCCAATGTCTTCTTCGTGAGCGACATCGACATCATGAGCCACGAGCTGCGCCTACGCTCGACCGGCGAAGGTCCGCTCAGCTGGATCGTCGGCGCCTACTATGCGACGGAAGATTTGAACGAGGACTACAACTCCGGCTTCGGTGCGAGTTTCGGTCCCGGCTTCGACCAGGTGCGCACACCCTACAGCCAAGAAGTCGAAACGCTCGCGTTCTTCGGTCAAGCCGAATACCGCTTCGATGCGCAATGGAACTTGGTCGCGGGTCTGCGATGGGAGCAAGAAGACCGCGACCTGATCGACCTCGGCACGTTCGCGAACGGCTTCGGCACGTTCAACTTCGCGAACGGCACGGGCACGGACCCGATCCTGAATCCGCTGGTGCTGGAAAACCGTTCGACGTCGCTTGACGAAGTCACGGGCAAGCTCGCGCTCGAGTTCACGCCGACGGAAGGGCTTCTGCTCTACGGCAGCGTCAGCCGCGGAATCAAGTCGGGCGGCTTCACGGCGGTGAATACGCTGAACCCGAATGCGATCAATCCGTTCAATCCGGAAGAACTGTGGGCGTACGAACTCGGCTTCAAGAGCGACTTCGCGGACGACACGGTGCGCTTGAACGGCGCGGTCTTCTACTACGACTACACCGATCAGCAGGTGCAGTCCGCGCTTTGGATCAACGTACCGCCGCCGACGCTCGTCGGGCGCATCGTGAACGCGCCGGAGAGCGAAATCTACGGCGGCGAGTTGGAGTTGATCTGGAAGGCGGCGCCCGAACTCACGATCACGCAGGCGCTGGGTTACAAGCACGGCGAGTTCAAGGACTTCCTTGATGCGGATTTCACCGTTCCGTTCGGAACGATCGACCGGTCGGGCCAGGACATCGGGTTCCCGGAACTCAGCTACGCCGGATCTTTGACCTACGAACGGCAGACGAACCTGGGCTTCGGTTATACGGCTCACTTCGACTACAGCTACCGCGACGAACAAAGCTTCCCGCTGCTCGGCCCCGCGTTTACGCTCGACAGCTATTGGCTGGCGAACGCCTTCGTCGCGATCCGACCGGACGGCTCGCCGTGGGAATTCGCGCTCTGGGGCCGCAACATCTTCGACGAGACCTACGACGAAACGCGCAACACGTTTGTGGCGGGAACGACCGACGACTTTGCCGTTCGCGGCCGTCCGGCGACCTACGGCGTGCGCGTCAGCGCGGCGTTCTGAGGCGTCAGGTTTCCTCTTGGGCGACTCGGGCCACTTCCTCCGCGGTCGTCACGCCGGCCAGCACTTTGCGTAGGCCGTTGCGGCGAAGGCCTTCCATGCCGCTCCCTAGCGCGGCGGCATGGATTTGCGCGGCGGCGGCGCGGTCGACGACAAGGCGGCGGATTTGTTCGTCTGGCACGAGCAACTCGCTCACGACCGTCCGGCCGCGGTAGCCGGTGCCGTGGCAGCTCGCGCATCCGTTGGCGCGGAACACCTTCGCCTGCGCGGGCGCACCGATCGCAGCCGCCTCTGCCGCCCATTCGGCACCAAGCTGCGCCGGCTCTTTGCAGGCCGGGCAGAGCTGGCGCACCAAACGCTGAGCCAGGATGCCGACGATCGTCGACGTCAGCAGATAATCCTCAACATGCATGTCGAGAAGCCGCGTCAGCGCGCCGGCGGCGCTGTTCGTATGCACGGTCGAGAGTACAAGGTGTCCGGTCAGCGCGGCCTGCACCGCGATCCGCGCCGTCTCGGGATCGCGAATTTCGCCGACGAGGATCACGTCGGGATCGTGCCTCAGGAACGAGCGCAACACATGCGCGAAGGTGAGGCCGATGTCGGGCTTCACCTGAACCTGGTTTACGCCGGCGATCTTGTACTCGACGGGGTCCTCCACCGAGAGGATCTTTCGTTCGGCGGTGTTGAGCCGTTGGAGCGCGGCGTAAAGCGTCGTCGTCTTGCCGCTGCCGGTCGGGCCCGTGACCAGGAAGATGCCGTTCGGCCGGTCGAGCAGCGCGCCGAGTTTCGCCTGCAGCGCCGGTTCGAATCCCAAAGCGTCGAAGTCGAGCGCGACCGACGACTTGTCGAGAATGCGCACTGCCACCGCCTCGCCGTGCGTCACGGGCGCGGTCGCGATGCGCAAGTCGATTTCTTTGCCCCGCACGGCGAGTTTCACGGCGCCGTCCTGCGGCAGGCGGCGTTCGGCAATGTCGAGGCCGCTCATGATCTTCAACCGCGAGACGATCGCGGGCGCGAGTTCGATCGCGGCCGGTTCCTCTTCCTTCAGGACGCCGTCGATGCGCGTGCGGATGCGCAGACGCCGCTCCAGCGGCTCGATATGAATGTCGGAGGCGCCCGCCTCGACGCCGCGCGAGATAAGCGCGTTGACGAAGCGGATCACCGGCGCTTCGCTGGCGCTTTCGCGCAACCGGGCAAGATCGGCCCCCGTCGCATCTTGTGCCGCGCCACCCGCGGCGGCGGCCAGCGCCGAACCTTCGGCGTCGGCATAGAGGCGGCGAAGCGCCTCCTCGATGTCGCCGGACGTTCCCGCTTTGACGATGACGCGCCGGTTGGTCGCCAGCGCGAGCGCGTCGATGACGAACTTGTCGAGCGGATCGATCGAGGCGACGGTGACCGTGTCGTCGTTCGCGGCGAGCAGTACGGTCTTGCTCTCCTTGAGGAAGCGCTCGGTCGCCTCGTCCGGCAAGATCGGTTCGATCGGGTACTCGCCCGCCTCGGCGACCGGAATCCCCAAACCCTCGGCGAATGCGGCCACCAGATCGCGCTCGGGCACCAGCCCCAATTCGAGCAGAATCTTGGTAAGGCTAACGCCGCTCTGTTCGAAAACGCGCCAGGCGCGCTCGGCACTCTCGGCGTCCAGCTTGCCGTTCCGGCGCAGATGGTCGACGAGCCGTTGTTCGGCGCTCGGCAGTGTTTCCGCGGCTGCGGACATGGGGCGGTCCCTCCGGCGCGGCATTTTCGGCCACCGGCCACGCGAGGTTCAAGCGCCCACCCCGAGCAGCAACGGCCCATAAAGCCACGTCAACCAAAGGCCCGCTGCAATCCCCGCGCCGAGAGGTATCGGCATGGTTGCATCGACCTCGCGGCCCGCCAGGCGCCAGACTGCGGCGATCCCCAGGCCCACCAGCGCGGCGTAGAGCAACACCGTGCCGACCCCCTCGATGCTTGTCCAAGCGCCCGCGGCGGCCATCAGTTTCGCATCGCCAAAGCCGAGCCCCTCGCGCCCCCTGATCGCTTTGTAACCCCAGGCGGCCGCCACCATCAGCGTAAAGCCTGTCGCCGCACCAAGCACATGCCAATGGAATCCTGCCGCATCGAGCCACCACGCGACCGCCAGGCCCGCAGCCACGAGCGGAAGCGTCAGGACGTCGGCCAAAATGAAATCGCGAACGTCCATCGCAGCAAGCGCGAGCAACGTCCAGCCGAGCGCGACGGTCGCCCAAAGCACGGCGCCTGAGACGACGAACGACGCCCAGACGACCAGGAACAGCGCACCGAGTTCCATGACCGGGTAAAGCGGGCTCACCGCCGCACCGCATCCCCGGCACCTTCCCTTCTGCAGAACCCAACTGACGAGGGGCAGGAGTTCCGCCGCGCTCAACGTGCGGCCGCAACCGCGGCAGCGCGAACGGGAGACGATCACGTCTTCGCCGCGCGGCAGGCGAACGGCGAGCACGCTCAAGAAACTGCCGATGAAGGGCGCTGCGATCGTCGGGATCAACCAGTCGAGCGGCGGATCGACCATCACCGCGCCGCCGACGTCACGGTCGTCGGACAATGCCGCGCGGCTGCGTCTTCGAGCGGCTGCGCCGCCTCAACCGAGAGAATCCAATAGGGATCGTTCGGATTGCCGGTGATCCTTACCACGGCGCGTTCGGCGCGCCGCACGCGCCGCCCATCGTCGACGAGCCGCGCGGTGATTTCGAAAACGCCGCCGGGATCGATCGCCGGCGGCTCCTCCGGCTTGGCGGAACGCTCCAGCCCTGCCGCCTGACGAAGCGCCGGTGCCGCGAAATCGAGGTCGATGCCTTGCCGCTGCGACAGCACGGTGACCTCGGGGCGGATGCAATCGTAAAGCGGCCCGGTCACCCCGAGCACGCGTTTCAGTTCGGCTGCCGCGCCAAAGGGTTTGTTCGCGGGCGCATCGGTCCGGCCGGCGTCTTGATACTGACGCCGCTCCGCACCGTTCACGCGCACCAGGTCGTCGCCGTCGCGCCAATCTTCGACGGCGGACGCAAGTGCGGCAGCGCGCGCCTGATCTGCACCGCCGGCGCGAAAGAGGAGCGCGAGCAGGTTTGCGTCGGCGTGGTTCAGATCGACTTTCGCATGTTCGGGGCGCGCGGAAATGCGCACGCGAAAGCCGCCGACTTCGACGGTTTGAGGCTCGGTGACGAACGACGGCGCGAAGCCGCCGCCGTTCACAAGTTCAGCCACGGCGAAATCGATGCCGCTTTCGACCGCGGCTTGCGCCTGTGCGCGCAACAGCTCACGCGACGCCCCGGTCGCCGCCGTCCGCGCGGCGCCGACCACGCCGATCGCGAGCAACGACATGACGGCGAGAAACCCGAGCACGGCGAGCAACGCCACGCCGCGTTCGGCCGGATCGAGCGCGCGCCTAAGGCTGCGTGCCGTATGCGCCAGTCGAGGAAACACGGTCCTTTCCCATCAGGTCGTCGAGACCCTTGAGGCTGCGCCGCAGTTGATCCGTCATCTCGCGCGCGGCAGCTGCGCTGCGAATAATACGCGGGCGGAGAAAGATAAGCAGCTCCGTTCGGTCGGTCGTCACGTCCGTGGTGCCGAACAGCTTTCCGAGAACGGGCACGTCCTTCAGGAAGGGAACGCCGCTGTCGCCGTAATTGACGCTGTCGCGGATGAGACCGCCGAGCGCGATGGAATCGCCGTCCTGGACGGCGACGGTGCTGGACAGCTTGCGCTGCTGGATGGTCGGCGAGTCGATGCCGGAGGTGTCGGTCGCGATCGCGTTGCTCACCTCCTGGCGCACGTCGACGAAGACGGCGCCGCTCTTGCCGATGCGCGGCGTCACGCGCAGCAGAATGCCGGTGTCGCGCAGCTGAACCGAGTTGACGACGGTGAGGTCGGTCGCGTCACGCACGCCGGTCGCCGTCTGCGTGATCACGGGGACTTGATCGCCGACCTGAAGCGTCGCCGTCTTGTTGTTCAGCGTGAGCAGCTTCGGCGAGGAGATAACCTTCACGTCCGTGATCGAACCCAACGCGCTCAAGGCCACGTCCACGTCGGGAACGGTGTACGTGAACGCAAAACCCGGGAAGAACGACTTCACGGTGCCGGTCTTGCTCAACTTGTAGGTTTGGTCGGCGTTCTTGAAGAACCATTCGACGCCGTATTTGAGCACGTCGTTCAGCGAGACCTCGGCGATCGTCACTTCGATCAGCACCTGATCGGGGGCGATGTCGATCTCGCGCAAGAAACGCTCGAGCGCGGCGTACTCCGAGCCGTCCGCGCGAATGATCAGCGCATTGTTCGTCTGGTCGATTGCGATATGGGGACCCTTGCTCTGGCTCCCGCGCAAGACGGGATCGGCCGCGCGCGGCGGCGGGGCGGACGACTCGGGCCCGGGCGGCGGCGGTGCGTCGATGCCGGTTTCGAACCCGTCGATCGAACCGTCGTCTTCGTCTTGCTGAACGCCGCTGAAATCGACGGCGGCGCCGTAGACCGAAGCGAGCGCGCGCGCGACGTCCTCGGCCTTCGCGTTCTGCAGGCGGTAGTAGTAGATGCGGCGGCCGGGCCCGCGGGGCGGCACATCGAGCCGGTTGACCCATCGCGACACGTCTTTGAGCAGAGCCGTGTTGGGCGATACGATCAGCAGCGTGTTCACACGGGCGAGCGGCACAAAACGCAAAAGACTGGCGCCGGGCCCCCGGGTCGTCGCGAACACGCGGCCCAGTTCGCGCGCGAGCGCCGGTGCGTCCACATAATCAGGGTGTACCAGCGCGTAGGACATCCGCCGCATATAGTCGACGTCGAACAGGCGCACCGTGTCCAGCATCGTGGCGCGCTCTTGGCTCGTACCGGCGAGGAAGATCAAGTTGCGGGTGGCATCGACGCCCATCACGCCGCCCGAGGGCGACACGGGCTCCAAGACCTTCTTCATCTCGTCGGCGGCGATAAAGCGCAACGGCACCACTTCGACGCCGTAGCCGGGAAGCCTGGCACCGGGGGCGCCTGCGAACGCCATGCCGCCGCCTCGCTTCTGCGCGTCCGCCGCCGGCACCACGTTGTGAACGCCGTCCGCGACCACGATGACGGCGCCGTTCACTTTCAGCGCCGTCTCGAGGGCTGCGACCACGTCGTCGCGGCGCAGGGGTTCGCTCGTCTTCAGCGTCACCTTGCCTTGGATCTGCGGATCGATTGCGAACGGCACCTTCAGCATGTCGCCGAACACGGTACGCACAACGTCTCTGACGTCGGCATCGGCGAAGTCCAGCGTCACGTCGCCGGGCGGGCCTGACGTCGCGGCGCGACGGGGCGTGGCAACGGCGGACTTCTCTTCGGCGGCGAAGATCTCCGTCTTTGGACCCTGATTTTCGCTGTCGGCCTGGATCACCACCGAAACCGGTTCGGGAGCCACGGTAGCGGTCGTGCCGTGCATCGCCTCGACCGTCACCGGCGGTTCGTCGGGCGCGCATCCCGCGAGCGCGAGAACGCACACAACCGACACCAAGGCCGATGCAAAACGCCCCCGGCCATCGCAGCGCGATGTCATTCCCCCGTCCCCGTGCATACGCACTCTGTAATCCCCGCGGACGCACGAATCGCAGAGCGCCCGACGCCTCATCGTGACTAGCGCTTGCACGGCACGCAAGTTTGGGCCCATGCACGGCGGACACACTCGCGCGACGGCGGGTCGAAATACTCAACGCAACTAGGGTGTTGTCCGGCGCGGCTGAGATTTTGGAATAGCAATCCTGAGAGAGCGCGCATCCTTCGTGACGACGATTCCCGCGCGATCGATGCTCTCGACTCGCCACCCGGCGATCTCGTCGCCGGGTGCGACGCGCAGGGAGGCAGCACCTTCGCGCTCGACGATCGCGCGTTGGATCGCGCTGTCGGCGACAATGCCGACCAGCCGAAACTCGGAGAGTTCGCCGCCCGTCGAGCGCGCGACCGCGGGCGACGAAGCCGCCCGCGGTGCGTCTGGGTCTGTTTTGCGTCCCTCGTTGAAAATCGGCCGCGCCGCGATCTCGTCATAAGCCGACAACGCCGGAACGTCCGGCGTCGACAGCTTCGGCAAGGCGGGCACGGTGACGGCGGAAGGCTGTTCGAAAGCGCGAAGCAGAACCATCGGCGACGGCAGAAACGCCGCCAGCAAGGCGATCGCTCCGGCTATGGTCGCCGCGACCAGCCAACGCGTCAGCGGCGAGGCGCGCGCGCTCATGGTGCCCGCGTCCAAGCCGAGACGACGATAACCGCGATGAGCTTGTTCGGCGCCGACGCCGTGCCGCTCGGCGCCGTCCACTCCCCGTCGGGCTCGCGGATCGACAGTTGCTCGATCCTCATCAGCGGGCGCGCGGATGCGACGCCATGAAGAGCGCGTACGAGCGTGGCGATGTCCGTTTCCACAGTCGTCTCCACCGCAACCGTATTGCCGGCCCGGTTCAACGCCTCACCGCTCATCACGGTCGCGCCGGCCGCGCCGAATATGTCGTTGAGGCCGGTCTGAAGCTCGGCGACGCCGACGCCGGGCTCGACGCTTGCGATCGTCAGACCGGCGACGTCCGGGTTCATTGCGATCTGGCGCGCCAGGTCGTCGAATTTGGGCGCCGCGGCGGCCAGCGCTTCGAGCCTGCCGGCCTGCGCGCGCAGCATCCCGACGCGCTCGGCTTGAAGCGACGCCGACTGCCACAGCGGCTGCACGGCCAGCACGGCCGCCGCACCGGCCGTACCGAGTGCAAGCAGCAGCGCCAAAGCCTTCTGACGCAACGGCGTGAGCACAAGCTTCATGGCGCGCGCACCTCTTCGAGCGCCATCACGATGTCGAAGCGCTCGGCCGTGCCGTCGGATTTGCGCACGACCGGCGAGGCGAACTTCACGCCGCGGAAACGAGGCGAGCTTTCCAAAGCTGCGATCAGCGCGGGCGCGTTCGCCGCCAGCCCCGACAATGCGATCTCCTTGCCGCCGACGCGCAGATCGACGACGCGCGCCGTCTGGGGCAGCACGCGCGTGAGTTCGGCCAAAATGTCGAGCATCTGCGTGGGTTCGTGCGCATTGGCGGCCGTGACCGGCGCCGCCATCGCTTCGATCCGTCTGCGCACGGCGGCACTTCGTTCGGCCGCCGGCGTCAGCTCGGCGATCCGCGCGCGCCACGCCTCGGCCTCGCGCGCCCCGGCATCGTTCCAGGCGACGACGGCCAGGATCCACACGGCAACGGCGGCGACCGCGAGGAACAGATTAAACGTTCGGCGACGGCTTCGCTCCTCCGGCGTCGGCGCCGGACGAAGGTCGAAACCCTCGAGCGCACCGTCCTTGCCCTCGACATCGACCGCGACCGCCTCGATGCCCAACGCCCGCAGGCGCTGTTCGACCGGGACGATGCGGATCAACGGCACGATCGCCGCGTCAACATGCGCGACGCCGCGCTCCACATCGCGCGTTGCAACCCGCGCATCGTAGCGCACGGCGTCGGTCTTGAACGGCGAGAGACGATCGATCTGCAGTTCGACGGCTTGGCGCAGGTAAGCGTCCGACATCAGCGGCAATTCGAGCCGGCGCAGCAGAACGTGCTCCGGCGGCAGCGCCACCGTCAGGCGCGAAAGCGGCACGCGATTGCCGGCAAGCAGTAGCCTGTCGGCAAGCTCGCCGTCGCTTGCAGCGGTTTCGATCGTCAGCGCTCCTTGATCCGCGGCCGTCTTGATGAACCAACGGTCGCGCCGGATGTAGAGCGTGGCCCCGGGCTTTGCTCGAGCGCGCGCCGACGCCAAGGGCAGCATGCCGCGCAGCGTGCCGCCCCACCAAGCGAAGAACGACGCCGCAAGACGCGGAAGATCCGAGAGCCGCGCCGGTGCGCCCAAATCGACGATCAGGGGTTGATCACGCATGACGGCACTCGAACGTGTCGGGATTGTAGAGGCAGGACGGGTCCCGCATGATCCGTAGACGGACGATAAGGTCGGGCCAAACGCCGTCTTCGAGACTTGCGCGCACCCTGACCAACGCGGGCGCGCCCGACTGATCGAGCCACTCGCCGGCCCAGATCAGCCGGCCCGTTTGATCGAGCCGCGCGTAAGCAAGGGAAATCTCGCGCGCGGACAGTACGGCGAGGCGCCGCTCGCCGCCTGCAGCCCGCCACGCCAGCACGAGATTGCGGCGTTCGCCGATGCCTTCGATCAGCAGTCGATATCGGACAGCGCCCCCGCCGCCTAGCGTCGAAGAAGCGTTCGCGACAAACGAAAGACTGCGGCCCGTTCCGCGAAACAGCTCGGGATCGCCCGCTTGGGAAGGATCCAAGTCGCGCGGCACGGCGCCTTGCAGCAGTGTCCGCAAGATGCGTTGCGCGCCCTGAATGCGTTCGATGCTCGCGACCTTGTCTTCGCTGCGCTCCCATGCGCGCGTGCCGAAGCGGAAGCCGCCCGCCATCGCCAGCGTGATGAACCCGAGCAACGCCAGCGCGAGCAGCAGTTCGAGGAGCGAGTAGCCGCGTTCCCCGCTCATTCGCCGCCCCGGCTGACCAAGATGATGCGCTCGATCGATATCTCCCGCGCCTTGCCGGGCGGGGTCACCGACAAGCGCACGAGCACCGGTCGAAGCGGTGCATCGGCCGCCGCACGCCCAAACGGGCGAGGCTCGATACGCCAAGCGTGTCGTCCGGCCCTGCCCTGCCTCTCGTCGGGGATGCGCCGATGCGCGACCGCACGATCGAGCTCGGACTGCGCGATCAGCACGGCCTCTTCGATCAGGGCGGCGCGATCCAGCGTACGAAAGCCCGTGCCCATGGCTTCGTAGAACGCCACGAGAAGTACCGCCAAGATCGCAAGCGCAACCAGCGTCTCGATCAGCGTGAAGCCGCGCGCGCCGCTCATTGCGCACCTTCCACGGTCAAGCGGCCGGTCAGCGGATCGGCGGAGACGACAAGCGTCGTACCGCCGCGCCGCAGCGCGAGACGTCCGGCGACGGTGCCGTCCCACGCGATGGCGAGGCCCATGCTTGTGGCGCTCGTTCCTTGCGACAGCGAGATCGCCTCGCCGTTGGACGCGGCCAGAACATGGGCGGCACCGGCGGACACCGGGACGGCGATGTCCGTCTGACGATCGAGCGCTTGCTCGCGCAGGCGGCGTATCTCATTCATCGCCGTGCGCGCGTCGCTGCGGAGTGTCGCCCCGTCGATCCAACCGCCAACGGCCGGCGCAGCGACGAATGCAAGCAGAGCCGCGACGCCGAGCACCACCACCAACTCCAGCAGCGAGTATCCGTTCGCGCGCGCCACGGCTCAAAGCGCCATGTCGTTGGCGGCGAGCAGGCCGCTGACAACGCCGCCCATGATGGCCGCGACCGCGAGGCCCAGCACGATCGTCACCGCCGGCAGCAACAGCGCAGACAACCGGTCGAGCTTGGTTTGCACATCGCGGTCGAGGACGTCCGCCGCCTCGCTCAACATGGCGGCGAGCCGGCCGGTTTCCTCCCCCACCGCCGCAAACTCCGCCACGACGCGCGGTAGCGCAGGTGTCGCGTCGATCGCCGCGCGCAGCGAACGGCCCTGGCGCACAAGTTCGACGGTGCCGGCGAGTTGACGGCGCATCTCCGCGTTCCGAGCCGAAGCCTGGGCGGCCTCAAGCGCGCGATTGAGCGGCAAGCCGCCGTCGACCAGCATCGCGAGGTTGCGGCAGAACTGCGCGGCCTCGGATCCGCGCGGTATTCCGAATACGACCGGCGATCGCAGCGCCCATGCGTCGCGCGCGACGCGCGCCGCCGGTTGCCGCATCGTATAGAGCAGCCCCGCGAACCCTACGGCCAGCGTGAGACCAAGGACGCTTCCGTAAGCGTCGAGGAAGCGGGAAACGCCAAGCAGCAACGCCGTCGGCCACGGCAGGGCGGCGCCGCTTTCAGCGAACAGAGGTTCCAGCCGCGGGACGACGACGGTGAAGATGATCGTCAGCACGACGATCATCACCGTGACGAGAAGCGCCGGATAAATGAGGGCCGAAACCGTGCGCTCTTGGAGCTCTTTGTTCTTGGCTTGCGCCCCTGCCAGCCGGGTCATGACGGCGGGCAGCTGACCGCTCGCCTCGCCGGCGACCACGAGGCGGCGCAGCGATTCCGGAAACAGCTGATCCGCGCGTTGCATTGCGACCGACAACGGTTCGCCGCCGCGAACGCCCGCAAGGATCGCTTGGACGGCTCCGCGCGTTCGCGGTTTTGCGGCAAGACCCTGCATCGCCACCAGCGTTCGCTCGACGCTGAGGCCCGCGCCCAGCAGACTCGCAAACTCCCGAAGCAAGGCAAGACGTTCGCCGGCAAGGCCGAACACCGGAAGAAGGTGCGACGCGGCCGGTGCCGCGGCCGGATCGCCGTCCTGTTCGACCACACGCACCGGCGTGCGGCCTAAGGCCAGGATCCGCTCGACCGCCAGCGCCCGGTTCGCCGCATCGACGACGCCGCGTCCGATCACGCCGTCGGGGCCGGCCGCTTCATACGCAAAACTGGGCACGATCATCCATCCGCACGCGGGCGCAACGGCTTAACGCCGGCCCGCCAGCCTTAGGGATTAGTTTACCGGTGCCGTTAATTTTTCCTTACCGCCTGCAGACGCGCGGCTGCCAAGGCGCCTGTCCTGCTGCTCCATGTAGTGGATCAGTGCGGCGGCATCGATGTCGTTCAGCCCGAGATTCGGCATCGGCAGGTTGCGGTACTTGGCTTTCAGGGCGAGTGCGAGCGGGTCCTTCTCCGCCAGCATCTTGTCCGGCTCGATCAGCCAGCGTGTGAGCCAATCCCGGGGGCGCGCGGCGACGACACCGGCGAGGTCGGGACCCAAGCGGTCGCCCTCACCGATCGTGTGGCACGACGTGCAGCGCGTTTTGAAAAGGTAGTGGCCGCGGGATTTGTCGGTCACTTCGGCGACGTTGCCGTAGGCCTGGCGGTCACCGGCACTCCCGGCGCCGTGACCGTGAAGACGCTCGCCAAGCAGTTGCGCGAGCACCTTCGGGTCGTCGTAGGGCGAGCGCTTGATCCACTGGCCCGTCGCCTCGTTGCCGAAGATCATGCTGATCGAATGATCCTTCAGGCGCGTCCGCTCCACGGGCCGGAGGCCCAGGCGTTTCTGCAGGAGATTGATCTCGTCCCTATCGCCGGTCAGAAAGGACCAGCCGGGCCCAACGTCGAACATGCGCATGTAGCGCTTCAGCACGGCGGGCGTGTCCGTCTCGGGGTCGACGGAGATCGAATACATGAAGACGTCGCGGCCGAGCCGGTCCGTCAGCAGTTCCTGAACGCGGCGCAGCTGTGCCGTTTCGGCGGGGCACACGTCGCCGCAACTCGTGTAGATGAAATTGATCGCGACGACCCTGCCCTTGATGACGTCGTCGTAGAAACGCAGACGCTTGCCGTCCTGGTCGATGAGCACGGTGTTCGGAAAATAGCCGCGGCCCCACGATTGCTCCGCCCGCGCATCCGGAGCGGCGAGCGCGATCGCAACCAACAGGCTTGTGACGAGCCTCGATATCATTTCCCACTCTTGGAGCGCCGTTCGACGCCCCTGCCGCTTGCAACTAGTCGGCCAACGCGTAGGAGGATTCGTATGTGGTGCCTTCCCATGTCGGGATCGGTGCCGGAATCATGATCGTCTGACCGGGATTCTTGATGTCCCAGCGCAGAAGCATCGCGTGATCTTCGTGCTGCGTGTTGTGGCAGTGCTCCATGTACGTGCCCATGAACTCGCGGAAGCGCAGCGCGATGTCGAAGCTCCGCGGCAGCCCCCCGGTGTCGCCGATCGTGTAGAGATCTTTGCGCGCCCATTTTTCCCACAGACGCGGCGGACCGCCGTCGCGCTTCAGGATACGGCCCTCCTCGAAGTGGATGTGAACCGGATGCGCCCAGCCGCCGCCGGTGCTCACGCGCCAGATTTCGAGATTGCCGCGCGTGGGCGCGGCGTCGATGCGTTTCACGTCCGTGCCGAGACCTTGACCGCCATCCGTCTTGATCGTCCAAGGCTTGTCGTCGGTACCGTCGCTGCGTCCGAACTCGAACGTCCGCACGCGCGCGGTCGCGAGTTCCGCGCTCGTGATCTCGGGGCGCGGGATCATCTTCTTCTTGCCCTCGACGTAGTCGGCCGGGTTCATGCTGCGGTCGATGCCCGGATAACTGACCACCCTGAGTTCCAGGAATTTGCCCACCACCGGATCGTCACCGTACGTTCCGTTCATGACTTGCGCGAGTGGGATGACGTCCTTCGGGCCGCGGCCGTCGGCGTGCTCCAGCAAGTTGACGAAGTAGAGTTTCGTGCCGGGCGCGTAGGCCTTGAAGTCCACGACGATGTCGAAGCGTTCGCCGATGCCCTGCGACGGGAGCTCCTGCGACTCCGCGTTCGGGAACGGAACCGCGTGCTCCATGATGTTGCCGTCGTTCGCCACCATGTGGAACGGCACGCGCTGACCGGTCGAGGTCACGATCGCGATTTTCCATAGACGCGACACGCTGCCGTTCAGCACGCGGAAGCGATAGCGGCGCGCGCGAACTTTGACGTAGGGCTTGTAGAGGCCGTTCACGAGGACGCGGTCGCCGAGGAAGCCGTCCTTGTTGAAGATGTTGAAGCGAAGTTGTCCGTTGGCGTCCCACGCCTTGTCGGAGATCAACAGGTTCATGTCGTAGTCGCGGTTGCCCCAGTCGAGCGCGGTGCCGCTGGGCAAGCACAAGTTCACTTTCGTCGGATCGCCATAATTGCACTCAAACCCTTCGCGTCCGCGGTCGACGGCGCTGAAGATGTTCATCACGGCGGCGTTGCCCTTGTAGACATTCTGCGCCGTGAAATCGACCATGTGGTCGTGGAACCAGAGCGTGCTCATCGTCTCGCGCCAGTCGCCGCGGATGCGCGTCGTGCCGCCGGCGCCGTTCGGCGTGGCGGCGCGCGGTTCGGTCGCGCCGGTGTTGATCGTGTCGTAGCCCGCGAGAATCATCGGCCAGCGGTAGTCGTAGTATTGGCCCGGGAAGTAGTAGGCGCCGGTGAAGCCGTCGCTTTCAGCCGGCGTGTGTCCGTTGTGGAGATGGGTCGTGATCGTATGCGTGCCGAATCCGGCGTTCGCCGCCACGTCGATGGGCAGCGCATTGTAGTGACGGAAGACGACGCTTTCGCCGTAGCGCGCGACCATCAACTTGGGCGGAAACGTTCCGTCGAACGTCCAAAGCGCGTTCGGTTGCTGCACCGGCATGTTCGGATGGAAGCGCGGCTGCACGCCCGCGGTCGTGCCGCCCTTATAGTAGAGACCCGCCGGCCCGAATTCGCCGGCCGTGTATTGGTGACGCTGCGCGCCGTCGCGCACGCCCCGGTTTACGCGCGCGCCGGCCTGCGCCGTTACGACATAGGCGGTGGGTTTGAAGTCGCTCCAACGCTGATGCGCGAACCACTCGCCGGACGGACGGCCTTCGGTCGCACTCTTCGAAAGCGGATAGACGCACTGACCGATCTTCGACGCCCAAGGGTTCGGCAGCGACGTGTTTGCCTCTCGCGTCGGCAGCGGAAACAGCGGTTTCTTCAAGAAATCGTCGAGCGCGATGCTGTCGGGACTGCTTCCGCACGTGGCCGGCGAGGGCAGCGGCGCACAGTTGGCGCATGGTGTCCCGGGGATCGGCTTCGTGCCGAATTCCTCGAGCTGCAGCATCTCCTGCGTGAACGGTTGCGCGCCGAACAGCGGGCTCGGCGGAAAGCCGGTCGGGATGTCGTGCGCGGCGGCAGGCCAAGCCGCCAGCACCGCTACAGCTGCAAACGTCACCCTGCGGACAACAATAGCTTGTGCTTTGTTCATACCGGCCCCACCCGGACGATTCCGCGGATTGCGCTGGCAAATCCGACAGACGCGCCTCTGAAAATATTTCGGAAATGATAAGGAATAAAATCTTGAACACCAACGCATTCCTAATTTTCGGCTAATTCATCGCGATCGATGTGACTGTGGGGACATAGTGACGCTAACCAATAAACCGTTAACGGAATAAACGGCGATCTGCCGGTTAGCGGCTTCCTAACGTTAACAACTCCCTACATGTGGGCCCATCTCCGACCGAGATATGGGGACATCATGGGTCTGGCCCGCCGGATGCAGTCTGCCTCTCGCGACAGAGAGGGTTCCCCCCGCAATGCGGCCGAAAGCCGACATTCGAAGCCTGCCAGGCCCGATTTGGGCCGATCTTGCGTTGTGCGGGATCGGCACGAGCCGGCGTCGCGGCAACCCGAACTGGCACATGACACGCTCTTCGACTCCCGCCCCCGGAGAACACGAGTGACAGACAAACGCACGAGCCTGATCAAACAAGCGCTCCACCGCTCACGACGCCTGTTCGTGATCGTGGGCGTGTTCAGCTTGTTCATTAACCTAGCGATGCTGAACGGTCCGCTGTTCATGCTCCAGGTCTACGACCGCGTGCTCGCCTCGCAGAGCAAAGAGACGCTGGTCGTTCTGACGCTGCTCGCCGCCGGCATCCTCGTGTTCCAGTCGCTCGTCGAAGTGGTGAGGTCGAATCTTCTCATCCGCGCGGGCGCAAAACTCGACGGCGAGCTGCGCGGCGAGGCGTTCGGCCTTTCGTTCGACGGCCGGCAGGGCGAGCAGATGTCCTCGGCGCAAGGTTTGCGCGACCTGGACACGATGCGGAACTTTCTGGCCGGGCCGGGTTTGATCGCGCTGTTCGATGCGCCGTGGACGCCGATCTTTCTGATGATCGTGTTCGTGATCCACCCGCTGCTCGGCGTTCTGGCGTTGACCGGCGCCGTCGTCATTCTCGGCCTTGCCTATCTCAGCGAACTGGCGACCCGCAACGCGCTCAAAGAAGCCGCCGCCGCGCACCGGGACTCCGAGTATTTCGTCGGTACGTTGCAGACCAACGCGGAGTCCGCGCGTTCGATGGGCATGGCGCACAACCTTCAGCGCCGCTGGCAGGAGCACCACGAGGCGAGCCTTGCGTGGCAGGCGCTCGCCAGCGACCGCGGTGCGCGACTGAACGCCGCCGCGAAATTCGCGCGTCAGTTCCTTCAGATCCTGGCGTTGGCGCTGGGCGCATGGCTCGCGCTGGAAAACCAGATCTCTGCCGGTGCGATCGTCGCCTCGTCGATCATCATGGGCCGCGCGCTGGCACCGATCGAAGCTACGATCGGCCAGTGGAAGGGCTTTGTCCAGGCACGCCAGGCGTTCGCACGGCTGAACGAGGTGCTGCGCAGCGAGCAGGACACCGGTCCGCGCACCGAACTACCGGTGCCGACGGGCAACTACCGTCTTGAGGACGTCTTCCTTCGCATCGATGGCGTCAAGGAGCCCGTCGTCAAGGGTGTGTCCTTCGAACTGAAGGCGGGGGAGGCATTCGGACTGATCGGCCCCACGGGCTCGGGCAAGACCACGCTGGCGCGCCTGATGATCGGATCGATCAAACCGACGGCGGGCAGCGTGCGGCTCGACGGCGTCGAGATTTCGGATTGGGCGTCCAAGGAAGTCGGTCCGCATATCGGCTACCTCGCGCAGGACGTCGAGCTCTTGGACGGCACGGTCGCCGAGAACATCTCGCGCTACGGCGAGCACGACTCGGCTGCCATCGTTGCGGCGGCGAAGACCGCGAACGCGCACGAGTTCATTCTGACGTTGCCGAACGGCTACGACACGCTGATCGGCGAGCGCGGGAAACTGCTTTCCGGCGGACAGCGCCAACGGATCGGCCTTGCGCGCGCCATCTACGGCAACAGCAAGGTCGTCGTGCTGGACGAGCCGAATGCGAATCTCGACGCGACCGGCGAAGCGAACCTGCGCCAAGCCGTCGAGATCATGAAGAAGCAGGGCCGGACCGTCATCGTCGTCACCCATCGGCCCGGCATTCTGCCGGCGGTCGACAAGCTCGCCGTGATGCAAGCCGGCCAGATCGCCTCGTTCGGCCCTCGCGATCAGGTTCTGGCCGCATTGAACAAGGCGGTGGCAGGCATCACGAAAGCCGCTGTGCCGACTTCGAAGCCCGCGACCACGGAGGTGCGCCATGCCGCAGGTTAGAGCCCGCAAACCGAACTGGCCGAACAAGATCGCCGGCGTGCCCACGAACACGCGCAACGCCGTCATCGGCGGCTTTTGCTTGATCGCCGCCACGATCGGCGGTTTCGGCGTGTGGAGCACGACGATGCCGATCGCGAGCGCCGTCGTGGCGAACGGACAGGTCGTCGTCGCCTCGAAACGAAAGCAGGTTCAGCATCCAACCGGCGGCGTCATCCGCACGTTTCGCGTCGAAGACGGTTCGATCGTCAGGGCCGGCGACGTGCTGGTGGAACTCGAAGACGCCGACGCGGCGGAGCGCTACACGCGCGCCCGCGACGGGCTCTACCTCGCACTCGCGACGGAGACGCGCCTGAGGGCGGAGTCGTTCGAGCGCGACGCGCTCGAGTTTCCCGCCGATTTGATCGCCGCCGCCGAGTCCGATCCGCAGATCAAGACCATTCTCGACGGCGAGCGCCAGTTGTTCGGTGTCCGCAAGCTTGAGTTGCGCGGGCAGCTCTCGATCATCGAAGAACAGCACGAGCAGCTGAAGAACGAACTGGACGGCTTGGCGTCCGAGCGTGCGGCCTCGCTCAACCAGATCGGGCTCACGAACAAGGAGCTGGCCGTCGTCGAAGACCTTTACAAGAAGGGCTTCACGACCCGCACGCGCGTGTTCTCCTTGCGCCGCGAAGTTGCGCAGCTGTCGGGCAATGCCGGCCGCGCCAGCGCCATGAGCGCGCGCACGCGCAGCGCCATGATCGAGAGCGAACTGAAGCTGCTGCAAGCGCGCAACCAGCTGCAGACCGCGATCCAAGGTGAGCTGCGCGAGGTGCAGGCCAAGATCCCGAACCTGCGCGAGCAGTATCGCGCGGCCAAGCAGGCCTACGATCGCATGACGATCCGCGCGCCGGTCGGCGGCACGGTTATGGCTTCGCGCGTCAATACGGTGGGTTCGGTCGTGCGCTCCGGCGATACGATCCTTGAGATCGTGCCCGTCGCCGATCGTTTGATGGTCGAGGTGCAACTGCGTCCGACCGACGTCGACTCCGTAAAGGTCGGCCTTTCTACCGAGGTGCGCTTCACCGGCCTCAACCAGCGCACGACCCCCGCCGTTCGCGGGCGCGTGACGCATGTTTCGGCGGACGCGTTCCAGGACTCCCGCACGAGCGCCACCTATTTCATCGCTCACATCGACGTGTCCGACGAAGAGGCACGCCGCCTGGGGGCCAGCCATATGCAACCGGGCGTGCCCGCCGCCGTCATGATCAAGACCGGCGAACGCACGGCGCTCGCCTATCTGACGCAACCTCTCAGCGACAGCATCAACCGCGCATGGCGAGAGCAATGACGCGCGCAACCCCGAACAACCGGCAGCAGACCCCTTAGGAGGGCACGACAATGGTGCAATACATCAGAAGCGATCTCGACTTCATTCTGGCGCAGATCAAGATCGCAGAGGCGCACGCGGCCGGTCAGGAACTGACCGACCTGATCCCGAATCCGTTCCTGCCCTATGGCCTGCGCACTGTCGACGGGAGGTTCAACAATCTCTTGCCGGGGCAGACGCATTTCGGCGCCGCGAACACGACGTTCCCGTCATTGCTGCCACAGAACTACATCAACGGCACGGACAACCCGTTCGTCCCGGGAACGCAGATCAAGAACTACGCGCAACCGGGGTCGCTGTTCGATTCGCAACCGCGCCTGATTTCGAACCTGATCAGCGACCAGACCGCGAACAATCCGGCGGCGGTGGCCGCGTCCGAGTCAGGCGACGAGGACGGGCTCGGCAATCTCCAAATTCCGAACGTGGCGCCGGACGAAGGTCTTTCGGCGCCGTTCAACTCGTGGATGACGCTGTTCGGGCAGTTCTTCGATCACGGTCTCGATCTGGTCACGAAGGGCGGCAACGGTACGGTTTACGTGCCGCTGGCCCCGGACGATCCGCTCTACAGCACCGAGCCCGGCGCGTTCAACTTCATGCTCCTGACCCGTGCGACGAACATCGCGGTGCACGCGGGTGAGGACAACCAACTCGGAACGGCCGACGACGTTCATACCCACATGAACACGACGACGTCGTGGATCGACCAGAACCAGACCTACACGTCGGACGCGTCGCACCAAGTGTTCCTGCGCGAATACGTGCTGAACGGCGCCGGCGAGCCGGTCTGCAACGGCCGCATGCTCGAGGGCGCAAACGGCGGCTTGGCGACGTGGGCCGAAGTGAAGGCGCAAGCGGCAAGCATGCTGGGAATCCAGCTGACGGACGCCGACGTGGGCAACGTGCCCCTGCTCGCTACCGACTTCTACGGCATGTTCATCCGCGGCGAAAACGGCTACGCGCAAATCGTGCTCGACGACGGCACGTTCCTGGAGGGCGATCCGGCGGCGAACGGCGGGCTGGGCGTCGAAATCCCCGCGAACGCCCTGCGCACGGGCCATGCCTTCCTCGACGACATCGCGCATAGCGCGGCGCCGGGCACGTACGACCACGACGGCAATCCGAATACGCCGGGTCTGCCGAAGACGGCCGACACCGACAGCTCGATCGGCGACGACAACGATCCGTCGACCTTCGACGACGAGTTGCTCGACGCGCACTACATCACCGGCGACGGCCGCGGCAACGAGAACATCGGCCTGACCACGGTCCACTTCATCTTCCACGCCGAGCACAACCGGCTTGTCGATCACACGAAGTCGACCATCTTAGACGACGCAAAAGCGCTGCTCGACGGCGGCGCGACGCAGGCGCAAGCCGTCGCGTTCCTGAACGAATGGTTGCTGGCACCGGTCACGAGCGTTCCGGCGCCCGAGGACTTCGGCGACTTGGTATGGAACGGCGAGCGGCTGTTCCAGGCCGCGCGCTTCGGCAACGAGATGCAGTACCAGCACCTCGTGTTCGAAGAGTTCGCGCGCAAGGTCCAGCCGATGGTGAACGTGTTCGGCTCGTACGACGCGACGATCGACCCGTCGATCGTCGCCGAGTTCGCCCACGTGGTTTACCGGTTCGGGCACTCGATGCTGACCGAGTCCATCGACCGCTACGACGCGGGCTTCAACGCCGACCACATCGGCCTGATCGAAGGATTCCTCAATCCGGTCGAGTTCACGCAAGACGGCGCCGTCACGCAATCCGACATGGCGGGCGCCATCATTCGCGGCATGACGCGGCAGACCGGAAACGCGATCGACGAGTTCATCACGGAAGGGTTGCGCAACAACTTGCTCGGCTTGCCGCTCGACCTCGGCACGATCAACCTGGTGCGCGGTCGCGAGACCGGTGTGCCCACGCTGAACGAGGCGCGGCGCGAGTTCTTCACCGGCACCGGCGATTCTCAGTTGAAGCCATACGAAAACTGGGTCGACTTCGCGGCGAACGTGAAGAACGAGATGTCGGTCATCAACTTCATCGCGTCTTACGGCACGCATGAAGCCTTGGTGGCGAGCGACGTCGACACCGCGGCGGAAAAACGCGCCGTCGCTTGGGCGCTCGTCTTCGGCGGCGACGCCGTCATCAACGAGGGAACGCCCGAAGAGCGCGTGTTCACGGCCGACGACACGGACCGCTGGAACTTCCTGAACGGCCAGGAGGAGTACGCCAACGACGAGACCGGACGCACGACCACCGGCGTCGATAACATCGACTTCTGGATCGGCGGTCTCGCCGAAAAGACGATGCCGTTCGGCGGCATGCTGGGCTCGACGTTCAACTTCGTGTTCGAAAACCAGATGGAAGCGCTGCAGGACGGCGATCGCTTCTACTATCTGGGACGCACGGTCGGCTTGAACTTCCTGCAGCAACTGGAGAACAACTCGTTCGCCGGCATCATCATGCGCCACACGGACGTGACGCACTTGCCGGGCGACGTCTTCTCGACCCCGAACTACATTCTCGAGGTCAACCAGTCGCTGCAGTTCAACGAAGGGCTCGGCAGCGCCGACCCGACGGGCGCGAGCATCTTCAACCCGCTCGTCATCCGCAACAACCCCGCCACGCAGGGGCCCGACACCAACTACCTCAAATTCACAGGCGGCGAGCACGTGGTTCTTGGCGGCACAGACGATGCCGACATCCTAATCGCGGGCATCGGCGACGACACGCTGTGGGGCGACGGAGGCAAGGACAGGCTGGAAGGCGGCGCCGGCAACGACATCATCAACGGCGGCGACGGCGACGACATCCTGACCGACTCGTTCGGCGACGACAACCTGAAGGGCGGCGACGGCAACGACGTCATCAACGCAGGCCCCGGATTCGACTTGATCCTGGGCGGGTTCGGCAAGGACTTCATCGTGGCCGGCGAAGATCCGAAGGAAACCTTCGGCGGCGGCGGCGACGACTTCATCATCGCCGGCGACGACGCCGACATCGTCTTTGCGGGCGAAGGCAACGACTGGATCGAGGGCGGCGCCGGCAACGACCTGCTGCAGGGCGAAAACGGCGATCCGTTCCAGGTCAGCCCGTCGATCGGCCACGACGTCTTCATCGGCGACGGCGGCGACGACGACTTCGACTCGGAATCCGGCGACGACATCATGGTAACCGGCGCCGGCGTCGACCGCGTCGAGGGCATGCTGGGCTTCGACTGGGCGACCTACAAGAACGAAAGTGCGGGCATCGAGGCCGACTTGAACGTGCGTGCGTTCGCCCTGCCGCCACTGCCGGGATCGCCGAACGCGTTCCTGGATCGTTTCGACCTAACCGAGGGCCTTTCGGGCACCGCGTTCAGCGACATCCTGCGCGGCGACGACGCCGACGCACTGACGATGGTCGGACACGAGCTCAAGAACTTCGATCTGATCAGCGGCCTCAAGGACGGCGCGAATCCGTTCTTCCACGAGAACCTGCTGCAATTCACCGGCGGCAACATCATCCTCGGCGGCGGCGGCAGCGACGTGATCGAGGGCCGCGGCGGCAACGACGTCATCGACGGCGACGCTTGGCTGAACGTACGTTTGAGCGTCCGCTACGCGAATGATCCCGAGACGGAATGGTTCAGCGCGGACAGCATGGCCGAATTCCAGGATCTGATGTTCTCGGGTGCGATCAACCCGGGTCAGATCCAGATCGTGCGCGAAATCCTGATGTCGCCGACGGAGGATTTCGACACGGCTGTGTTCTCCGGTCTTATCAGCGAGTACTCGATCGAAGGCGGCGGCGTCGACGAAGACGGCGACGGCTTCATCACCGTGTCGCACAATAGCGTGACGCTCGGCCTCGGTCAGGGTGCCGACGGCGTCGACAAGGTCCGCAACATCGAGCGGCTGCAATTCGCGGACTCGGCGATGGTGATCAGCGGCGCCAACGAGCCGCCGGCCGGCGAACTCTCGATTAGCGACGACACGCCGACCGAAGATCAAGTTATCAGCGTCTACGCGCCGAACGTCACCGACCCGGACAATATCGGGCCCGGCAATCCGACAGGCGCGATCACAGGGCCGATCTCCTACTTCTGGCAGGCCGAAGTCGAACCCGGCACGGGCGAGTTCGCCGACCTGGAGATCGAACAGTTCGGCGAGGTCGCAAAGGTCACCGGGACCACATTCACACCGGGCGACGAACAGGTCGGGCTCGCGCTTCGCGTGCGGGCGGTCTATCAAGACGCGAACGGCGTCATCGAACAGGTGTTCTCGGCACCGACCGACGTGGTCGCCAACGTGGACGACGATCCGGTGGGCACCGTGCTGGTCAGCGACACGACGCCTGCGGAAGACGCGGTTCTCACCGCAATCCGCGCGTTTACGGACGCGGACGGCCTCAACGGCGCCACGTTCACCTATCAGTGGCAGGAGTTCGCCGGCGGAGAGTGGGCCAACATCGACGGTGCGGTGACCGAAAACTTCGCGCCCGATCAGGCGCAGGTCGGCAACAAAATCCGCGTTATTGTCTCCTACACCGACGACGGCGGAGCGGACGAAAGCGTCACCTCGGCGGAGACGGCGCCGGTCGCGAACACCAACGACCTGCCGTTCGGCGACCTCACGATCGACGACATGACGCCGACGGAGGGACAGGCGCTGACCGCGACCGTCGAGTTCGTCGACCAGGACGGCATGACGGGCGCCACGTTCCTTTACCAGTGGCAGTCGTTCGACGGTTCGGATTGGGTCGACATCGCCGGCGCGAATGCGAGTTCCTTCACGCCGTCAGATGACGAGGTCAATCGCGAACTGCGCGTGCGGGTCACCTACACCGACGATTTCGGCACGGTCGAGTCGGTCACGTCGCTGGCGACGATCGTCACCGGCGACCTGGTGAACGGCACGGCGGCGAACGAACTCATCGACGGCACGGCGGGCCAAGACATCCTGTTCGGCGGGGCCGGGACCGACACGCTGAACGGCGGCGCCGAGAACGACACGCTGTCGGGCGGCGAAGGCAACGACGCCATCAACGGCGGGTCGGGCGACGACACCATCAACTTCACGATGGGCGAGGAGACGGACACGGTCGACGGCGGCGACGACTTCGACACGATGAACATCAACGGCCGCGCAGTGAACGACACGCTACGCGTTCTCTTCGACGGCTCGGTTCTCACCCGCGTATCGGGCGGTGCGGTCACGAACGTCGAGTCGTTCAACGTAGACCTTCTGGGCGGGAGCGATACGCTCTCGTACGATCCCACGGGTCTCGCGGTGACGGCCGTGGGCATTACCGTCGATCTGAACGCGGGCACGGCGACGGGCTTCGACTCGATCGCCGGGATCGAGAACGCTCAAGGCGGCAGCGGGAACGACACGTTCGTCGGCGACGCGAACAACAACAACTTCGCCGGCGGTCTCGGCACGGACACGTACTCGCTAGCGCACACCAGCGCCGGCGCCACGATCCTGACGAACTCGGCCTCCAGCGCCGAAGCCGGCTTGGACGGGTTGTCGAGCATCGAAAACTACATCGGCAGCCAAGGCAACGATACGATCACCGTCAACGGGGCCAACAACCTGATCGACGGTCAGGGCGGCAACGACACGATCGATGCGGGCGGCGGAACCGACACCGTGCTGGGCGGTGCCGGCAATGACACGATCAACTACACGGTCGGCAACGGCGCCGACACCGTCGACGGCGGTGACGACTTCGACACGCTGGCGGTGCGCGGCACCGGCGGCAACAACACGCTCGGCGTCGTTTTCAACGGCAGCGTGCTGACCAACGTCGCAGGCGGCGCGGTCACGAACGTGGAGGCGATCACGCTCGATCTCCTCGGCGGGACCGACACGCTGAGCTACGGCGTCAGCGCGGCAGCCGTGACCGTCGACCTGTCGGCGGGAACCGCATCGGGCTTCACCTCGATCTTGGGCGTCGAGAACGTCACCGGCGGCAACGGCGGCGATACGATCACCGGCCGCGCCGGCGTCAACGTCCTCTCGGGCGGCGGCGGCGCCGACCGGTTCATCGCGCAAATTGGCGACGGCAACGACACGATCAACGGCGACGGCGGTGCGGACACCTACGATCTGTCCGGCACCACCGCCGGAGCCACGATCACGACCGTATCGGCGTCCAGCGCCCAGATCGGCAGCGACACGCTGTCGAGCATCGAGAACTTCATCGGCAGCCAGGGCGGCGACGTCATCGCCGTCAACGGCGGTCCGAACGTGATCGACGGTCAAGGCGGCGCCGACAACATCAACGCCGGCGGCGGTGCCGACACGGTCATCGGCGGCGCGGGCGACGACACGATCAACGGCGGCACCGGCAACGATACGTTGGTGTTCGGCGCGGGCTTCGGCAACGACACGATCATCGGGTTCGACGCCCTGCCCGGCGGCGGCGGTCAGGACATCATCCGGCTCGAGGCATCTTTAGGGGTCACTGGTGCCAACTTTGGCACCAATGTCGCGATCAGCTCCATCAACGCCGGTGCGGATACGCTGATCACGATCGGTGGCAACACGATCACGCTGTTGGGCGTGGCGTCCGCCGACGTGACGATCAACGACTTCACGTTCGGCACGTAAGTCAGACAAAGGGGCGCGGCCGCAACAGCTGCGCCCCAACTTCTTCAGGGCAAGCGCAGAACCTGCTTGAGGCGTTTGACCATCACCTCTTGCGGCGTGCCGTGCGCTAGGACATCTACGACCCGCCCGGTCTCGTCGAGCAGAAACACCGCGGCGGTGTGGTCGAGCGTGTAATCGCCGCCATCAAGCGGGACCTTTTCGTGTACGACCTCGAACGACTTTGCGATCTGCGCGATGGCCGCTTGGCTGCCCGTCAATGCGCGTAGGCGCGGCTTGAAGCTTGAGAAGTATTCTCGCATCGTCTCGGGCGTATCGCGCGCCGGGTCCAGCGTCACGAAATTGATCTGCAGCGCGTCGGCGGGCTTTCCGATCGCCGCAAGCGCGGTGTCGATCTCCCACACCGTCACCGGGCACACCACCGGGCAGCGCGTGAAGCCGAAGAACACGGCGCGCGGCTTTCCCTTGAGCACGCTCCAGCGCACCCGTTTGCCCGCATCGTCCACCAGTTCGACGGCGTCGATTCCTCGGCCCAGTTCATCGGTCGCGGCCGCGGGCGCAGCCGTGGCGTGCGCGCCGTGCTGTGCCGATTGCGACGGCGAGGCGGCGAGCGAGGCGGCGACCAGAATTGGAAGAACACCGAGCATGGGAACGCAGCGTGCGCTATTGGCGATGGCGCCACAACGGCCATTAGCGGGCGCCGCAGTTAACTTCCCGTAAAGCGTAACTGCGCCACCCATGTGGTTAGTGAAGGCCGTCGATTCCCGATGGCCATCCCGTATCGGGGACGCCATGGCGCAGATACGCCGCGTATGCTTGGTCGCCTTCGCCGCCATGGCCGGCGCGCAGGCGGCGTACGCAACGGGCCGGCTCAGTTTCATCGCGGGCGCGGAGTATTCGACCGGCGACTATGGCTCTCCCTCAGACACGGAGGTGTTCTACGAGTTCGTGTCCGCGCGTTACACGAACGCACCCTGGTCGTTCAAGGTGACCGTGCCCTTCCTGCAGGTCGACGGCCCCGCCTCGGTGGCGGGCGATGAAGGCGAAGTGGAGTTGCTGCCCGGTGTCGATCGCAGCGCCAGCGGCATCGGCGACGTATCACTGTCCACGACGTACACGTTCGCCTGGCAGGCCGAACGAACCTATCTCGACCTGATCGGGCGTGTGCGTTTGCCGACGGGCGACGAGGACGAAGGGCTTGGAAGCGGCGAAACGGATTTCATCGCAATCGTCGGCCTCACGAAGGACTTTGCCGACATCAGCGCCTTCGTCGAGGCTGGCCGCAGGTTTCTGGGCAGCTCATTATCCCGTCCGCGCCAGGACGGCTGGCTTGTCTCGGCGGGCATCTCGGCGCCGCTCGGCGGCGGCACCGAGATCGGCGCGGCGGTCGATTGGCGCGAAGCCTCGTACGACGGCCAACCGGATCCCGCCGAAGTCTCGGCGTCGGTTCGCTTCAATCTCTCCGACGACGTCCGGATGAACGTATACGCGTTTGCAGGTCTGTCGGACGGCAGTCCCGACGGTGGCGCGGGACTGACGCTAACGTGGCGCGCGCTCACGCACGACTGATCAACGCCACCGCTTCGCGATCGCGGCATCTTCCTCAGCCGCACTCATCGCCTGCTTGAAACCCAGCCGCGTTTCCGCCGCGTCGATCGCGCCGTCGTCCGCCGCGCCTGCGGGGACGTACCCGCCGGCAGCCGATTTCTTGGGCTTGCTCACCAGAGCCTCGATGCGCCATGCGGCATCCACACGGCAGACGACCACGTGCCGCGCGGCATCCGCCAGCTCGATGTGCAATTCGCGGCAGACGCGCCCGCCGTCTGCAATGAAACTCAGGACGGGCTCGACGGTCGTGTCTCCCACAATCGAACGAGATCCGGACGGCGTGCCGTCAATGGCCTTCGACACGTCCGCCGCGAACGCGATCGCGGCCGGCGGCGTTGCGACCGGGGCCTGGCCCCACAGCGAGCCGATCACGACACCTGCGACGCCGGCCGCGATCGCCGACCCCGCAAGGCGCCAGCCAGCCGGAAACCACGTGCGCCGCGGCGCCTGCACGTCCAAGAGTTCGGCCAGCCCGAGCGGCATCGCCAATTCAGACTCCTGTGCAAAGGCGGCGCGCAGCCGGTCGTCGACGGTTTCGATCCGCGCAAGCCGTGCCCGCAGCAACTCGTCGCCCGCCAGCGCCGCGCGAACCTGTGCCGTGTCCGCTTCATCAAGTTCGCCGTCGGCATAAGCGGCGAGTCTTTCGTTCGTGATATAGGTCATCGCGTGTTCGTTATTCGCCGGCCGCCGTGCGCATTGAAGGTTGTGTCCGCCCCTCGTCGATCATGGTTCGCAACGCTTCCCGCGCGCGCGACAGACGGCTCATCAGCGTCCCGATCGGAATCTCGAGCTGCTCCGCGGCCTCGCGATACGACAAGCCCTCGATCACGACAAGCGCGAGCGCCAAGCGCTGATCCTCGGGCAATCGCGCGAACCGCTCGCGCGTCTCGGAAAGCATGAGCAGCGTCTCGGCAACCCGGCGTCCGTCGACCGTCGTCTCCGCACTTGCCGCGATCCCCGCCGAACGCAATCCACTCGTCTTACGCCTGCGCACTTCGTCTCTCCACACGTTCTGCATGATCTTGAACAGCCAACTGTCCAGGCGCGTCCCCGGCAGCCAGAGATCCGACCTTGCGAGCGCCCGCGCCACCGCGCCCTGGACGACGTCGTCCCCGTCGTCGTAGCTGCCCGCCAGGGCGAGCCCAAAGCGGCGCAGTCGCGGCAGAAGCTGCGCAATTTCCTTTCGAAGCTCGTTTTGACTGTTGGTCATACGCGCCCACAACAACAACGATGCATTCAGCGGTTCTATTCCAGCGCCCAGAACAAATTTGTTGCAAGGCAGCCGTTTCGCACGGCAGCATCGTCCAAATGTTGCGGACCAGCAAATGCGCCGGGCGTTTACCATGATGATTGCGCAATCCTTCGGTGCGGTGCGCACGGCACTGGCGGTGCTCACTCTTTCTCTCTGTATTGCGACCGTTTCGGCGGCGACCAGTTTTGCGCACGACGGCGGGGGCGACAGCGGTTCGGACCGCGACGAACGCGACCGCTCGGGACCCAGCGGCGAGGATCGGGATCGCGGTGGAGAAGATCGCGGCTCGTCGGGCGATCGCGAGGGCCCGGCGGAACGCTCGGACGAACGAGCCGGCTCTTCCGGCGGGTCCGGCGAACGTGTCCCCACATATGAAGCGGAACGGTATCGCGACTCTTTCGCGATCTGGCGCAACGAACGCGGCGAACGCGTGCGCGGCGGCGAAGTCATCCTGGTCAGCACGCGAAAGGACGTCGCCGAACGGGTTGCAGCGATCGGTTACCGGATTCTCGAGGATCAAAAACTCAACGCCGTCGGCATGCGCGTGCTCCGGATCGCCGTGCGCGACGGGGAAACCGAAGAAGAGGTGATCGAAGAACTGCGCGCCGTCGATTCCAAAGCCACGGCGACGTTCAACCACATCTATGAACCTGCAGGCGCGGCACTGCCCTTCGCGGCGACCGCCGCCTCGCGCGCGCGCAAGCGGACGAAGGCCACGATCGGATTGGTGGATGCGAGCGTCGCAACCAGTCACGCAATGCTCCAAGACGTCACGATCACCCAGCGCCGCTTCGGGGAAGCGCCCGCGAAGGATGGCGGACATGGGACTGCGGTCGCCTCGCGGCTGGCGCAGGCCGCGCCCGGCGCGACGATCGTGGCCGCGGACGTCTTCACGATCGAACTCGACGGACAGCATGTCGCGTCCGCGTTCGCCGTCGTCAGCGCGCTCGACTGGCTCGCGCGCAAGCGGATCGCCGTCATCAATCTCAGCCTCACCGGTCCCGAAAACCCCGTGCTCGAGCGGGCCGTCGCGCGGCTCGCCGCGAAGGGGCATGTTCTGGTTGCCGCCGTCGGAAACGAAGGGCCGCGGGGGGCGCCGCAGTACCCGGCAGCCTACGACAACGTCATCGGCGTTACCGCCGTCGACGCGGAACGCAAGGTTTATAAGTACGCAAATCAAGGGGCTTACGTGGATTTCGCTGCTGAGGGCGTGAACGCACCCGCTGCAACGTCGGCGGCATCCATCGAAGCGGTGTCCGGCACGTCATATGCGGCCCCGATCGTCGCCGCGGCGTTCGCCAGACGCGTGTCGGAGCCAAGTCCGAAACTTGCCAAGCGCGCTCTCAACGCTCTGCAACGGGAAGCGCGCGATCTGGGCGCGCCGGGACGCGATCCGATCTATGGATTTGGTCTCATTCGAGGACCTTGAGCGGACCGCGCCGCGATGAGCGCCCGCGTGCTTTGGCTGATGGTCGGCTATGCGGCACTCGGACTTGCGATCGCGGGTGCCGCACTGCCGCTTCTGCCGACGACGCCCTTCCTGCTGCTCGCAGCGTTCGCTTTTGCGCGTTCGTCACCGCGCCTGCACCGCTGGCTCTTGACGCATCCCAACTTCGGTCCGCTGATCGAAAACTGGCACCGTTACGGCGCCATCAGTCTGAAAGCGAAAGCGGCGGCATTGTTCGCGATGGCCGCTGCGTTGGGGCTGAGCTGGTACGTCGGCGTCGAGACGAACCTGTTTACGCTTCAGGCGATCGTGATGGCGGGCGCTGCCGCATTCATCCTCAGCCGTCCGAACGGGCCCGATCCGAGCTGAAGCGCATTACCAGGAGACGAGATCGCGGTTCTCGCCCTCGCCGCCTTCCTTGCCGTCGGCGCCGTAGGACATGACGTCGAACTTTCCGTGCGCGCCGGGCTGCTTGTACTGGTACGGCCGGTCCCACGGATCGATGATGCCGTCGGCGCGATTGAGATAGGGACCGTCCCACGTGTCCACGCCTTCCGGCCGCTCCACGAGGGCCTTCAGGCCCTGCTGCTCCGTCGGATAGGCGCTGTTTGCGAGGTAGTAGAGATCGAGTGCAGCCGAAATGTTGGCGATCTGAATCTCTGCGGTCTTCGCCTTCGAGGCATCGAAATAGCCGATCACGCGCGGGGCGGCGATGGCAATGATGAGCCCCAAGATCGCCAGCACCACCAAGAGCTCGAGAAGCGAGTAGCCGCGCTCCGCCACGCGGGCGCGGCGCAGACGTCGTTTCGTGTTCGCGCTCATCGGTCCGTCCTCATCGTCCGGGTGCAAGGTTACGCCATACGCAGCCCGGTTCAAGTCCACGGCGCGTGCCGTTATGCGTCGTAGTTGAGTTCGACGGCGCTACTCGTCGGCACCGCCTGACATGTCAGCACGTAACCGTCGGCGACTTCCTGCTCGGTTAAACCGTAGTTCTTCTTCATCGCAACTGTGCCGGTCGTCACCTGCGCGCGGCAGGTGGTGCACACCCCGCCTTTGCATGCGTACGGTGCGGGGAGGCCTGAGGCTTGGACGCTTTCCAAGATGTTGCCCCGGGCCGCGTCGAAGGGCACGCGCGAGCGGCGGCCGTCGAGCGTCACGGTCAGCATCGTGCCTTGCGCGGCGCGCTCGAGCGCTTCGTTCTTGGCGATCTGCTCGGCGGAGAGTTCGCTTGTCGTGAAGCGTTCGATGAAGACGCGGTCCTTGGCGACGCCCTTGGCGGCGAGGGCTGCTTCGGCGGCATCCATCATGGGACCCGGGCCGCAGATGAAGACGGCGTCGGCCGCCTTCACGTCGACGAGACGTGAGAAGACCTCATCGCATTTCGCACGGTCGAGGCGGCCGTTGAACAGCTCGATCTCCTCGTCCTCGTTCTCGAGGAAATGGTAGACCTCGAAACGATCAAGAAAGCGGTTCTTGAGCGCTGCAAGTTCTTCAAGGAACATGATCGAGGCGCTGTCGCGGTTGCCGTAGAGCAGCGTCGCGCGCGCCTGGGGCTTTTCCTGCAGCGCCGTCTTCAGAATCGAGATGACGGGCGTGATGCCGGAGCCGCCGGCGAGCGCGATGTAGATCGGCGCATCCTGACGCTCCGGTGCAACGAAGCGGCCCATCGGCGGCAGGACATCGAGCGTCTGACCCGGCGCGATCTTGGCGTTCGCCCAGGTCGAGAAGCGGCCGCCGCGCATTTGCTTTACGGCGATGCGCATCTCGTCGTCCGACGGCGCGACGCAGACTGAGTAGGTGCGGCGGACGTCCTCGCCGTCGATTTCCGCCTTCAGCGTCAGATGCTGGCCCGCCTTGAACTTGAACGCGCTTTTCAGGTTCGCCGGTATCTCGAAACGGATGGAAACCGCGTCCGCCGTCTCGCGCCGAACCTCGGCGACCTTCAGGCGATGGAATTCGGCGTTGATGGACATCTTAGACGTGTCCCTGGCGGATCAGTGACATTTGAAGCGGTCGAACGGTTCGCGGCAGTCGAGGCAGCGGTGGAGCGCCTTGCAAGGCGTGGAGCCGAAGCGGCTGACTTCTTCCGTGTGCGCCGAACCGCAACGCGGGCACGCCGGGTGTTCGTCACGCAACGATCCGCGCGCGGCACCCTTCGGCGGCGGCGCAATGCCGTAGGCCTTCAGTTTCGCGCGGCCCTCGTCGCTGATCCAATCGGTCGTCCAAGCCGGGGCAAGTACGGTTTCGATGCGCATGTGTGCGAGACCTGCACGATCAAGCTCTTCGCGGATGGCGCGCTCGATCGCGGCGGTCGCGGGACAACCCGTGTAGGTCGGCGTGATCACGACCTTGCCCTCCCCCACGTCGCGCACGATACCGAGATCGACAATCGAGACGCACGGCACTTCCGGATCGGGCACGCGGGCAAGCACGGCCAAGACGTTGTCTCTGACGGGAAGCGCCGCGCCCACGGCGCTCACCACGTCGCGCCCGGATAGGCGCGCGGCAGGAACTGCATCTCTGACAACAGATGGCCAAGGTGCTCGGAATGATGTCCTTTGCGTCCGCCTCTTGCGGCGCGGTGCGGTTTCGGCGCGTTCAACGTGGCACGCGCAAGCGTTGCCGCAATGCGGGCATCCCACTCGCTACGCAACGCAGCCGCATTGGGCACGACCCCGCCAGCAATAAGTTCGGCCATCGTCGGATCCGTGTCGAACAGCTCGTCCACGAAGCGCCAGTTCCACTCGAGGCCCTTCTCGACGCGTCCCCGGCTCTCGGCGGTGCCGTCTCCGAGGCGTACCATCCACTCGTTCGCAAAGCTGGCGTGATAGGCGACTTCTTTCACGGCCTTTGCAGCGATCGCGGCGAGATCGGCGTGGCGCGAGCGCGAGAGCTCACGCAGCACCAGCTCATGCCAGTTCGAAAACAAGAATTGGCGCGCGATCGTTTGGGCGAAGTCGCCGTTCGGCTGTTCGACAAGCAGGCAATTCTTGAAGTCGAGCACATCGCGGTGAAAGGCGAGTTTGTCGGCCTCGACGCCTTGGCTCTTTCCCGCGACGTTCAAGAGCAGCGTCGCCTGCCCAATCAGGTCGAGCGCGATGTTCGTGAGGGACAGATCGACCTCGAGCATCGGCCCGTGCCCGCACCATTCCGACAGCCGCTGGCCCAAGATCAGCGCGTCGTCGCCGAGGCGCGTGGCGTATTCGCTGACTGCCGCTTGCATCAGATGTTCTTCACGTGCTCGGGGATCGTATAGAACGTCGGGTGGCGGTAGACCTTGTCGGCCGCGGGTTCGAACAGCTGCGCCGCCTCGCCCGGATCGGACGCAACGATGTCGGCCGACCGCACGACCCAAAGGCTCACGCCCTCCATGCGCCGCGTGTAGGTGTCGCGCGCGGCTTCGAGCGCCATGCGGCTGTCTGCGGCGTGAACGCTGCCCGCGTGTTTGTGCGAGAGCCCGTTCTTCGCGCGCACGAACACTTCCCATAGCGGCCATTCTTTGCTCATCGCCCTACTCCGCCGCTGCGCGCCTGCGGTGCTTGTCCGCATGCGCCAGCGCCGCCTCGCGCACCCAGGCGCCTTCTTCCCAGGCCTCGACGCGCGCCTTCATGCGTTCCTTGGCGACTTGGCCTTCGCCGCGCACGACGGCGTAGAATTCGTCCCAGTCGATCTCGCCGAAATCATAGGAACCACGCGCCTCGTCCCATTTGAGGCTCGGATCGGGGACCTTGAGTCCGATCGCTTCGGCCTGCGGCACCGTCACATCGACAAAGCGTTGGCGGATTTGATCGTTCGTTTCGCGTTTGATGCGCCAGCGCACCGACTGCGCCGTGTTCGGCGAGTTGTCGTCCGGCGGGCCGAACATCATCAACGACGGCCACCACCAGCGGTTCAACGCGTCCTGCGCCATGCGCTTCTGCGCAGGCGAACCGGCGGCGAGCGCCATCATGATCTCGTAGCCTTGGCGCTGGTGGAAACTCTCTTCCTTGCAGATCCTGACCATCGCGCGCGCATAAGGACCGTAGGATGTACGCTGCAGCGGCACCTGATTCATGATCGCCGCGCCGTCGACCAGCCAGCCTATTGCGCCGATGTCGGCCCATGTCAGCGTCGGATAGTTGAAAATCGTCGAGTACTTCGCCCGGCCCGAATGCAGCGCCTCGATCATCTCGTCGCGACTCGTGCCCAGCGTCTCGGCCGCGCAGTAGAGATAGAGGCCGTGGCCACCTTCGTCCTGCACCTTTGCGAGCAGCACGGCTTTGCGCCGTAGGCTGGGCGCGCGCGTGATCCAGTTGCCTTCGGGCAGCATGCCCACAATTTCCGAGTGCGCGTGCTGCGAAATTTGCCGAACGAGCGTGCGGCGATAGGCTTCCGGCATCCAGTCCTTGGGCTCGATGAAGTCGTCGGCGGCAACGCGGCCTTCGAACGCGGCAAGCTTTTCCGGATCCTCCGGCGGCAACGCGGCCTGAGGTGCGGGCTTTTCCTTCTTGTCTTTCAATTCCGTCGTGTACAAGGCGGCGCTCCAGCGACGTTCGCGAATGCTAGGATAAACCGAACGAGCGGTCAATTAATTCTCAAGGCAGAATCTGGCCCCCCGTCGTGCGCGAGAGACCTTGGAAGACGGCGATGTCGGTGCCGTTCGCGGTGCGAACCGTGACCGTGTAAACGCCGGAGCGCCCCGCGACGCTTTGCTCTTTCGCTTCTGCGACCAGACGATCGCCTTCGCGCGCCGGACCGGTGAACACGATCGAGGCTTGCTGCGCCACGCTCGACGCGTTGCGCGAGTTGCACGCATAAGCGAACGCCGTATCGGCAAGCGCAAAGACCATCCCGCCATGCGCGATGCGATGACCGTTGAGCATGTCGGCACGCACCGTCATCGCGAGGCGTGCATAGCCCTCGCGCACTTCCTCGATCGCGATGCCCCAGGTCGGGCCGGTGCCCTCGTGCGCCAGCATGTGCTCGGCAACCCGGCGCGCCAGCGCATCGGCGGTGTTCGTCATGCAATCCGTCCTGAAATTGACCGTCCGCTCGTTCTATTTTAAGCGTAACATGAGACACGAGCGCGGGAGCAACCCGCGACATTCCAGGGAGATGGCGGCATGGCCTTTGAGACCATCTTGTTCGAGGTGGCGAACGGTGCGGCGCGCCTGACGCTCAACCGGCCGGACCGGTTGAACAGCTTCAATGTGCAGATGCATGGCGAGGTGGCGGAAGCGTTGACGACCGTCGAGCGCGACGCCGACATTCGCGCGCTGCTGATCACGGGTGCGGGGCGTGGTTTTTGCGCGGGGCAGGATCTCTCCGACCGCGCGGTGGCGCCCGGCGGCGCGGGCGTCGATCTCGGCGAGTCGCTCGAGAACCGGTACAACCCGCTCGTTCGCCGTCTTGTCACTTTGGCCAAACCCGTCGTGTGCGCCGTCAACGGTGTCGCGGCCGGCGCCGGCGCGAACATCGCGTTCGCGGCCGACATCGTGCTCGCGGCGAAGAGCGCGCGCTTCATTCAGTCATTCGCGAACATTGGTCTTGTGCCGGACTCCGGCGGCACGTGGGTGCTCCCACGCCTTGCCGGTCAGCCGCGCGCGATGGCGCTGGCACTCACCGGCGAGCCGCTCAGTGCCGAGAAGGCGGAAGCGTGGGGTCTTATCTGGCGCGTCGTCGAGGACGGCGAACTTCAGGCGGAGGCGACGAAACTCGTCGAACGTCTGGCCGCGGGTCCTACAAGAGGACTCGGCGCGACGAAACTCTCGATCCGCAAAGGATGGACGCAGTCGCTCGATCAGCAACTCGATCTTGAGCGCGACCTGCAGCGCGAGCTTGGCCGCAGCCACGACTATAAGGAAGGCGTCGCCGCATTCGGCGAGAAACGCCCACCGAAATTCACCGGCCGATAGGGAGGCCCCACATGAGAACGCTTCAGGCTTACGCGCAGGACGGCTGGATCGCCCCGCGCGGAACGATGACGGCCATCCGCTCGGCCGTGACCGGCGAAACCGTCGCGCAGACGGGGGAGAACGTCCGCGACTTCGCTGCCTTGCTGCGCCACGCACGCGACGTCGGCGGCCCTGCCCTGCGGGCGCTTACGTTTCACGAGCGAGCGAAGATGCTGAAGGCGCTCGGCGATGCGGTGATCGCGCGCAAAGAGGAACTCTACGCGCTCTCCTACGACACCGGCGCCACGAAGGGCGACGGCTGGATCGACATCGAAGGCGGTGCCGGCACGCTGTTTGCCTATGCGTCGAAAGGGCGGCGGGAGTTGCCGAACGATACGATCCTGATCGACGGCGCGGTTGAAGGCCTTTCGAAGCGCGGCACGTTCGTCGGCCAGCATGTGATGACGCCGCTCAAGGGCGCGGCGGTTCACATAAATGCGTTCAACTTCCCGGTCTGGGGCATGTTGGAAAAGCTTGCGCCCACGTTGCTCGCAGGCGTTCCTGCGATCGTGAAGCCCGCCACCGCCAGCGCGCAGCTTGCGGAGGCCGCGTTCCGCGTCCTTATCGAGGCGAATGTTCTGCCTAAGGGCGCCGTGCAGCTTGTGCTCGGCCCCATCGGCGATCTCTTCGACCATCTAAGCGGCCAAGACGTGGTGTCGTTCACGGGCTCGGCCGAGACGGCGGAGAAGCTGCAGCGTCATCCGGTCATCGCGCGCGAGAGCGTACGCTTCATCGCCGAGCGGGACTCGCTCAACGCTGCGGTGCTCGGCCCCGATGCCGTGCCCGGCACGCCCGAGTTCGACCTCTTCGTCAGGGAGGTCGTGCGCGAGATGACGGTGAAGGCCGGGCAGAAGTGCACGGCGATCCGGCGCGCGTTCGTGCCCGCCGCCGCGATCGATGCGGCGGAGGCGGCGCTGAAGAAGGCGCTCGCCGAAGTCGTTATCGGCGATCCGCGTCAAGATGGCGTCGGCATGGGGGCACTTGTGAGTTCTGCACAGCGCGACGACGTGCGGGCGAAGATCGCGGCACTCAGCGACGAAGCACGTGTGGTGAGCGGCGACCCGGTCCGCGTCGACGTGCGCGGCGGCGACGCCGTGAAGGGCGCATTCATAGCGCCCGTTCTTCTGCGGTGCGATGCGCCTGCGAAATCCGTGCGCGTGCACGAGACGGAGCCGTTCGGACCCGTTGCGACATTGATGCCCTATCGCGATCTCTCTGACGCGGTCGCGCTCGTCAATCGCGGCAAGGGTTCGCTCGTAATGTCGCTCTTCACCTACGATCCGAAAGTTGTACGGGACGTGATCGCGGGCGCGGCGTCGTTCCACGGCCGGCTCGTCATCATCGACCGGGACTGCGCGAAAGAGTCGACAGGACACGGCTCGCCCCTGCCCGCGCTCATTCACGGGGGACCGGGACGCGCCGGCGGCGGCGAGGAGATGGGCGGCATTCGCGGCGTGATGCACTATATGCAGCGCACGGCACTCCAAGGCTCGCCGCGGGCGATCACGGCGGCCACGGGCAACTGGATGAGCGGCGCGCCCGAAACGCGCGAAGGCGCCCATCCGTTCCGCCTGCGTTTCGGCGAACTCGAACTCGGCAAGACGCTGGTCACGAAGGCGCGGACCATCACGCTCGAAGACGTGGAACATTTCGCGCAGTTCACCGGCGACAAGTTCTACGCGCACATGGACGAGAAGGCCGCCGCGGCGAACCCGCTGTTCGGCGGCCGCGTGGCGCACGGCTATCTGATCTTGGCGTTCGCTGCAGGCCTGTTCGTCGATCCCGATCCGGGACCGGTGCTCGCGAATTACGGGCTCGACAATTTGCGCTTTCTGAAGCCGGTGAAGCCGGGACAGACGATCAAAGTGAACCTGACCGTCAAGTCGAAGTCGCTGCGCACGGACAAGTACGGCGAGGTGCGCTGGGCGGTGCTGGTCACGAACCAGGACGAGGAACCTGTCGCGAGCTACGAGCTGCTGACGATGAACGCGCTTTGATGCGGCTTGCGTTCGACGAAGGCGGAAGCGGCGGCCGGCTGATCGTGTTCCTGCACGGGCTGGGCGCGACACGGCATGTATGGCAGGCGATGACGGGCGCGGGCTGCTGGCGCGGGCGTTGGCTCGCGCCCGATCTGCGCGGGCACGGAACCTCCGCGCACACGGACAGCTACACGCTTGACGATCACGCCGGCGACGTCGGTGAACTCGTGCAAGGGAGAACCGCACAGGAGATTTTGGTCGTCGGCCATTCGATGGGTGGGGCAGTCGCGCTCGCACTGGCGTCGGGCGCCTACGGTTTCGCGCCTGCGCGCGTTTTCGGGCTCGGCATCAAGGTCGCGTGGACGAGCGAGGAGCTCGCGCGCATGGGCGAAATGGCATCGGCGCCGGCGCGCACGTTCGCCTTGCAGCACGAGGCGGCCGATCGATACCTCAAGGTAGCAGGACTGGCTGGCCTGATCGATCGCACCTCTCCGGCCGCGCTGGCTGGCGTGTCACAGGCGAACGACGGATGGCGGCTTGCCTGCGATCCGCGCACCGCCGCCGTCGGCGCACCGCCCATGCGCGCCTTACTCGACGCGGCACGGGCGCCCGTGCACCTCGCGCGCGGCGCGAACGACCGCTTGGTCTCTCTGGATCAGCTGAAGACGCTTGACGCGGCCGCCGTCGACATTCCCGAAGCCGGCCACAACGCGATGGTCGAGAACCCATCGGCGGTATGGGATTGGATCGAAAGCCGTTTCGCATGAGCCGCACCGCGCTCGCAGACGCGTTCGATCTCAAGAACCTTACCGAGTCGTTCTACGACGATCCGTTTCCCACCTATCGCGCTTTGCGCGAGCACGCACCTTTGAAGCGCATGCCGGACGGTGCCGTGTTCATGAGCCGCCATGCGGACGTGGCCGCGGTCTATCAGGACACCGTTGCGTTCTCCTCCGACAAGAAAGCCGAGTTCGGTCCGAAGTTCGGCGTCGGATCGCGCCTCTTCCGCCACCACACGACCAGCCTCGTGTTCAACGATGCGCCTTATCACACCCGTGTGCGGCGCGCGATCATGGGCGCGATGGTGCCGACAGCGCTCGCGCCGCTCGAACCGAAGTTGGAACGGCTCGTCGAGCGCCTGCTTGACGAGGCGGCCGCGAAAGGTGCGATCGACGGCATTGCGGATTTCGCGGGCGCCATTCCGGTCGAAGTCATCGGCGATCTGTTGGCCGTTCCCCACGAGGAGCGCGGCCCGCTGCGCGACTGGTCGCTCGCGATCCTGGGCGCACTTGAGCCGGTGCTGTCCGCCGATGCGTTCGTTCGCGGCGAGCGGGCGTTGGCCGAGTTCCACGCCTATCTCGATCGCCTGATTTCGGAGCGGCGGAAGAAGCCCGGCGATCCGGAACACGATGTGTTGACAAGGTTGCTCCAAAGCGAAGGCGAACCCTTGGCGGCGCACGAACTCGCGGAGAATTGCGTGTTCCTGCTCAACGCCGGACACGAGACGACGACGAACCTGATCGGCAACGCGCTCGAATTGTTCGCACGTTTCCCCGATGAGCGTGCCCGTCTCGTCGCCGATCCGTCGCTGCTGCGAACCGCCATCGAGGAGGTGTTGCGGTACGAGTCGTCGAACCAACTCGGCAACCGCCTTACGACGCGTACGGTCGAGATCGGCGGCGTGACGTTCTCGCCCGGCACGTTCGTGACGCTCGGCATCGGCGCGGCGAACCGCGATCCCGCCGCGTTCGCCGATCCCGACCGCTTCGACATCGCGCGCCAGCCAAACCGGCATCTCGCGTTCGGCGGCGGCCCGCATCAATGCGCGGGCATGAACCTCGCGCGGATGGAAGGACGCATCGCGATCGGCCGCTGGCTGCGGCGGTTCCCGAACTACCGCCTGAGCGAGACACCGCGGCGCAACCGCCGGGCGCGGTTTCGCGGCTTTGGCCGGCTCGCGATCGCGCTCAGATAGCGCCGACGCTCCGCAAAGCGTTCTCGAAGCGCTCGATCTCGCTTTCGTCGCGAAAGCCCGCGACGTTCATGCGGCCCGAACCCACCATATAGATCGCGTGCTCCCGCTTCAGGCGCGCCGCCGCTTCGGGCGCGATGTCGAGCAGACTGAACATGCCGCGTTGGCGCACGATAGGCGCAAGCCGCGCATCGAACGCGGCGAGCTTCGCGCGATTCCGAACGATACGCGTACGCATCGTGTCGAGCTCGGCGTTCCACTCACGGCGCAGCGGCTCCGATCCTAAGACCAAGCGGACAACCGCGCCACCGTGATCGGACGGCATCGACCAGTTCGCCCGCGCGAGAGCTTGAACTTGCGTGTACGCGGCGTTCGCTGCGCGGCCGTTCGCGGCGACCACGAAGAGCGCGCCGACACGCTCGCGATAGACGCCGAAGTTCTTGTCGCAGGAATGCGCGATCAGCGCCTCCTCGACATGGTCGAGAACGAGGCGCATGCCCGCGGCGTCGGCGTCGAGTCCGTCGCCCAGGCCCTGATAGGCGAAGTCGAAGAACGGGGTTAGCCCGCGCTTCGCGAGCGTTTCCGCGATCGTGCGCCATTGCGCCTGGTCGAAGTCGGCGCCCGTCGGATTGTTGCAGCACGCTTGCAGCAGCACGATGTCGCCGGCCTCGGCCCGGCCGATCGCCTCCATCACGTCGTCGAACAGCAGACGCTGCGCCTTCTTGTCGAAGTGCTTGAACGGCTCGATCGCAAGGCGCGCGGCGGTTATCAGCGGGCGGTGGTTCGGCCATGTCGGTTCACCCAGCCACACTTTTGCGCGCGGCGCGACGGTGGCGACGAGTTCCGCTCCGAGCCGCAGCGCGCCCGTCCCACCCGGGGTCTGCACGCCGACGACGCGGTCGCTCGCCGCCCACTTCGTACCGAAGACGATCGGCTTCAGCAGATCGACGAAGACGGGATCGCCTTCGGGCCCGAGATATCCCTTCGTCGTCTGCGTTTCCAGCAACTGGCGCTCGGCAACTTTGACCGCGCGCATGACCGGTGTGATGCCCGCCTCGTTGCGATACATGCCGACGCCGAGGTCGATCTTGCCATCGCGAGCATCGGTACGAAACTCCGCCATCAGCGCAAGCAATGGGTCTTGCGGCTGCGGCTTCAGCGCGGCGAACAAGTTCGCATGCACCGGTTGGATGTGCGGCTGTGCCATGTCGGTTTCCTCGCGTCAGCGCGGCCAGGCTTCGAGTGTCTCGACGAACCGCGTGAGCCAGGCGTTCGTCTGGAACGCGTCGATTACCCGGTGGTCGATCGTCAATGTCACGTAGGCCATCGGACGCACGACGACTTGGTCGTCGCGCACGACGGCACGTTTTTCCAACTTGCCGACGCCTAAGATCGCCGACTGCGGCTGGTTGATGATGATGGGCGAGGCGATCAGCGAACCGGAGACGCCGTGATTCGAGATCGAGAACGTGCCGTTCTGCACGTCCGCCGGCGCGAGCTTGGCGGCGCGCGCTTTGTCCGTGAGTTCGGCGAGGCGCTTGGCGATGTCGAGCAGCGACAAGGTCTGCGCGCGATGGATGACGGGGACGATCAGCCCCTTCTCGCCCAAGGCGGTGCCGATGCCGATGTTCAGGTCTTCGTAGATTTCGATGTGTTCGTCGAACCAGCGGCCGTTGACGGCGGGCGCGACCTTCATCGCGGCAACGCATGCCGCGACGAAGTAGGCGGTGAACGTCAAGTTCGCCCCCGCCTGCTCGAACGCCCGCTTTTGTGCGTCGCGGTGCGCCATGATCGCGCTGAAGTCGGCCTCGAACACCGCCGTGACATGCGGGGCGTCGCGCACGGAGTGCGAGAGATGATCGGCGATGCGTTTGCGCATCGTGTCGTGCGGCACGTGCGTCGCGCCCGTGGGTGCCGGCGCCTTCGCGGCGCGTCCGCGGCGCTCGACTTCCGCTTGTATATCCTCGCGCGTCAGCCGATCACCCGCCACCGGCACGTCCGCCGCATCCAGCCCGTGGTCGGCGAGCATGCGACGAATACCGGGCGGCAACTGATCGGCCGGCGCGCGTGCGGTCGCGACAGGCGCTGCGCGATTCGCGTTCGCGCGCGCGGGCGTCGCCTGCGTAGCGCCCACGCCCGCCGCGATGCGGCCCAAAACGGTCCCCGGCTCAACCTCCGCGCCGGAGTCGAGCAGTATCTCGGACAGCACGCCTTCGGCGGTCGCGGCGATCTCGACGGCAACCTTGTCGGTTTCGATCTCAACGATCGGATCGTTGACGCGCACGGGATCGCCGACCTTCTTCAGCCAAGACTTCACGACGGCAGTCGTGCCTTCTTGTTCGGCGGGAACGACGATGTCGGTGGCGGTCATCTAGAATCCGATCAGAGTGTCGATCTTGGCGCGAATGTCGGCGACGGAGGGCAGCGCCCATTCCATCAGCGCGGGGTTGTGCGGGCTTGGAATGTCGGGCATCGCGAGGCGCGAGATCGGCGCATCGAGGTCGAGGAACGCCTCTTCCGCGACGCGCGCGGCGATCTCGGCGCCGAAGCCGCCGGTGATCAAGTCCTCGTGCACGATCAAGCAGCGCCGCGTGCGCTTTACGGAGGCGATGACCGTCTCTTTGTCCCACGGCATCAGCGTGCGCAGATCGACGATGTCGGCCGAGCGCCCGTCGGCCGCTTCTTCACAACGCTCGACCATCGCGCCCCAGGTCACGATCGTGAGGTCCGCACCTTCGCGCACGAGCCGCGCCTTGCCGAACGCGAGCACGTAGTCGTCGCCGGGATAGGGCCTGCGCGCCGACGGCGCGTCCAGCATGGCGCGGTGCTCGAAGAAGATGACGGGGTCGTTGCCGCGCAAGCTCGCGCGCAAGAGGCCGACCGCGTCTTCCGCGTTCGAGGGCGCCGCGACCTTCCAGCCCGGCGCGTGCACGAACTGCACCTCGTTCGTTTGGCTGTGCCAAGGATCGCCGCACTTGAAGAAACCGATCGGCATACGCACGACCATGGGTGCGGCGAAGCGGTTGTTGGTGCGCCAGCGCATCGTGCCGCAATCGTTCAGCTGCTCCGTCGCGGGATCGGCGTATTTGCGGAACTGGATTTCGGGAACGGGCATCAGCCCCGCGAGCGCCATGCCGACGGCACGGCCGATGATGCCTTCTTCCGACAGGCTTGTGTCGAAGACGCGCGCTTCGCCGAACTTCTCCTGCAGGCCCAGCGTCACGGCATGCACGCCTCCTTTCGGCCCCACATCCTCGCCGAACACCGTCATGCGCGGGTTGAGGGCAAGTTCGTGCTCCAGCGTGCGGCGGATTGCGGTGACCATATTGATGCGCTGGCCGTCGCCGGCAGGCGTTTCGCTCGCGCGGGGCGGTTTGTAGCCGTCGCGGTGTTGCCCTCCCTTTGCCTGCATCTCACCTTCGAAGAACACGTTGCGGGTTGTGCGGGCAAGATCGGCGACCGGACGCGCCTCGGCTTCGCGGCGTGCACGCTCGACATCGGCAACCGCCTCGTCGGCGATCGTCCTCCATCCGGCGTCGTCGATGAAGGCGGGTACCAGATGGCTCCGCAGCTTCGGCAGAGGATCGCGTGCCTTCTCGGCCGCGACGAACTCGGGCGACTTGTACGTCTGCGTATCCTGAAACGAGTGCCCTTCCAGGCGCGGGACGGTAAGCCGCAACAAGGCCGGCCCGCGCCGCTCGCGCACATGATGCACGGTTTGCTTGATCAGACTTGCCGCCTCCGCCGGCTCGGTGCCGTCGCCCGAGACGACGTGCAGCCCGCGAAAACTCTTCAAGTTCGCGGCGATGTCGCCGCCGGGCGTCTGCATCCGGCCGGGAACGGAAATGCCGTAACCGTTGTCCTCGATGTAGAACAGCATCGGCAGCTTGAGCACCGTCGCGATGTTGAGCGCCGCCCAAAACCCGTTTGTCGCCGCCGACCCGTCGCCGCCGAGCGCCACCGCGATCGCGCCGTCGCAGCTGCGATCGGCAAGCACCGTGCGCCGGTACTCGAGCGCTTGCGCCCAGCCCACGGTCGGCGTGTATTGCGCGCCCACGCCGCCACACATCGGCAGCGCCGACGGGCCGTCATCGTTCGGGTAGTTGAACACGGCACCGATGTCGCGCCCGTCGGAATAGCCGTCCGCGCGACCCATCGACGAACCCAACGCATCCGCCATTGGAACACCGAGCGCGAGCAGGATCGGGCGCGAGCGGTAGTAGCCGCAGATCGCATCGCGTTTGTGCGTGAGCTGAAGGCCGAGCAGAATCTGCGCCATGTCGTGGCCGCGCGCGGAGAACTGATAAAAGATCTTCCGCTCCGGCACGAGCTTCGTCTCTTCCAGCTCGTCGAGCGCGCGCGACGCATGCACGAGCGACGCGACGCGGCGCCAGTCGATTTCGCGGTCGATCAGATTTCCGGCGTCCGGGCGCGACGGCCTCGTCAGCGACATCGGCGTGCCTACTCGGGTTTAGGATTGAAGGGACCGGAATAATAAACCGAATGGCCGGTCGATTTTCAATGCTAGAGTGAAGGGATGGCACGCACACAGTCGGAAGATTACGAGGAACGGCGGGCGGAGATCGTCGAACACGCGGCGCGGCTGTTCGCCGAGCGCGGGTTTCTGGGCGCCTCGATCGCCGATCTGGCCGAGGCGTGCGGCACGTCGAAGTCGCTGCTCTATCACTATTACCCGTCGAAAGAAGACATTCTGTTCGACACGATGCTCGGTCACGTTCAGGCGCTGCTCGACGTGGTCGAAGCGGTGAGGGGCGAGGACGGCGATGCTGCGGCGAAGCTCGTTTCCCTCACGCAGCGTTTCATGTCGCTCTATCTGGACGCGGCGACACGTCAGCGCGTGCTCGTGAACGAGCTGCGTCACCTCAACGAAGCACAGCGCAGGACGATCGTCGGAATTCAGCGCCGGCTCGTCGACTTCGTCGAGGCATTGCTCGGCGAGATCAGGCCCGAACTCGGGCGCGACCCGACGCTCAGACGTCCTGCCGCGATGCTCTACTTCGGCATGATCAACTGGATGCATATCTGGCTCGACCCCAAGGGTGCCGCGTCGCCGGAGCGCATCGCCGCCCTTGCCGTGAGCACGTTCATTGACGGCATTCGCAAGGGCGATATTCCCGGCGCTTGAAGCCCGTCACTTCTGGTGACGGGGTTTGGCTTTCTTCTGCATCTCGAATTGGCGGTCGCGGGTGCGTTCGGATTCGCGGTGGGCTTGGGCGGCGCCGGAGAGGTATTGGGGCGGGGTGATTTGCTTGACGCCGTACCAGGCTGCGGCGCGGCGGGTGAAGTAGGGGTCGATGAGGTGCGGGCGCGCGAGCGCGACGAGGTCCGCGCGGCGGCAGGCGATGATCGTGTTGATCTGCGCGGGTTCGGTGATTGCGCCGACCGCCACCGTCTTCACGCGCGCGACGTTCCTGATCGCCTCGGCGAAGGGGACTTGGTACATGCGGCCGTAGACGGGTTTCTGGAACGGGACGGTTTGGCCCGAGGACGTGCTGATGAGGTCGCAGCCCGCTTCGGCGAAGGCGGTTGCGACCGCGAGCGTGTCGTCTTCGGTGATGCCGCCCTCGGCCCAGTCGCTCGCCGAGATGCGGATCGACATTGGTTTGTCCGCCGGCCAAGCCTCGCGCATCGCCGCGAAGACTTCGCGCGGATAGCGGATGCGGTTTTCGATGCTTCCGCCGTAGCTGTCGCCGCGTTTGTTGGTGAGCGGAGAGAGGAAACTCGCGAACAGATAGCCGTGCGCGCAGTGGAGTTCGAGCATGTCGAAGCCGGCGCGACCGGCGCGTCGCGTCGCCTCCACGAATTCCTGCTTGATGCGGGCCATGGCCGTGCGATCGAGTTCGACCGGTAGCTGGCTCACGCCCTCGAAGTACGGAACGTTCGAGGCGGAGACGAGCGGCCAGTTCTCCTTCGTGTTCGCGATCGGGTGGTCGGCATCCTCCCAGCCCAACTGCGTCGAGCCTTTGCGGCCGGCGTGGCCCAGTTGCATGCAGAGCTTCGCGTCGCTGTTCGCGTGCACGAAGTCGGCGATACGCTTGAATTCCCGCTCCTGTGCGTCGTTCCAGAGGCCCGTGCAGCCCAGGGATATGCGGGCGTCCGGCGCGGGGCACGTCATTTCCACGTAGACGAGGCCGGCGCCGCCCATCGCGCGCGACGTGTAGTGGACGAAGTGCCAGTCGCTCGGCACGCCGTCCTTCGCCGAATACTGCGCCATCGGCGCCACGACAACGCGGTTCGCGAGCGTCATGCCGCGCAATTTCAACGGCGTGAACATCGGCGTCGGGCGCGTCTTGCGGCAGTCGAAACCGGTTTCCTCGCGGTTCGTTTCGTACCACTCGTCTTCGAACCCCCTCACGAAGGCTTCGTCGCGGACGAGAAGATTGTCCCAGGTGATGCTCTTCGCGCGGCTCATGACGACCATCGCGAACTGCATCGGCTTCATGTCGTTCGAGCGTTCCATGTGCTCGAACCAGGCGAGGCTGACCTCGGCGTTGTGGCGGGTGATCTGCACCTCGGTGCGGCGCGCATCGTCGTAGGCGCGGAACGCCGCCTCGACGGATTTTTCGCCGTGCTTCACCAGCGCGTCCGACAGCGCGATCGCGCACTCCATCGCGAGCTTCGTGCCGGAGCCGATCGAAAAGTGCGCCGTCGCCTTCGCGTCGCCGAGGATGACGATGTTTTTGTGCCACCAGGTTTCGCAGAAGATGCTCGGGAAGTTCCGCCAGAGCGAGCGGTTCGTGATGAGCTTATGGCCTTCGAGTTCGGCAGCGAAGATTTCTTCGAGTTTGCGGGCGCTTTCGCCCTCGGTCAGTTTGTCGAAGCCGAACGCCGCCCATACCTTCGGGTTCATCTCCATGACCCAGGTCGAATGGCCGGGTTCGTATTGATAGGTGTGCGCGCAGATCAGGCCGTGCGGCGTTTCCTTGAAGAAGAACGTAAAGGCGTCGAGTGGACGTGTGGAGCCGAGCCAGGTGAACTTGTTCTCCTTGAGCGCAAGCGTGGGTTTGAAGTGCTCCTTGTGCGCTTCGCGAATGCGGCTGTTGATGCCGTCCGCGGCGACGATGACGTCGCAATCGGCGAAGCGCGAGAGGTCTTGGATCGGCGCTTCGTGATGGACGCGCACGCCTTCTTCGGCGCAACGCTGCTCTAGAATGTCGAGCAGCTTGAGCCGCGAGCAACCGGCAAAACCGTTGCCGCCGCAGCGGATCGTGCGGCCCTTGTAGCGGATGACGATGTCGTCCCAGTAGGCGAAGGCTTCCGTGATCTCGGCGTAGGATTTGGAGTCGCGGCTCAGGAATTCCTCGAGCGTTTCTTCCGAGAAGACGACACCGAAGCCGAACGTGTCGCCCTTCTTGTTCTGCTCATAGACGTCGATCTGCCAAT
>CAZLRW010000011.1:0-57708 GCA_964561925.1 uncultured Flavobacteriaceae bacterium
GAAGCTGCACGTCGCCAGTCAGTGGTGGACGCGCACGCTGACGCATTGATGCGCGCGCGGGTCGCGTTACGTCAGATTGCGCGCGACGACCTGAAAGCGCTGACGCGCATGGCGGTCGCCTTCAACAAGGAGGACGGACACCCCTTGTCCTCCGGCGGGCGGCGCGCGCTCAAGATGCTGTGCGAGGGGACGCCGCATGGTTTGGGGTTCATGATCGAACATCGCGGCGCGGCGGTCGGCTATCTCGTCGTCGGTTTGGGCTTCAGCGTGGAGTATGGCGGCGTCGACGGCTTCTTGGACGAGTACTACATCGAGCCGGCACATCGCTCGCGCGGCCTCGGGACGGCGGCGATCGAGCAACTCGGCAAACTTGCGCGTCGCCGGAAGATCAAGGCGCTTCACTTGGAAGCCATGCCGCAAAACGACCGTGCCGCCCGGCTCTACGCGAGGCTTGGCTATCGCGTGTCGGAGCGCCGGCTGATGTCGAAGCGTTATTGAGGTTCAGAAATACCGCAGCAAGCGGATCTCCAGCGTATGGTCGCGCTCGAAGTTCGTCTCGAAGCTATTGTTCGCAACGTAGGGCAGAAAGCGGCCTTCAATCTCCAGCTTCCAACCTTCAGCGATGCGGGTCGCGAACTCAACTGTCGCGAACGTCGTCTGCGTTTCCACGTCGATGATCGCGCCGGCCAGCAGGCTCGTGTCGTCCTGGTCGTTGAGCGCAAGGCGGCCGCCAACCATCACGTCGTTGTTGAAGATCGTGAACGGGGCGAAGTTGTCGCGACCGTCGTGGTGGTACTCGGCGATCAACCCCAAGTCGGCGGCGCTGTCGAAGATCTGGTAGAGCGTGTATTCGAAGCCGGTGGTGGCCGCGAAGAACGTATCGCCTTGGCCGGAGCGTACGATCGCTTCGAGTTTCAGCAGCCACGCTTCGAACGTCGCCTGCACGTCCAAACCCGTTTGGTCGATCTGGTCGTAATGCGGGATCAAGACCGGACCGCCGGGTATGAGCGTCGGCACCAGGCGCGGCTCGCGGCCCGTGCCGCGGAAGTGAGAGAGGCCGATATCGAACTCCCCGACCCGCTCCTGCCAGCGCAGCGCGAAGTCGACGTGCCGCTCTTCATCCCCGGACTCGAACACGGCGAGGTCCTCGGCAACGCGCAGCGGGAAGCCGGGTCGGCCGCTCGGTCCCGCGAAGGTGCGCTCGCGAAAGTACGGCAGCACGAACGCGCTCCAGGTGCCGAAGCCGGTGATGACGTTCAGGTTCACCATCGGCTGACCGAGCTTGTCTTCCTCATCGAGCGACTCGACGAGGTCGGTCTGGTTGATGACGTCGACGAGATGGCGCGACTCCGCGACGCCCCAGAAGACTTTGCCTAAGCCCACGCGCAGGTCCCAATCGCCGGCGTTGTAGAGCCAGTTCGCCTCGCGAACGTCCCAATGCGTGCGCTCGTCGTCGTCGGCGTCGATCCGGCCGAACGGGATGAGCGTCAGCGTACTGCGATCATCGAGTTTCCAACGCAGCTCCGGCTGAAGCGCGAGCGACGGGCTCAGCGTGTTGTCGTGTTGCGCGGGGAATTTCGCTTCGGCCGGGAAGACGCGAACTTCGCCGGCAACGTAGCCCGATAACTCGATGGACTCAGCGCGGGCGGCGACCGCCCCCACCAACGCCAATCCGACAAACGCCGCACGCCACATCATCCGTCCCCGCGCCGAAACTCTACCTCAACCGCGCGAGCGCGTCCGGGTCGAATTCGCTCTGGTCGACCTTGGCGTTCAGCTCGAAATTGCCGAGCGCGAGCGTCGTTTTCTTCGCCGTCTGGTGATTTTCCATCACAAGCGTATGCGAGCGCCAAAACTTCCCTTGGTAAAGACGGTAGTCCGTGAACATCAGCGTCTTCGAGTGCGCGGACTTGCGATCGAAGAACTCGATCTTGCGAACCTGATAGTCCTTCTTGTCGATCCAGCTGAGCTGGCGCGTGTAGCCGGAGTTTTCGTAAACCGGGAAGCGTTCGCTGACGAAGCAGGAAAGGCCCTTCGCCTCCGCGGTCGGGCACGGTTCGTCACGCAGGTATTTGTAGGTGAAGCGTGCGACTTCCTGTGCGAGCAGATCTTCGAACGCGAACTCGCTGCCGACGAACGAGCCCGACTTGTTCGCCGAGGCGATGCGCTTGACGCGTTTCAACGCCGGCAGGAACAGCCACTGGTCGTCGGGCTTCGTCATATAAGTGAAAGACAGAAGCGCCGTGCCTTGCACGTCGGCCGGCGACAGGAAGTAGGTCAGCGACTTGTCGCCGTCGGTGTCGGAAATCACTTCAAGCGCGCGCAGGCGCATGTTGCGCTCGCTTTTCTCACCCTGCTTGTTCTCGAGGATCATTTTGGCGTCGACTTTGGAGTCGACCCAGCCTTCGTTGCGCTTTTGCGCCTCTCTTGCGATCGCAAGGCCCTTTTCCTCGGGCGTCTCGGCATGGGCGGCAAGCGGCAAGACGGCCGCAAACACGAGAGCGAATGTCAGAGTGCGCATGCGATGTCCTCGTTCAAGCGGTGGCGGGTGCGGCTTTGGCCGCGGGGCGGGTCACCATGCGATCAATGAAGATCAGCAACGGCGGCAGCAAGAAGAAGTCGGCGACGATAGCACAGGCGATGGCAAGCGCCGTCATCTCGCCCAAAGCCTTGTTCACCTCAAACGGCGAGAGCGAAAGGATGCCGAAGCCGATGATCAGCATGAACGTCAGAACCCAGAGCGCCGGGCCCACGGTCGAGAAGGCGTAGCGCACGGCGTCTTCGGGCGTTGCGCCCAATTCGCGCCGCGCGCGCAAGTACTTGCTCAAGATGTGGATCGTCGAATCCACGATGATGCCGAGGCTCGACGAGGTCACGACGGCCGAAGCCATGCCCACACGGCCCTCCAAGTAATACCAGATCCCGAACGTCATGATCGCGGGCACGGCGTTCGGCACGATCGACACCAGGCCGAACTTGAGCGAACGGAAAGGAATGATCAGCGAAAGCGCGATCAATGTGAACGCGACGAAAATCGAGAGGATATTGCTGTCGATGTTGCGCTGAGCGATGAAGGAGAACATGACGGCGGGGCTTGCGCCCTCCGTCGACGGCGAGGTCGGAATGTTCGTCCGAACCCATTTGTCGCCCTCGGCCTTCAGCCAGCGCGTGTAGTTGCTCGACACGTCGCCCAGCGTCAAAACCACGCGCGTAGACGACTTGTCGACATTGATCTGGTCGTTGAGGTCGAGCCCCAGCGGCAGGGACAGCTCGTAAAGCAACAGATATTGGGCGGCAAGTTGGCGGTCCTCCGGCAGGCGATAGAACGCCGGGTCGTCGCCGTTCATGCTCTTGTTCAGCCGCTTCATCACGTCGGTGATCGTCTGGACGTGGACGACGTCCTTCTGCGACTTCGCCCATGCCGCGAAGCCCTCGATCTTCTTCAGGAACTCGGGGCTCGTGACGCCGCCCTCCTCGCCCGACTTGATCGAGAATTCGATCGTCATGACGCCGGTCAGGTTCTTGATCATGAAGTCGGCATCGCGGCGGAACTCGATCGACTTGTCGAACCAGTGCACGAACTGGTCGTCGAGTTCGATTTTCGGGATTTGCATGCCGAGGAAGATCGTGATCGCGGTCATCACGACCAGCCAAATCCAGCGCAGTTTGATCACGACGGTCGCGAGACCGGCCATGAACTTGTTATCTTCCGTTTCAGCCCCGCCCGAAGACTTCAACGGGATGACGGAAATGAACGCCGGAATGAAGAAGATCGAGTAGATCCACGCCGTGATGACACCCAAGGTCACGATGTTGCCGAGGTCGCGGAACGGCGGCGCGTCCGACGTGTTGAGCGAGAGGAAGCCGATTGCGGTCGTGAAGCTCGTCAGGAAGATTGCGAGAAAATTGACCCGCATCGCCTCCATGATCGCCTCGTCGCGGGAGTAGCCGCGCCGGAGGTACGAGAACACCGAGTTCAGAAGATGGACGCTGTCGGCCACGGCCAGCGTCAAGATGATGATCGGTGAAAGCGCCGAGGGCGGGGTCAGCGTGAAGCCGAGCCAGCCGGCGAGCCCCATAGCGCTCACCGTCGAGAGGCCGATGACGAAGACGACTGCGACCATGGCGCTGATCGAGCGGAGCAGCAGCCAGGTCAGGAGCGCGACGACGACATACATCAAGGGTACGAGCGTCGAAAGATCGCGCGCGACAGCCTCGCTGAACGCGTTCGAGAGCGCGACCGAGCCCGAGAGGGCAATCTCGGCGTCGGGTATGTCCGCACGGAATTTCGCGACCAGTGCGCGGGCGGCGTTCATCGCCTTGCTGGCGGCGACGCGCGACTCCGCGTCCTTCGGATCGTCCTCCGGCATGATCATCGTGAGATTGACGCCGGTCGTGCCCGCGTCGGGCGAGATCAAGCGGCGCAAAATAAGCGGTTCGGCAAGCGCAACCTCGCGGGCACGCGCAAGTTGCTCCGGCGTGATGCTGGTGGGATCGGGAATGAGATCGGCGACGATGAGCTCGTCGCCGTTCGCCTGCGTGTGTTGAAAATTCGTGATCGAGTCGACGCGAACGACGTAAGGGAGCTTCCAAGCCTCGGTCGTCAGTTCCTTGATCTTCTGCAGTAGGCGCGGTTCGAACACCACGCCCGACTTCGGCTTGATGACGACGAGCAGGTTGTCGCGCTTCGAATAGACGTTCTGGAGCTCGTTGAACGCCTTCAGCTGGGGATTCTCGGCACCGAAGAAGTAGCGATAGTTGTTCGTGAATGCCAAGTGCTGCGCGCCGTAGCCGGCAGCGAGCGCCGAGGCGATCGAGAGGATCAGCACCAGCCAGCGTGTCTTGAGGATGAGCCAGGTATATGTCGTGACAAAGCGGTCGGAGACCGACATTCTGCGGTTCGCGCCGTCGTCTTCCATTGGACCCCTCGCAAGCCGGCGTCGCGCTTTACAGCGCCTTCACACATAGGTACACTACACAGTGTAGTTTAGGGTGACATGAGCCGGAGTCAAGCCACAGCGCGGGACAAACGTTCGAACGATCTCTTCGCCGAGCCGTTGGATCGCGAGAATCCCAAGCGCAACGCCATATTGATGGCGGCGGCGGAGCTTTTTCTCGAGCAAGGCTACGAGCCCGTCAGCATGGACGCGATTGCGGCGAAAGCCGACGTGTCGAAACGCACTGTCTACAGCTACTTCGACAGCAAGAGCGTGTTGTTTTCCTCGATCCTGATCGCGCACTGCAACAGCATGGGCGGCATCGCCCTGCCCGATCACGCGGCGGGTCACGATCCGCGAAAAGTGCTGACCGAGTTCGGCCGCGTGTTCCTGCGCATGATCACTTCACCGCGCGCGGTCGCGATGCAGCGCGTGATTTTTCGTGAAGTGGAGCGCCTGCCCGAGATCGGCCGCGTGTTTTTTCAGAACGGGCCGCAGCGGCATATCGCGAAGCTTGCCGACTACCTGCGTCAGGCGACCGCGGAGGGAAAGTTGAACGTGGACGACCCGACCGGCACGGCGTTCCTTTTCATGTCGGTCGTAAAGGCGCCGTTTCACCTGCAGCAACTTTGCGGTCTCGTCGACGAGGTGCCGCCGTCGGCCATCGACCGGGCGGTGAAGAACGCGGTCGACTTCTTTCTGAGGGCAAGCGCCGTCAAGTGAGGGCTGCGGCGAGCCGCGAATAGAGCGGGTTCTCGGCTGAGAAGATGTAGTCGGTCTTCTCGGCCGTGACGGAGGCTTGCGTGCCGGTCGCGCGCAAGAGCGTCATCGCCTGCGTGAGGTTCGCGTCGGTGACGAGGAGCGCTGCTTCGGTCGGCGTGCGCGTCAGGATTTTTGCGCGGAGGTTTCTCTCGAGCGTCGGCAGCGCCGCTTCGGTCGCGGTGTCGAGGCGGACACGAACGACTTGGCCGCTCTTCGCGAGCGCGCGCGCAGCCAGGCGGTCGAACAGCGCGCGGGCGGCGATACGCGCGGGTTCACTCCACATCGCGCGCAGGCCGGCGGCGAGAACCGCTTCGCTGCGCAGGATGACGCCGTCGTCCAGCACTTTGAGTTCGTTCGCGGCGAGCGTCGCGCCTGTCGTCGTGATGTCGACGATCGCCTCGGCCGTGCCTGCGGCGGGGGCGCCTTCGGTTGCGCCCAGGCTTTCGACGATGCGGTAGTCGGCGATGCCGTGGCCGGCGAAGAAGGCGCGCGTCAGGTTCAGATACTTCGTCGCGACGCGCAGGCGGCGGTGGTGGCGCGCGTGAAACGCCGCCGCCACGTCGTCGAGGTCGGCCATCGTCGAAACGTCGATCCAGGCGCGCGGCACGGCGACGACGACGTCGGCGCGGCCGAAGCCGAGCTTCTCGATCACCAGCGTGCGGTCGCCTGCGTCCTGCGCATGTTCGCGCAGCAGGTCCTCGCCGCTGATGCCGAGATGGACGCGGCCGGCGTGCAATTCGCCCGCAATCTCGGCCGCCGAGAGCAACGCCACCGAAACGTCCGGCACGCCCGAGAGCGTCGCCACATAGTCGCGCGCGCCACGGGCTTGCGCAACGCTGAGACCCGCATCGCCCAGGAATGCGAGCGCTTGTTCCTGCAAGCGGCCCTTCGACGGCAATGCGATCGTGAGCGCGCTCATGCCGTCACCCCTTGCGCGCGGCGGGCGGCGAGCAGTCGTTCGGCGAAGATCGCAAGGCCGACCGCGGGCGCGGGCTTCGGCGCGCCGAGCGCGGTCAAGAGATTGTCGTAGCGTCCGCCGCCGGCGACGGGGCGCTCGACGCCGCTTGCGCGCAGTTCGAAGACGAAGCCGGTGTAGTATTCCATGTTGCGGCCGAACTCGGCCGCGAACGTCGCGCGCGCGAGGTTGAAGCCGTGACGTTCGATCAGGCCCAAGCGTCGTTCGAGCTGGCCGATCGCGGTGTCGAGCGAGATCGAGGCCGAGCGTGCGAGCTTGCGCAGCGTGTCGACGGCCGCGTTCGCGGGGCACTTCACCCCAAGGAACTGCGCGATCAGATCGGCGGTCGCGCGCGGCAGGCGGGCGGATGAGGCGTCCGCGGCCTGTTCCAAGAAACGATCCGTGATCTCTTCCATCGTGCGCGTGCCGATGTGGCGGATGCCGTTCATGGCGAGCGCGTCCCGCACGACCGCGCGCGCTTCGTCCGCCGGCAACGTGCCGACATGGGCGAGGAACGCGTTGCCCGACGTCGCCTCGCCGGTCAGGCGCTTCAGAAGTTCGTTCATGTAGGCCGGGCGCCAGACGTGGCGGCGCAGACGTTCTGCCCACTGCGGGCTCAAGCCCAAGGCGTCGAGCAGGCTTGCGAAGATTGAGAGATCACCGACCGTCGTCTCGACGTTCTTCAAGCCGGTGCGCGCGAGCGCGTTGTCGGTCAGGATCAACGCCTCCGCATCGGCGGCGGCGGGATTTGCGGCGGTGATGTTCTCGACGCCCGCCTGATAGCTTTGGCCGGGGCGGTCGGGCGCCTTCGGATCGTGGCGGAAGACGGGGCCTGCGTAGCAGAGCTTCATCGCGCGATCGGCCATCGGCGCGCGCGCGAGATAAGCCTGGCAGGTCGGGATCGTGAGATCGGGCCTGAGGCAAAGTTCCGTGCCGTCGGGGCCGGTGAAGACGTAGGTGCGGCGGCGCAGGTCTTCGCCCATGCGGTCCAGGAACGCGTCGGCCGGCTGCACGATCGCGGGTTCGATCCGTTCGGCGCCATAGGTGGCAAAGACGTCGAGCAGCGCGGCGGTTTGCGCTTCGAGCGCCGCCAGCGTCGCCGCGTCGTAAGGCGGGGCGGCGATCATGCGCGCGCGCCTTGCACGGCCAGGATCTTCTTCACCGCGGCGACGAGGTCGGCGCGCGGGACCGTCGTTTGCGCGTCGCTGCCTTTGGCCCACGCGTCACGATCCTTGATCTCCTTCGCGCGTTCGGCGCCGAGTTCGAGGTCCTTGAGCGTGACGAGGCCCTTCGCGCGTTCGTCGCTGCCTTCGATGACGGCGACCGGGCTCATGCGTTTGTCGGCGTATTTGAGCTGCGCCTTCATGCCGGAGGTGCCGGTGTAGACCTCGGCGCGGATGCCGGCGGCGCGCAGTTCCTTGACCATGGCGAAGTAGGATTGCGCCGCGTCCTTGTCCATCACGAGCACGACGACGGGGCCCGACGTCGCGCTGCCGGTGAGGCCGCGCGCGGCGAGTGCGGCTTGCAAGCGGCTGACGCCGATCGAGATGCCGGTCGCGGGCACCTGCACGCCTTTGAAGCGCGTGACGAGATCGTCGTAGCGGCCGCCGCCTGCGACGGAGCCAAAGCGCACGAGCTGGCCGTCTTCGTTGCGCGTTTCGAACGTCAGTTCGGCTTCGATGACGGGGCCGGTGTAGTAGGCGAGGCCGCGCACGACGGATGGGTCGAACCGCACGCGCGCTTCGCCGTAGCCAGCGGCGTTCAAGGCGGCGTCGATTTGGCGAAGTTCGCCGACGCCCGTGCGGCCGTCGGCGCTGTCGCCGACGATGCGTTCGAGTTCGTCGCAGAACGTTTTGCGGTCGCTGCCGCCGGCCTGCGTGAAGGCGAGCACGCGCTCGATCGCGTTCGCGCCGAGGCCCGCGCCCTTCGTGAAGTCGCCCGATTCGTCCTTGCGGCCCGCGCCCAACAGATCGCCGACGGCGTCGGGGCCTAGGCGGTCGAGCTTGTCGATCGCGCGCAGGACGCCCAAGCGCTGGCGCTCCATCGCTGCGTCTTGGCCGACGATACCGATCGCTTCGAGCACGCCGTTCAGAACCTTGCGGTTGTTGACCTTGACGACGCTGTCGTTGCCGAGGCCCAAACGGTCGAGCGTGTCGCACGCCATCATGCAGAGTTCGGCGTCGGCGAGCATGCTCGCGGTGCCGACCGTGTCGGCGTCGAACTGCGTGAACTCGCGGAAGCGGCCCGGACCCGGTTTCTCGTTGCGGAAGACGTTGCCCACCTGATAGCGGCGGAACGGCTTCGGCAGGGCGTCGTAATTCTCCGCGACAAAGCGGGCGAGCGGCGCCGTCAAGTCATAGCGCAACGACAGCCAAGTTTCGTCGTCGTCGCGGAACGCGAACACGCCTTCGTTCGGGCGGTCTTGGTCGGGCAGGAACTTGCCAAGCGCGTCGGCGAATTCGATCGCGGGCGTCTCCAGCGGGTCGAAGCCATAGGATTCGTACACGCCGCGAATGGTTTCGAGCATGCGCCGTTCGGCCAGGAGTTCGGCCCCCAACCGGTCGCGGAATCCGCGCGGCTTTTCAGCCGCGGGTTTTTTTGTCTGCTCGTTCGCCATTGTCCTGATCCAAACGCGCCCCAAAAACGCGAAGCGCCGCCCCGGATTTCTCTCGGGGCGGCGCGTTGGTATCCCAGAAGCGGGCGCGCCAGCAAGGCGCGAGGCGTTAATTCGGCGGCGGGGCAGCCGGAGGCGTGGGTGGCGCGGCCGCGGCTTTTTGTTCGGCGTCGTAGGCGGCGTTCGCGAGCGAGAGGATGTAGGCCTTGATCGCGTCGACGTCCTCGATCTTGATCTGGTCGGCGAAGCCCGCCATGCCGGTGTCCTTGCGCTCGCCGTCGAGCACGATCTCCTTGTAGCGGTCGAACGTTTCGGGCGCGGAATAGCGTAAGTCCGGAACCACGCCGCTCGCCATCGCGAAGAAGCCGTGGCAGACGCTGCAATAGCGGTGGTAGGTCGCGTCGCCCTTGGCCACGATCGCGGCGCTTGCCGTTTGTGCCGGCGGCTTCACCATCGGCGGGCGCGGCGTCGCTTCGATCTCGATCGTTTTCTGGCCGCCGAGCTTGAAGGCGAAGATCTTGCCGTCGTTGCCGTACTTCAAAATCGCGTTCGCAGCTTCCGGCACGAGCGTCAGGCCGACGCCGCCCCAACCGGCCAAGACCACGACGTATTGTTCGCCATCGACGCTGTAGGTCACGGGCGGTGCGATGATGCCGGTCTTGGCGTCGATCTTCCAAACCTCCTCACCCGTGTCGGCCTTCCAGGCGCGGAACAGGCCGTCGCCCGTGCCTTGGAAGACGAGGTTGCCTGCCGTCGTCAGCGTGCCGCCGTTCCAGAACGTCGCGTGCTTCGCCCGCCAGACTTCTTTCTGATTGATCGGGTCCCAGGCGATGAGGAAACCTTCCATCGACGGCAGCGGTTGTCCCGCGGCGAGCGCCTTCATCGTCATGGTGGAGATGCCGCCGAAGTCGAGGCCGGTGTTCCAGACGCCCGGCTTCACGCTGCGCGTCTTGTCGTACAGGAAAAGCTGCGCCGTCAGCTGTGCCGGAATGTAGACGAGCTTCGTCTGCGGATTGAACGACATCGGCTGCCAGTTGTGGCCGCCGTGCGGCGAGGGCTGCACCATCTTCGGCGCGTCGCGATAGGACGACATCGCCGGGTTTTCGATCGGGCGGCCCTTCGCGTCCAACCCTTTCGCCCACGTGACGGGGACATAGTTGTTGCCGGAGATGAACTCGCCCGTCGCGCGGTCGAGCACGTAGAAGAAGCCGTTCTTCGGCGCATGCATCAGCGCCTTGCGGATCTGACCGTTGATTTCGAGATCGGCGAGGATGATGTGCTGGGTCGCGGTGAAGTCCCACGTGTCGCCGGGCGTCTCCTGGAAGTACCAGGCCATCTCGCCCGTATCGGGTTTGATCGCGACGATCGAGGAGAGATAGAGATTGTCGCCGCCGCCGGGCGAACGCAGATAGCGGCTCCACGGGCTGCCGTTGCCGGTGCCGATGTAGAGCAGATCGAGGTCGGGATCGTAGGCCATCGAATCCCACACCGTGCCGCCGCCACCGACCTCCCAATACTTCCAGCCTTGCGGATCAGCCTTCCAGGTCGGCAGCGCGGCCTTCAGGTGTTCGTTCTCGACCGGCACGCGCGGGTCGCCGGGCACCGTGTAGAAGCGCCATAGTTGCTTGCCGGTGTCGGCGTCGTAAGCGGTGATGTAGCCGCGCACGCCGAGCTCGGCGCCGCCGTTGCCAATGATGACCTTGCCTTTGACGATGCGGGGTGCGGCGGTGATCGTGTAGGGCTTTGCGCGATCGACGGTTTGCACGTCCCAGACGGGCTTGCCCGTTTTGGCGTCGAGCGCGACGAGGCGACCGTCGAGCGTGCCGAGATAGACCCGGCCCTTCCAGACCGCGACGCCGCGGTTGACGACGTCGCAACACGGTTTGCGCGCGGTTTCACCCGGCACTTCTGGATCGTAGGTCCAGAGTTCCTCGCCCGTTTTGGCGTCGAGCGCGTAGACCTTGCTCCACGCGCCGGTTGCAAACATCACGCCGTCGACGACGATAGGCGATGCCTCCAGGCCCCGGATCGTGCCGGTCTCGTAAGTCCAGGCGAGGCCCAGGCCCTTGACGTTCTCAGCGTTGATCTTGCTCAGCGGCGAAAAACGCTGCTCGCCGTACGTCCGGCCGTGGGCAAGCCAGTTCTCAGGCTCCGCATCGGCGCCGATGATGCGCGCGCCGTCGTAGTTCGTGGCGGCGCCCAGGCGCTTGGCCATCGCCTGCGCGCGCGACACGTCGACGGGTTCGGTGCCTTCGACGACGTTCGTCACCGTGGTCGGCCGGCCGCCGAGGCTCGAGCCTAAGACCGGTATCAAGAAGACGAGTGCGACCGCCGCCGCGACGAGAAGCAGGCGCGTGTTCTCTGTGCCCATGAAGTTCGTTCCGCCCTTTCAATAGCTTCGCGGCTTTTGCCGCTTGTCGTGCGCACGGTAACCATCCCGCGAAAACGCCGCAACTGGGGTCAGGTGCCTGCCTTGTCCTTCGACTCGTTTGCGGCATGGCCGAAGATGCCTTTGGCCATGAGCGAGGTCTCGCCTTCGCGGCGCTGTTGATAGATTTGCGCGCGCAGCGCGTGGACGGCCTTGTTCGCGGGGTCGGCTTGGGATGCGAGTTCGACGAGATGACAGGCAAGACGGATGTCGCGGGCTGCGACGTCCAGCGCGCGCCCGGCGAGTTTCGCGGCGCCGCCCGCGAGTGCGGCAACCTCGGCCGCCAGCGCGACGTCGCGCGCGGGCTTCAGGTTCGCAGGATTGCCGTCATACCAGCCGCCATAGAGGCGCCAGATGTTGCGTACGACGAATTCGGGTTCGTCGTACATCGGCTTTAAGTACGGCTTCTCCAACACCGCAGGGTCGACAGTCACGCTGTGAATGATGTCGTTGAGGCGCGCGCCTTCGTTCATGAGGGCCAGCGTCTCGCGCACCAACAGGTCAAGGGCATCGGCGACTTCGGTCAGCACTTTGCGGATGCGGTCGCGCCCGCCGATGGGCAGCCCGTGGGCTGGCAGAAACAATTCCGCGCCCTGCTCCGCCATCGCGCGGATCGCGATCGCCCATTCGCGCGGGTAGCGTTGAACCTTCTGCGGATTACCGGCGTTCGGGAAGTTCCAGATGAAGAAGTCGCCGGCGCAGATCGCCTTCTTTGCCGGAATCCAGGCCCAAGTGTGATCGTCGGTTTCGCCTTTCGCATGTCGCAGTTCGATGTCGAGCCCGCCGACGTTCAGCTTCATCGCGTCGCGATAGACGGTGTCGGGCTTGGCCGATGTGCGCGGCAGGAAACTCGCGCTGCCCGCGATGTCGTAGCCGCGGCGGCGGAACTGACCGAACTGGCGTTCGTTGATGATCTTGTTGTAGCCGTTCGTCAGGTCGTAGCGATCGAAGCGGGCGGGCACGTTCTCGTGCCCGACGACACGCGGGCGCGGATGGCGGCAGGTTTCGGCGTCATGCACGAACGCCCCGCAGCCGCCGACGTGATCGATGTGGCCGTGGGTGTAGACGATTGTGTTGAAACGCTCCGGCCGCCAGCGGCGCACTTCCTCGACGACACGCCCGCCGCCGTGTTCGTTCGAGGTGTCGAAGGCGACGAGCCCGTCGTCGGTCTCGAACAGAACGCAATGCGAGAACGCCTCGACCATGGCGATGCCGTCGCCGATCTCGGACAGTTGATGGTTGATCCGGTTGATCGGACCCACCGCCTCCGCGCCTTTGCCTTCGTCGATGACGGCGCGGGATAGGGCAAGAAGGTCGGCCATAGCATCTGTCTCCTAGCGGTTCTAGCAACGGCGAGAGGCAAGGTTCGCTTTCCAAGTCGCGAATGCAATAGCAGTCCTATGCGGCGGGCGCGTTCGAGTCCGGGGGCGACCGCCAAGCACGCACGACCTGCCACACATACGCGATCAGCAGAAACGGCGCGGCCAACATCGAGAGCCAGGCCAGCAGTACGATGACGCCGAACGCCCTGTCGTTGGGCGTGCGGTCCTCAGGCCGGATGCCCGCCATCAGTTCGAAAACCACATGCTCCAGATTGAGCGAAGCGAGCACGACCACAATGAGCACGAGGGGCAACAACGCGGCGACCGTAACCGCCCCCGGCGACAGTTCGGACACCGTCGTCAGGAACCAGAACAACAACGCCACCCGCCACAGCGCCACCAGAGACAAAAACCACGCGTTCGCGGCCTGGGCATCGGAGAGGTCCATGAACCGCTCCACCGGAATCGCATAGAGCAACGCCGGCGGAGAGGTCATCATCACGAACAGAAGCACGTTCTTGTACGACCAACGCTTCGGCCTGAGCGGCCAGATCAACACCCTCAGCAGTGCCGCCAAACACACGACATAGCCAAGCGAACCCAACCCAGCAGATTGCCACCACTCCGCGCGCGGGTTGTCCCAATAGCGGCCGATCCCCGCAAGCCACGTCACGCATATGCCGAACGCGAGATAGGCAGGCCAATCGCTCGCCATCGCGGGCGAAGGCCTACGAAACGTCAGCACGCGAAGGGCGTCCGCAAGAACGGTTCCGAGCGAAACGGCCATGCAAAGGTCCTCTGAGCGAGGGCGTTGTGCAGCACTCTACCATGTGTGTCACGGCCGTGCTTCACTCGCGCAAACCAACCAGGGTCCGCACATGACGTTGAAGGTGATCGGCACCGGCTTCGGCCGCACGGGGACGCAGTCGCTGAAGTTCGCGCTGGAGCAGATCGGCTTCGGTCCCTGCTACCACATGATGGAGGTGTTTCCGCGCCCGCATCACGTGCCGTTGTGGGCGGACGCGGCGAACGGGAAGACCGTCGACTGGGACCATCTGTTCGAAGGCTTCGCATCGACCGTCGACTGGCCATCGACGTTCGTCTGGCGCGAACTTGTCGCGCGCTATCCGGACGCAAAGATCATCCACACCGAACGCGACCCCGAAGTTTGGTGGACGAGCTATTCGCAGACGATCAAGGAGCGCTTGGAGGGCGACGCGCCGCCGCCGATGCGCGCGTGGCACGAGATGGTCAATCGCCTCGTCACCGAAAAGACGTTCGGCGGCGACACGAGCAAAGCGAACGTGCTGAAAGTCTATGCCGCGCACAATGCCGAGGTGAGACGTACGATACCACTCGCCCGCCGCCTCGACTTCGACGTCGCACAAGGCTGGACCCCGCTCTGCAAGTTCTTGGACGTCGCCGTCCCCGAAACGCCGTTCCCGAAGACGAACACCACCGCCGACTTCCGTGCCCGCGCCGCCGCAAGCGCCCACCCATCGCGCTGACGAAACACGCAGAAAGACGAGGGTAGCCCGCAAGCGGCCGACCCTCGACTCAGTGTTGCTATTGTCGCGTTGCGTTTTAGAGATGCACGATCGAGAGCGCGTTCGCTTGCAGACGGCTCGCGTCGCACTCGCCGGCGCGTGCCAGGCGAACCATCTGGCGCGCGAGCGCCGCGCGCGTGTAGTCCGTGACCATGTTCGGTCCATGGCGCTGTTCGAGTTCGCCGACGGCATTCTCGAATGCTTCGCGGATCGTGCGGACGACGATGGGCTGCAGCGCGTTGTAGGACGTGACGGTGTGATCGTGATGCATGAACGTGTCTCCCCTTTAAGGGCCGTGGTCCGGCCTTCGCTTTCCTTCAAATTGGAGCAAATTGATTGAGATCGCGTTCACGACGACGGGCCGGCTCAGGCCTTTGTTGACTTGAGGGAACCGCCGTCCCAAGTTCGTCCGCCGTCCGCCAAGGAGCTGCTGTGACCTTACTCCGTTTGTCCCGCCGCCTCGTCCTGGGCGCGGCCGGTGCAACCTTCGCCGCTGCCATGGCCGAGCGCGCGCTGGCTGCAGCCCCCACGCCGGGCGAAACCGAAGGTCCGTTCTTTCCGCGTGATACCAACGTGGAGCGCGACGCCGACCTCACGCGGCTCGCAGGCCGCAATGCGCGCGCGGCGGGACAGGTGATCGAGTTTGAAGGCCGCGTGCTGGACTCCACAGGCAAACCCATCGCCGGCGCGCGCGTCGAACTCTGGCAGGCGAACGCCGCAGGCCGCTACGCGCACCCGGGCGATGCCGGGAACACGGCGCCGCTCGATCCGAACTTCCAAGGCTACGCGCTGCTGACGACGGGCGCCGGCGGCGCGTTCCGCCTGACCACGATCAAACCCGCCGGTTATAATGTCCCCGCAATCGGCGTGCGCACGCCGCACCTGCATTGGAAGATCGAGGCGGGCGCGCGCAAACTCACGACGCAAAGCTACTTCCCGAACGAACCGCAGAACGACACCGACGCCCTGATGCGCCGCATGGGCCCGCCCGTCCGCGATCTGATCGCCCGCACCGCCACGGCGAAGGAGGAAGGCGCACTCGCCTTCGCCTGGGATATCGTGCTGCCGGCGTGAAGTTACGCCGCGCTCGCCGCCTCCAGCGCACCGAGATGCGCGGGCGTGAGTTGCAACGTCAGCGCGCCGAGCAACTCGTCCAACTGCTCCACCCGCGTGGCAGAGGCGATCGGTGCCGCGATCGCTTTGCGCGTCATCAGCCAAGCGAGCGCGACCTGCGCCGGGCTCGCGGGCAACGATGCCGCCACCTCGTCGAGCGCGGCCAAAATCCTGCGCCCGCGATCGTTCAGGTAGTTGCCCATTCGCCCGCCGCGCACGCTCTTCGCAAAGTCGGCCTCGCTGCGGTACTTGCCGGTCAGGAACCCGGACGCCAAACCGTAATACGGAATGACGCCGATCCCCTCGGCCACGCACAGATCCTGCAGCGCGCCTTCGAACCCCGCGCGGTCGGAAAGATTGTAAAGCGGCTGCAGCGTTTCGTAACGCGGCAAGCCGTGTTTCGCGCTGACGTCGAGCGCCGCGCGCAACCGTTCCGCCGAATAGTTCGAGGCGCCGATCGCGCGCACCTTGCCCGCCTTCACCAGCACGCCGAACGCCTCCAGCGTTTCTTCGAGCGGCACGTCCGCATCGTCGCGATGCGCCTGATAGAGGTCGATCACATCGACGCCGAGCCGCCGCAAACTGTCGTCGCACGCGGCCAGGATGTTCGCCTTCTTGAGTCCCGCGCGCCCCGCCAGCATCGCAACCTTCGTCGCGATCAACACCTTCGCGCGCGAGGCGCTCCCGCGCGCCTTCAGCCACGCGCCGATCACGGCCTCCGACTCGCCGCCCTTGTGCCCCGGCGCCCACGCCGAATAGACGTCGGCCGTGTCGATCAGCGACACGCCCGCCGCCACAGCGCGATCGAGAATCCGAAACGACGTCGCCTCATCCGCCGTCCACCCGAACACGTTCCCGCCCAACGAAAACGCCGCCGTCTCCAACCCCGACCGTCCCAACTCCCGCTTCTGCATCACCGTCACCTTCGCTGAATGTTCAATCCCGCGCACCATAGCGCGCCGCGCACGGATCACCGCGCATAAAGATACGGCCCGGCCTTCAACCCCGCGCTGCGCATCCATTCGCTAAGCACGTTCATTTCCTGTTCGTTCGGCCAGCGGTTGGCGAGGCCGCGCGCTTGCACGACGGTGTTCGCCTTGTCGACCTCGACGGTGAGCAGCCGTTCGGCCCCGTCGTCGCCGCCGCGGCGGCGCTCGAGCGACCAGATCGAACACGCGCCGCGCGCGCAGCTCTCCGCATAGCTCGACACGCAGTGGCGCAGCCGCCGCCCCTCTTCGACGAGATCGGCCCCGCTCAACAGTTCGCGCATCCGCCACGTCGTGCGCAGTTCGGGCCGCTCGCGCGGACCCGTCTGCAGTTCGAGCCCCGCGATGCCGCTCGCGCGCCAGAAGCGCGTCTCCTGCCCGCGGCCCTTGCGCAGTTCGCCGTGCCACGCCTCGACTTGGGCGAGCAGACTGTCCGGCGTGCGCCGCGCCATCGTGAGGTTCGGCTGCGGCGGCGGCCGCCTCTCCACGCGCCCCGGCCCGACCACGACCTCGCGCGTCTCGAATTTGTGGAAGTTCAGAAAGTCGACGATCGGCCCCGCGTGCCGCAAGTCCAGCATCGGGTTCGCGATGAAGAAACGATAGAGCGACAGCCAGAATGCGCGGCGCGCCTCGTCCGTCTCGACGCGCTGGCCGAGCCTGGTGCCCATGAGCGCGGTGGCGAGCCGCCCGGACCCGCCCAGCGCCTTGATGTCCGCAAACATCAACGCCCCTTCGATCGACACGCTCGAAGGCGCGTGCACGAAATGATGCGCGATCATCTTCGTCATCGGATAGGGCGTCTTGGCGGTGCGGATGTTGTGGCCGAGGCCGATATGCACGAACCAATCGCGATAGCGATAGGCGCCGCGATCGCCGCGCAACCACGCCTCGTCCAGGAATGCGGGGACATCATACTTCGCGAGCAGATGGCGGCAGAGCGAGGCGAACTGCCGGTGCGCATTGTGGCTCTCCGCGCGCCAGCCCTGAACGTCGCGCAGCCATTGCTTGCGCCGCTCGTGCAGGCGGATCAACCCTTCGAGATAGAGCCGCGGCTGGCCCGCGACAGTCGCCGACGCAAACACGAGATCGGACGCGCGCTCCAGGTGCAGCAGAAATTCGGCAAGGCTCTCGCGCTCCCCCTCCCCGGCCTTGGCCGCGGCGATCACCGCCGCCGCCTCCCGCCAGCCGGGACGCTCGACGTCGGAGGCCGCAACGCGCCCGGCGCAAACCTCGGTCAGAAATTTGCGCGGGTTGCGGTGAAGCTTCGTCCGCGCCTCGCGCGCCGCCAGCCGCGCCGTCTTCAGCGCAATCTCCCGCTCCCGCTCCGCCGGCGACTTCTCAAGCGACGCCGCAACGCCCGCCTCCTCGCACCACGCGAAGTAAGCCTCCGCTGTCTTCAACCCCAAATCCCGAATATGCCGCGCCATCGCGGGGCGCAGCGTCGGAACCTCAGGCGTGGTCGTGCGGCGGGGCATGGGGCCGCAACTCTACTTCACCGCGCACGTCCTCGCACCGGACGACAGCGCACCGACCATCAGCTTTCGCATGCCGAAACGCCGCCTGCCCACGTGATTTGAGCCCCTTGCATCCCCGCGCGCGAAGTCCGCTAATGCGGCCGAACCGATATTCGCTTGAAGGACACGCCATCATGACCGACGCCCCCGCCGCCTACGTGCCGCCGAAGGTTTGGACCTGGAACAAGGAAAAGGACACGACGAGCCGCTTTGCGAGCATCAATCGTCCGGTCGCAGGGCCAACGCACGAGAAGGAACTGCCCGTCGGCAAACACCCGTTCCAGCTCTATTCGCTGGCGACGCCGAACGGCGTGAAGGTGACGGTGATGTTCGAGGAGTTGCTCGCCAAGGGCCACAAGGGCGCGGAGTACGACGCCTGGATCGTGCCGATCAACGCCGGCAATCAGTTCGGCTCGGGCTTTGTGGCGGTGAATCCGAACTCGAAGATCCCGGCTTTGCTCGACCGCTCGAACCCCGCAAAGCCGATCCGCGTTTTCGAATCCGGGGCCATATTGATGCACCTGTCCGAAAAGTTCGGCGGCGCGTTCCTGCCGGCCGATCCGTCGAAGCGCGCCGAATGCCTGTCGTGGCTGTTCTGGCAAATGGGTTCGGCCCCGTTCCTCGGCGGCGGCTTCGGCCATTTCTATGCCTACGCGCCGCAAAAGATCGAATACGCGATCGACCGCTACGCGATGGAGGTCAAGCGCCAGCTCGACGTGCTCGACCAGCATCTGGCGAAGAACGAATACGTGGCGGGCGACGAGTACACGATCGCCGACATGGCGATCTGGCCGTGGTACGGCGCGCTGACGAAGGGCCTTCTCTACGAGGCGGGCGAGTTCTTGAGCGTGCACGAATACAAGAACGTCATCCGCTGGACCGACCAGATCGGCACGCGCCCCGCGGTCAAACGCGGCCGCATGGTCAACCGCGCCTGGGGCGATCCGGCCAGCCAATTGCCGGAGCGCCACGACGCGAGCGATTTCGACAAGGTGCAGGCGGGCTGAGGCGTCACGTTCGGCGCAGGCGAACGGCGAAGGCCGTGCCTTTCGTGGCCGGTTCGAGAACGGCGTCGCCGCCATGGCGGCGGGCGATTTGGCGCACGAGCGCAAGGCCGAGACCGGTGCCCGTCGCGGGACCGCCTTCGCGGCGATGGAACGGCTCGAAGATACGGGCACGGTCGGCTTCCGGGATGCCGTCGCCTTGGTCGGCGACGCGCAGCGTGACTTCGTTCGCTTGAGCGGAGACCGTGACCTCCGTCGGCGGTTTGCCGTGGCGTTCGGCGTTCGTGAGCAGATTGCGGATCAAGCGGCGCAGCAGGCGCGGGTCGCCCTTCACGGTCGCCGCTTCGCCGGCGACGTTCGCATGGTCGAAGCGGGCGGCCTCTTCGGCGGCGAGCGCGAGCACGTCGACGTCTTCGACGTGTTCGAGCGCATCGAGCGCTTCGAGGCGGCTGGACAGCAGGATTTCGCCGATCAGTTCGTCGAGTTCGGCGATGTCGCGCTCCAAGTCGGCGCGGCGGGCGGGGTCGGCCTTGTCCTTTAGGAACTCGACGCCGAGGCGCAGGCGCGTCAGCGGCGTGCGCAGTTCGTGGCTGGCGTTGGCGAGCAGCATCTTGTGCGCGGTGACGAGTTCCTCGATGCGGGCGGCGGCGCGGTTGAAGCTTGCCGCGACACGGGCCACCTCGTCCTTGCCTTCGACCTTCACGCGCGCCGCGAGATCGCCCGCGCCGAGCGATTCGACGCCCTGCTGCAGGCGTTCGAGGCGGCGCGTGATGCCGCGCACGATCGGATAGGCGCCGATCGCGAGCAGCAACGCCACGACGCCCAAGTGCATGAAGAAGCCGAGACCGCCGCGGTGCTTTTCGATCGGCGGGCGGATGACGATCCAACGGCCGTCCATCAGGCGGAAGTCCCAAATCGGGCGATTGCGGTCCGGGCGGTACCAGCGGCGCTCGTGCTCGTCGGCCTCCGCCGGCGTCGGCAGCGGCGCGCCGGCGGCGGCGATCAGCTTTTCGTCGGGGGTGTAGAGCGCGAGGTCCGACTTCAAGAGCCGCGCGAGGCGGTCGACGGCCTTTTGCTGGTCGGCGGGCGGGGCGTCGGGTTCGGCGAGCGCGGCGGCCGCAACGCCGCTTGCCATTTCGAAGGCGCCGCGCGCGACGTCCATCTCGGGACCGGCGCGCCACATGAGCGCCGAGACGACGATCACGAGAACAAGCGTGCCGACGATCGTGAGATAGACCTTCAGGTAAAGACGGTTCAGGATTCTCATCGGCCTCAATCCTGCGCCTTCGCGAAGACGTAGCCGGTGCCGCGCACGGTGAGCACACGGCGCGGCTTTTTCGGGTCGTCTTCGATCGCCGCACGGATGCGCGAGATGTGGACGTCGATCGAGCGGTCGAAGGCCTCGATCGTCTCGCCCTTCACGAGATCGAACAGTGCGTCGCGCGAGAGCACGCGCCCTGCCCGATCCGCCATCGCGGCGAGAAGCTCGAACTGATAGCCGGTCAGCGGGCGGGCCGTTCCGTCGACGCGGATCTCGCGCGCGTCCTTGTCGATTTCCAGGCGGCCGAACGTCAGCGTGTTCGCGGGCGCGGGCGTGTGCGCCCGGCGCAGGATCGCGCGCAGGCGGGCCAGAAGCTCACGCGGCTCGAACGGTTTGGGCAGATAGTCGTCGGCGCCCATTTCGAGGCCGATGACGCGGTCCATCGCGTCGCCGCGGGCGGTCAGCATCAGGATCGGCGTTTGCGCCTTGGCGCGCACCTCTCGGCAGACGTCGAGGCCGTCGATGTCGGGCAGCATGAGGTCGAGGACGAGCGCGTCGAAGGTTTCGCGCTGGGCGAGCGCGAGGCCCGCGCGGCCGGTCGGCGCGTGGGTCACGCGAAAGCCCGCCCCGCTCAGATAGTCGTCGACCATCCGGGCGAGGCGGGGATCGTCTTCGATCAGCAAGATGCGCTCGGCCATGTGGGCCCGAAGCAATCAGAAGCTCCAGTGCGCCGCAAGCTTCGCGCGCTGCTGCGGGGTCAGCACGTCGGCCGCATCCGCCATGCCTTGGGCGATACGCTTCGAGACGTCGTCGGCCAAGGCCACGTGTTCGGCGCGCAGGGCTTCGAGCGCGGCGCGGTCGGTTTTGGGCGCGCGCAGAAGGCTTGCGATCTTGCCGCGGGCGGAGCGCATTTTTTCGTGCGCGGGCAGAAGGTCGCTCACCATCGTCTGCGCGATTTGGGTCAGCTGCCGTTGTTGCGCATCGGTCGCATCGACCGCCCAGGAAAGGTGCCTGACCATATGGGCGGCGCGTTCCTTCGCGCGCTCGGGCGTGATCGGGCCGCCATGGTGGCCGTGACCGCCGAAGTGACGGAAACTCGCCGGGCCCATCATGCCGCTGCCGACGGCGGTGCTGACGAGGCCGCCGCCGACGAGACCAAGCAGGCCTGCCGTGACGAGGGCCGCGTAGCCGAAGCCGCGGCGTTTCGTGGTCGTTTGCTCTTCACTCATGTTCATTCGTCTCCTTTGAGGGGGCCTTAGACCCAGTTCGTCGCGTTGATGAGGAACGCGATCGCGTAGACGGCGAGGACGGTGCCGGCCAACGTGGTCGACAGGCGGGTTACGAGGCTTTGGTTCTTCGTCATGGTGGTCTCTCTCTTTGGGAAGCGGTCTTTGCTCGCTTTCCAATTTCGGGGGCCTGCGTTTCGCCCGCTTGTCGCGCGTGTAAAGAATTGTTGCGCGCCTATGTTCCTTCTTTGTTCGGCGCGAATTCGGGGTTGTGCGGCGACTCGCTTGCCGCTCTAATCCGCGGCCTTTCGCGGCCCCTCCCCAACGACACGGCACTGACACCAATGGCGCGCCTGACGATCATTCCCGACAACACGAAAATCGACTTCGTCGGCCGGCGCTACATCGCGTTCGCGGTGGACGGTCTGTTGGTCGTTGCGACGATCCTTTCGTTGTGGTTCCAGGGCTTGAACCTCGGCATCGACTTCACGGGCGGCGTGGTGATCGAGGCGTCGAGCACGAGCGCGATCGACGTCGCGGGCTTGCGCGAGAAGATCGGCAAGCTCGGCTTCGGCGAGGTTGCGATCCAGAATTTCGGCACCGACAAGGACGTTCTGATCCGCGTGCAGCCGTCGGCGAAGGTGACGGGCCAGGAGCAGGCGGTCGCGGCGCAGATCAAGCAGGCGCTGGGGCCGAGCTACACGATCCGCCGCAACGAAGCGGTGGGACCCAAGGTCTCGGGCGAGCTGTTCCAGAGCGGCGTGATCGCCACCGTTCTGGCCGTCGTCATGATCGCGGTTTACGTCGCGTTCCGCTTCGAGTGGCAGTTCGGCGTCGCGGGCATGTTTGCCACCGGTCACGACGTTTTGGTCGCGGTCGGCATGTATTCGCTGCTGCAGTTCGACTTCAACCTGACGTCGGTCGCCGCGCTGCTGCTGCTGGCCGGCTACTCGATCAACGACACGGTCGTCGTCTTCGACCGCATTCGCGAGAACCGCCGCAAGTACAAGAAGATGGCGCTCGGCGAACTTATCAATCTGTCGACGAACCAGACGCTGTCGCGCACGTTCCTGACGAGCTTTACGACGGCGATGTCGGTCATTCCGCTGGCGCTGTTCGGCGGTGAGGCGCTGTTCGGGTTCGCGATCACGATCCTGTGGGGCATCCTGGTCGGCACGTATTCGTCGGTGTTCGTGGCCTCGTGCCTGTTGCTCTATATGCCGGCGATCACGATGGGCCAGGCGAAGCCCGAGGGCGCAACGGGCGCGGCGGCGGTCTGAGCGGCGGCGCAAATTGAACGCCGCCGCCGATCGAAGTGGCACAAGCGGCACAAGGGTCCGTGTCTCTCATGGTGTCTCGCTTGCTGTCTCGCTTGGCGTAAACACCTGTTGCAGCCGAGGCGTCAGCTTCGCGAATTCGACCGCCTCTCCGGCGAAACGACCGCCTGGGAAACCCTGGATCGAAGGCGCACGCACGTGTCCGCGCGGACGAGGCCCTTTGAGGGCAAGCACACCGCCAAACTATGCTGAGGAGCGCCGATCATCGCCGAAAGCGCAGAGAAAGTCAAGTAAAAAATCAGTTTTCCTTATCCCCCCCCCCGAGCGCGCGACAGGTGTTCCTCGGGATAACGCGCGGTCGCCGCGCACTTCCTATGTCGCCATCGCCTCGCGCCGTCGGCGCGACCGTCTTTGCGACGACGTCGAGCGCCGCAAAGGCAACACGGCTTACCGAAATGGTCGGGCCAACACTTCGGCTGGGCGGCGCCAGGATAATCGGGCCGCCACACGATCCTTTCCGTCAGCGATGGCGATGCGTCACGCCTGCCAAGGTCGGACGGCTGCAGCGCACCCGAGCTTCGCTCGACCTCGAAAGCGCGCGGGGCAGCTTAAGATGGGATTCTTGGAGGGTCGCCTCCACCAACCTTAACGCCGTATGATGCGTTAGCACGGGCCGTCGATTGCCGATATCCTTGAGCGTTGGTTCTCGCGAAAGGAATGGATTTGTCCTCGCAGTCGACGCCGGATGCGCCCTATGGGGCGGCGTTCTACGACATTACGCGTGAAGGCTCGCGTCGGTCGGCCGGCGTCATCGTTCCCGAGCTTGTCGCATTGCTAAAGCCGCGCAGCGTGGTCGACGTCGGCTGCGGCGAGGGCTTGTGGCTTGCCGCGTTTCGCGCGCAAGGGGTCGAGGATGCCGTCGGCGTCGACGGCGCTTGGGTGCGCACGGAATTGTTGGCGATTCCTCACGCGTCGTTTCAGACGCGCGACCTGACGCGCCCGCTGGGCCTGAGCCGCACGTTCGATGTGGCCCTGTCGCTCGAGGTGGCGGAGCATTTGCCCGCTGAGGCGGCGGGTCTGTTCATCGGCGAACTGTGCGGACTCGCGCCGGTCGTCGTGTTCTCGGCGGCGGCGCCGATGCAAGGCGGCGAAGGACACGTCAACGAACAGTGGCCAAGCTACTGGACCGCGCTGTTTGCGGAACGCGGTTTCGTGCCCGCCGGCGACTTCAGAGCACGGTTCTGGACGAACGCAGATGTCGAATTCTGGTATCGGCAGAACCTGTTCTGTTTCGTGGACAAGAACCGGCGCGATCTCATCGAGACGCTCGAGCGCGCGGCGCCGCCTGCCACGCTCGACGCGGCCCATCCTCAGCCCTACCTGCGCTTTGCGCGTGAGTGGGCGCATGAGCGCGAGCGCGTGGCGTGGTTTGCGGACCAACACACGAAGTTGACGGCCGACGTCGCCGCGGCCGCGGCGGCGCTCGCCCAAGAACAAGAACGGCATCAAGCGGCCGTCGCGCGACTTGGCGACGAGCGGCGCAAGCTGGACGCAGCGGAAGCGGCGTTGGGGCACAGCGAGCGCGCGCTGACCGAGACACGCGGCGCACTCCACGCCGCGCGTGCGCAGGCGGACGCGGTGCAAGAACGCCTTCACGCCATTGAAAGTTCGCGGTCGTGGCGTTTCGTGCTGGCGCTTGAGCCGTTGTTGGCGGCGGTCCGCCGCGTGGAGAGGCTCGTGCGCGGCAAGTAAAGCTTCAGGCGACCCGTTCACCGTGTTCGCGCCATTCTTCCGTTGGACCCGGTGATCCGATGTGCGAAAACTCAGCCATCGGGTGGGGCCTTGCCTTTGCGCTTTCTGGACGTCATTCGCAACGAAGTGGCGATGTACCGCCAGCTGTTCAGGCTGGCCAAGGTGCAGTTCTGGTTCGTGCCGGTGATGATCTTGCTGGCGCTGATCGAATCCCTGTTCGAGGGGCTCAGCCTCGCTTTGATCATCCCCTTGATGCAGACGTTGAACGGTGGCGGCGCGGGCGATCAGACCGGCTTGCTCGCCGCCCTGCACGGCGTGGCGGAGCTCGTGCCCGCTGAGTCGCGGCTTGCGGTGCTGATCGGGGCCATCCTGCTTGCCGTCGTTCTCAAGGCGCTCGTGAATTATCTCAACATGGTGGTCCTCTCCGTCGTCTACGGGCGGTTGAGCCATGCCTTGCGCGTCGGCATCTTTGGCATCGTGATGTCGATACCGCTCGCCGCGTGGGAGCGCGAGCGCTCCGGCCGCCATTTCAACATTCTGGACAACGAAACCTGGCGCGCGACGGACGCGCTTTACACGCTATTTTCGCTGATCACCAATCTGTCGACGTTCCTGGTGCTGCTGACGCTACTGATGTTGTTGTCGTGGCAGCTGACACTCGTTGCGCTGTTCTGCATGGCGCTGGTGCCGGCGCTGATGCATCTCCTGAACCGTTACATCGTGCGCGTCCGGGACTTCGGGTTCAAGGCGCACGAGGCCCTTTCGAAGACGGCGTGGGTCGTCTTCAACGGTTTGCGCACGATCCACACGTTTGGGCGCGAAGACTATGAAATCCGCCGGTTCATCGAGAATTCAGCGCATGTGCGTAGCTTCGTCTTCCGCATTTCCCTGATCACGAACGCCTCCTCGCCGGTGACCGAGGTGTTGATCACCGCCGTCGTGGCGCTGCTTGCCGTCTTGATCGACGCGACGCAGGTCGCGGTGCCGACGCTGATCGGGTTCTTGGCCATTCTCTATCGCTTGCAGCCGAAAGTGTTGAGCCTCGCCAATCTGCAATCGCGGCTGACCGCACTGCGGACGCCGGTCGTGGAAGTCACGCGCGTGCTGACCGAAAGCGCCGCGCACGGAAAGGAGACCGGAGATGTTCCCTTCACGGGCCTGAAAGACGCGATCGCGTTCGAGGGTGTCACCTTCACCTACCACGGCGCGGGGCGGCCGGCGCTCACGAATCTGTCGCTTAGGATTCCGCGGGGGTCGGTGTTTGCGATCGCGGGGTTGTCGGGCGCCGGCAAGTCGACGCTGCTCGACCTGCTGTTGCGCTTTCAGGAGCCTCAAGCCGGGGTCATCCAGGTCGACGGAGCGCCGCTTCGCACCATCGATCCGAAGACGTGGCGTGAACGCATCGCCGTCGTGAACCAGGATCCGTATCTGTTCGACGACACGGTGCGTTACAACGTCCTCTACGGTCGGCCCGAAGCGAGCGAAGCCGAGTTGCAGGAGGCCGCGCGCATCGCCTGCGCCGACGAATTCATCCGACAGTTGCCACACGGCTACGACACCATGATCGGCGAGCGCGGGACGCAGATTTCCGGCGGCCAACGCCAGCGGCTCGCCCTCGCACGCGCGATTATCCGCAACCCGGACATCCTGATCCTGGACGAAGCGACGAGCGCGCTCGACGCGGTGACGGAGCGCGCGCTGCAAGACGCGCTGCGCAGTCCCGACGGGAGGCGCACGGTCATCATCGTGGCGCATCGGTTGTCGATGATCGAGATGGCGGATCACGTTTTGGTGCTCGACAACGGCACGCTCGTCGAGCAAGGAACGCCCCGGTCGCTGCTGCAGTCGGACAGCCGGCTCAGGTGGATTTTCCAACCCGACAGGGCGAACGCCGATGTGCAGGTCGGTGCGTGACGGCCGGGTCACATCGGCGACGTGAAAATGCCGGCGTGCGGCCGGGTGAGGCGCGCGCGGACCTCGGATGTTTGACAGTAGCCGGGAAACTCGCGAGTTGTTGAACTCTGGGAGGGTCCGTCCATTGCAAGCCTCGCCTGCCGCGCCTTTGGGATCGTCGATCGGTGCCGTGCCTGAACAACCGCGAGGGCAACTCGCGCCCGCCGCGCAGGGCGTGTTTCACGTCGAGCTGAAGGACCCGTCCACACTGTCGCTGCTTTCACCCGGGCATTGGCTTGTCGTGTTCTGGGCGCATGGACAACCGGTCGGTCAAACATATTTCGACGTCGGTCCGCAGACCCAAGTCGATGCGGCATCGCTCGTCGCAGGCGCGATCGACCAGGGCGCGATATCCGAGGCGGCGTGGCGCAGCGCCGGTAGCCCTGCCCCCGCGCTTAGCGCAAGTATCGTCATCTGCACGCGCGACCGGCCGGAGCATCTGGCGAACTGTCTCGGCTCGCTGGAGCATCAGACGCAGCGCCCCGTCAACGTCGTTGTCGTCGACAATGCGTCGCGCGACGGCCGTACGAAGGCGGTGTGCGACGCGGCCGGCGTGGATTACGTGTTCGAGCCGCGCCCCGGCTTGAGTTTCGCGCGCAATTCGGGTGTGCGCCATGCGAAGGGAGAGATCGTCGCCTATACGGACGACGATGTTCTCTTGCATCCGCGCTGGCTCGAGCGGCTGACCGCGGCCTTCAACGGGCCGCACGTGATGGCCGTAACGGGGCTCGTGCTTCCCGCAGAGCTGGCGACAGAGCCGCAGCGGCAATTCGAACGTTATTGGGGGTTCGGACGCGGCATGCGGCGGATCGACTTCGGCGCCGACTTCTTCGCGCGCGACAAGTCGCATGGGTGTCCGGTGTGGGAGGTCGGCGCCGGCGCCAATGCCGCGTTTCGACGCGCGTGCTTCGATGAGGTCGGGCTGTTCGACGAGCGGCTCGGCGCGGGCGCCGCCGGATGCTCAGAAGATTCCGAGTACTGGCACCGGATTCTCTCGCGGGGCTTTGCGTGCCGGTACGAACCTTCGGCGGTCGTATTCCACTTCCATCGGCGCGATGCCGAGGGCTTGAACAAGCAGATTTACGCCTATATGCGCGGCCACGTCGCGGCACTGCTCGTTCAGTTCGAGCGGACAGGGAACTGGGGAAACATCAGGCGACTGCTTGTTACAATTCCGGCGTGGTATGGCGGGCGGCTGATGCGTCGGCTGGTCGGACGCGGCAGCGACCGGGATCAAACACTCTATCAGGAGATCGCAGGCACGTTGGCCGGCCTCTGGTACTACGCGCGGGCGCCGCGACAAACGAAGACCGGCACGCCGTGAGCGACGAACTCGTCTCGGTGATCATTCCTGCCTTCAACGCAGCGGCGACCGTCGACGAGACGCTGCGCAGCGTGCGGGCGCAGACGCACGAGAAGCTCGAGATACTGGTCGTCGACGACGGATCGAAAGACGCTACGGCCGACATCGTCGGCCGGCACGCGGCCTCGGACGATCGCATCCGCTTGATCCTGCAACCGAACGGCGGCGTCGCCCGGGCACGCAATCGCGGCATCGCGGAAGCGTCGGCAGACCTGATCGCACCGGTCGACGCCGACGATTTGTGGGCGCCGACGAAGATCGCAAAGCAGCTCACAAAGCTCGACGCCGGCGGCGAGGACACGGCGCTCATTTATACCTGGTTTGCCGTGATCGACGAGCACAGCCGCGTCGTCGATGCGACGAACGGGCCGATCGAAGAGGGCGACGTGCTGCAGCGGATGTGCATGGGCAATCTCGTCGGCAACGGCAGTTCGCCGCTGATGCGAAAGCGCGTGGTTCTGGACATGGGCGCCTACGAGCCGGCACTGCGCGACCGCGACGCGCAGGGATGCGAGGATCTTCTGCTCTATTTCCGTATATCCGAACGCTACAGGTTCGGCGTCGTTCGCGAGCACCTGACCGGCTATCGACAGACGCCCATGAACATGTCCAGCAATTCCGCCCGCATGCTGCGCTCCTGGCACATCGTCGCGGCCGAGATGCGGGCGCGGCATCCGGAGTATCGACGCGAGGTCGAACTCGGCGAGTTCTATCTGATCTGGTGGCTGATGGGGCGGGCGCGCGCCAGTGGCCAGTCTTCGGCGGCGCTAAAGTTGTTGGCGCGCGCAGGGCTGCGCCATCCGCGCGATACGGCCTGGATGCTTTTCGACAGCGTGCGCTACGCACGCACAGAAAAGAATCCGCGGACGCCGTACGACTTCCTGGCGCATGCCAATGGCGCGGTTTGAGCCATGCGCTACGCCGGTCGCGCGATGTCGGCTGCTGAGATTTTCTTCGCCATCTTTCGCGCTTCCTCGTCACCGGGCAATCGATGTGCGAACGGCACGTCGGCGACCGTGCAGATCATGGTGCGCGCAAATGGCTCGACCGCTTCCATCTCGAGTTTGAAGCCGGCGGTCTCCAGCAGGCTGCGCAGACAGCTCGGCGACAGACCCCAGAACCAGTTGCCGTACCCTTCGCTCGGATCAAACTTATCGCTGATGCCGATTTGGCGGCGGAGGCCGAGACTGGACAGGTTCCACAATTCCCGGTTCTTCGCCGAGAGCATCGGAAAATAAACTGCGGCGTTCGGCAGGCCGTCCACCTCCGGGATCGTCGACGTGCGAAGGATCAACAGGATCTTGCACATGCGTCGAAGGGCGACCAGCAGATCGAACGGGCTCGGGTGGTGGTAGAGGACGCCCGCACAAAACACGACGTCCATTTCGCCGACCCGCGCGAGCGTATCGGATTGCGTGGCGTCGCCGAGTACGAACTCGACTTTCGAGTTGCGCGCCCTCTTCTTTTCTTCGAACTCGGGCGTCGGGCCGAAGACGTCGAGGCCTTTGACCAGCGTCGCCCCGGCCTCTTCAGCGATGAACGCATACTCGCCGTTGACGCCCCACATGCAGCCGACATCAACGAAGCTTCGGCCGCGGACATGCTGGCGGATGTAGGTTTCCAGATGCTCGTAGTTGGCGACGACGAACCCGCCCTGCCTGACGCGGAGCTTGCGCCACCACGCGTTGATCATTGGGTTCTTCAGCAGCCAGACCTTCCAACGGTAGCGCATCGCATCATCCAACGGTCGTTCGCATGGCGGCAATCAGTTGCTTCAGCCCGTCGTCCAAACCAACGGAAGCCTGCCAACCGAGCAACCGGCGCGCGCGCGACGCGTCGCCGACGAACCCCTTCACGTCGAAGCTGCGCGCCGGGCGTTCGTCGATCTCCGAGGCACTGCCCGCCAACGCCTTCACCAAACGCGCCAGTTCGCCCAGCGACGTTCCGCGACCGCTCGCCAAGTGAACCGTCGGAAACTCGCGGTCACCCCCGTTCAGTCTGTCGATCGCTTTTACGACGCCATCGACGGCGTCCGTTACGTGCAGAAAATCACAAAGCTGGTTCGCGCCGGTGATCATCAACCGATTTCCGGCTATGGCCCCGCGTACGAAGGCGGGGATGACGCGATCCGGAATGTCACGGACGCTGCCGTAGACGCTGGGCAGGCGTACCGTTGCAGCGACGAGGCCGTGCTTGCGCGCTTCGGCAACGGCCAGCTCTCCATCGGCCTTGGAGCGACCGTAGGTGTTGACAGGGGAAATCGGGTCGTCTTCGACAACCGGCAGTCGATGCGGGTTGCCGTAAACCTCGCGGCTTGAAACGAACAGCATCCATTGCGACGCCTCGCCGGCCACTTCCGCGACGACTGCCGTGCCGTTTACGTTGATGTCCCTGCATCTACCAGGATCGTCTTCGCCCCAACCGACGCGCGACACGGCCGCAAGGTGGACGATGCCGGCTACGTCGCGCGCGGCAACGCGCACCGCCGCGTGATCGCGGATATCGCCGCGAACGTGTGCGGGCGCGGTGGCTGCGATATCGAGAACCCGCACGCGCCAACCCTTCCGCTCCAGTCCAGAAACGAGCGCGGTACCAACGACGCCGGCACCACCGGTGACGAGGATAGTGCTCATGGAAGCCTCTTGGTCATTTAGCCCAGCCACAACTCATAGCCTGCGAAGAACGTGGTGCAAATCCAACACTCACAATCAATCCGAGAATAGTTTCATGTTGAGACCTGCTCTTGCGCTGCCGGATGCGGTAGGTTGGATAAGCCTCGAAGGGGATAGGAACATGGGGCACAAAATTCTGTCAGCCAACAAGCCAAGTAGAACGCGGCGGATTTTTACAACTGCGCTGTTGTCAGGCGCGGTGCTATGTTTGGCAACTTCCGCCAGCGCGGAGTCGACCCAAATTATGGTTCCCGCCAATGGCGGTTGGTCCGACACCGGCGTCGATGTGAAGCCGGGGGGGCGCGTCGAGGTGTTCGCGGCTGGTCGGTGGTCGGCTGGCGGCAATCCGGCAGCGCCGTTCGTGGGTCCTGAAGGTTTCACGAATTCGTTGTTCGCCGAAACGCTCGTGCCCTCGGCGCCTTTCTCGTCGCTTGTGGGCAGGGTCGCCCGCGAGTCTTTTCCGGTGGGGCATTTGAGCATCGTCTCACAGACCGGCCGCCTGTTCCTTGCGATCAACGACTTTCCGGGCGGCGAGAGCGACAACGCCGGCTATATGGCCGTGACGATCAAGACGATGCCCGCAGCAGCACCTCCCACCACGGCGAACACGCCTTGAACGAGACCTGCGCCGATCAATTGACCGAAAGACCCGTGGTCGGCCTGAAGCCTATGGCGGCCGTCGACACGCTCGTCAGCGTCATCATCCCGGTGCGCGACGGCGAGGCCACGCTGGCGCGCGCGATCACCTCCGTCGCGCGGCAAACGCATCAGCCGCTCGAAGTGATCGTGATCGACGACGGCAGCGCGGTGGCCGTCCCCGATCCGAGCGAGTACTTTCCTTCCCTTCGCATACGGTGCCACCGGTTTGAACGATCGCGAGGCGTTGCTGCGGCGCGCAACGAAGGGCTGACGCTGGCCACCGGCGCGTTCGTCGCGTTCCTCGATGCCGACGACGAGTGGTTGCCCGACAAACTCGCCATTCAGGTTGCGGGCTTGATCGGAGCTCCTGACGCCGCTTTCTCTCACGCCGACGCCCTGAGCGTCGTCGACGGTCGCGAGCGCGGGGTCATCCGCGAGGTACCCGACGTGCGCGCGGACGGACCGGATTCCTGGAAGATCTTGCTCAAACACGGCTGCGTCATCACGTCGAGCGTGATCGCGCGCCGCGCTGACGTCGTGGCCGTGGGCGGATTCGACAGTAGGCTTAAGGTGGCCGAGGATCAGGATCTCTGGTTGCGACTGGCGCTGCGTGGCGGCGTACGACACGAAGCGTTGCCACTTGTTCGCAAGCACGCGCGCGCGACGAGCCTTATGAATCGAAACCGGCGGCTGGTTGCCGAAGTCACCTTGCCGATGATCGAACGCCACTTGGCACGGCTCTCCGCCAAGCTGTCTTGGGACGAGCATGCCGACATCCTGAGTTACCGGCGGCTGGTTGCGGGGCGCAATTCCTATGAGGGCGGCAATCTGATAGGCGGCGCGCGACTTGTCCTGCGCTCCGCGCACGGGCGCTTGCGCGAGCGGCTTTGGTATTTGCTCTCGGCCTCGCCCGTCGGCCGCGGCTTGAAGCGATCGCTCGGCCTTCGCCGCTGACATGGAGGGAGGCATGTCCGCTCCGGCAGCGACCGTCGACGGCGGACCGCTCGTCACCGTCGCCGTTCCTGCGTTCAATGCCGCAACCACAATCGAGCGGACGTTAAACAGCATCGCGGCGCAGACGCACGCCAACTTCGAAGCGATCGTGGTCGACGACGGTTCGACGGACGCGACCGCGGAACTTGCGGCAGACGTCGCCGCGCGCGACCGCCGCTTTCGCTTGGTGCGTCAGGCCAACGGAGGCGTTGCGTCCGCGCGCAATCGGGCTCTGAAGGAGGCGCGCGGAACGTACTTTGCCCCAATCGATGCGGACGACGTCTGGGCGCCCGAAAACATCGCGCGCCAAGTGGAGGCGCTCGAGCGCAGCGGGGCGGACTTCAGCTTTGCGCGGTCGTTCATCATCGACGAGCACGATCGGCGGCGCGACCGGCCGGTGCAAGGCCCCCTGCCGAGCGACTATGTGAGCCTGCTTCGGCGCAACTGGGTGGGCAACGGCAGTGCGGCCGTGTTCCGCCGCGCCGCGCTTTTGGCGATCAACGGATACGACGAGGCGTTGCGCGCGCAAGACGCGCAAGGCGCGGAAGACTGGAAGGTCGTTTTGCAGCTCGCGGCGCAGCGCCCTGGCGTGGCCGTCGAACATGCGTTGATCGGTTATCGGCAAGTCGGCGACAGCATGTCCGGCAATCTCGACAGCATGAGCCGATCGGCTTTGCTAGTGATCGACGAGATGCGGCGCAAAGGTCCCCGCGTCGCGCCATGGAACTTTTGGCACGCGCGGTCGACGATCCACATCTGGATGTTCTATCCCTGGGCCTATGCGGGACGCTGGGGCAAGGCGACCGGCGCACTAGCGAGCGCCTATCTGTTCAACCCGCTGTGGTTCACGCAGCGCAGCATGCGCGACTTCCTGTTCCGCGAGCTTGCGCCCCACGCGCTCAAACGCGTGTCCATGCGCTTCCTGCCGTCGCGATCCTAGCGGTGGGCGAGCTGATGCTCGAAATAGGCGATCGTGCGCTTTAGGCCCACGTCGAGAGGTGTAGTCGGCGCCCAGTCCAAAAGCTGCGCGGCCTTCGAGATGTCGGGCTGGCGTTGCCTCGGGTCGTTCGCGGGTAACGGGCGCGATTCGAGCTTCGAGCGCGAGCCCGTCATGTCGATGATCCTTTCGGCAAGGCTCTTGATCGTACTTTCGACCGGATTGCCGAGGTTGATCGGTCCGGTAACGTCGTCGCCGGTGGCCATCAGCTTCATCAGGCCGTCGACCAGATCGTCGACGTAGCAGAACGAGCGCGTCTGCTGGCCGTCGCCGTAGATCGTGATCGGTTCGTTCTTCAAAGCCTGGACGATGAAGTTCGAGACCACGCGGCCGTCGTTCTGCTGCATGCGCGGACCGTAGGTGTTGAAGATGCGCGCGACCTTGATCTTCAGACGGTGCTGGCGGTGGTAGTCGAAGAACAGAGTTTCCGCGCAACGCTTGCCTTCGTCGTAGCAGGCCCTGGGACCGATCGGGTTGACGTTACCCCAGTACGCCTCGGTTTGCGGGTGCTCGGTCGGATCGCCATAGACTTCGCTGGTCGACGCTTGAAGGATTTTTGCTTTGCGACGCTTCGCAAGGCCAAGCATGTTGATCGCACCGTGCACAGAGGTCTTCGTCGTCTGGACGGGATCGAACTGATAGTGAATCGGCGAGGCTGGACATGCGAGGTTGTAAATCTCGTCCACTTCGACGTAGAGCGGAAACGTCACATCGTGCCTGAGCAGTTCGAAGTTTGAGTTCTTCAGCAGGCCGGCGATGTTTGGTCTCGTCCCGGTATAGAAATTGTCGACGCACAGGACTTCTTCTCCGGCCGCCAATAGCCGCTCTGTCAGATGCGACCCGATGAACCCCGCACCGCCGGTAATCAGCGTCCTTTTCATTTGCCTACCCCTTCCGCTTTAGGCAACTCTATCCCGTTCGATTGGGCCAAGCGACATCTTGTTTCGAAGGTCGATAGATGCGCCGAAGCCTCCCCTGATTGGCAAAGGTCAACGCTTGGGCTGCTGGTTCGTATGTCGTGTCGACGGGTCCGGCGCCGACGCGCGCTGGCTTGAGCTGGCACGTGCGCAGTTTGCCCGTCATCAGGTGGGCGCCCCGATCCTGATCAGAACCGCCTCGCACGCGGTGCTGGCGAGCGATGCGACCCATGCGCATGGGGGAAACATCTATCGGGCATCTGACGGCTTCGTCGCGGTGGCGGGCACGCTGTTCTATCGCGGACGCTTCGGTCAGGCGGCGTTGCGATCGCTGTTCGAGGATTTTAGAGCACCCTTCGACCTATGGAGCGAGATTAGCGGTCACTTCGCGGCCGTTGTCGGCAAATCCGGCCGACTGCATGTGTTCGGCGATGCGTTCGGCATGTTCAATCTGTTCGAGAGTGCGGACGGCCGCTTCGTATCAACGTCGTTCTTGACGCTCGCGCAAGTGATGGAGCGGCTGACGCTGGAGCCGCAGAGCGTTTATGAGTTCGCCTTCAACACGGGCGTCCTTGGGGACGCTTCGCTATTCAAGGAAATCCGCCAGTTCGGCGCCAAGCGTTGCGTCACGCTGGGAGTGACTGGCGGTACCGCTTCGTCCGCGGTGCTTCCGAGCCGGGAGCCTGCGTCGCTCGATGAGCTTTTGGAGCGCAGCAGCAGCGAGTTGGTGCGCTTGGCAAAATCTGTGGTCGAGAACTTCGGCGCGAAGGTGCACTGTCCGCTGTCCGGCGGCTACGACTCACGGCTTCTCTTGGCAACGCTCCGACGGGCTGGCGCCCAACCGCAGGTCTATGTCTACGGCAGCGCGCGATCGAGAGACGTTCGGATTGCGCAAGAGATCGGCGCGGGCGAAGGCTTCGTCGTCGAGCACGTCGACAAGGGCGCCCATCCTGACAGCGAGCCCGCCGGCTTCGCCGAGCATGTCGAGCGCGACTTTCATCTGGTCGACGGTTTGGGAGTGGACGGCAGCGTCTTCGACAATGGAGGGAACGAAGCGGCCCGGCGACGACTGCAGGCGGACGCGACGATCACCTCGTCCGGCGGCGGCGGCGAGGTGTTCCGCAACTTCTTTCGTCTAAGTGATAAGCCGTTTCGCCTCTTGGACCTGGTGCACGCCTTCTATCGTCAGTTCGATCCGGCGACGGCAACCAAGGCGCTGGACCTTGCGCGCTATGACGCGGCCGTTGAAGGCAAAATGGCGAGCGCGTTGGGCGGGGCCCTGGGCCGGGTCGACCGACGGCTGATCGAGCACCTCTATCCTTCCTTCCGTTGCCGAGCGAATTTCGGGCGCGAGATCAGCATCGTCGGGCGGTACGGCGCGTATTTCGTGCCGTTCCTCGAGCCTTCGATCGCACGCGTGGCGCTCGATGTTCCGCTCCACGCCAAAAGCGGAGGCAGGTTCGAGGCCCTGCTGATCGATCGGCTTGACCGGCGTCTCAGCCGGTATCGGACAAGTTATGGACCATCACCGCTTGATCTTCATTGGCGATCGCGTCTCGACGAAGCCGCCACGCTCCTGCGCCCGGTGGCGTTGCGTCCGTTTGTGTATCGCCTCAAGGCCGCCCTGCAATCGCAGCGCGACGGGCATGGCGGGACACTCTCCCCGGAGCGGTTGGGCAAGGTCATCGACCTGCACTTTCCCGTGATGCGAGCCTATTTCCGACCAGAGCGCTTCCGCGACGACGGCCTGATGCGTAGAGTTGCATTGATGGAGTATCTGGTGACACGATTGGGGTCGAAGGTCACCATAGCCGTAGACTGACGCATCCCATGCGGACGCTTGATAAGAAGAACCACGATCGGCGATGGCGCGGCGATGCGATGTGGCGCGAGAGGTGTGCGGTCGCGTCGCACACTCTGGCCAGGGCATATCCGGAGCTCGGCCAAGCGATCGCAGCAAAGCCGTTCGCCGAATTCGAACTGAAATCCGGGAGCGCCGCGGCGACGAATTACAGAGCCATGCCCCTTCAGGCCGTCGCCTTCGTTCGAGACCTGCCCGAAGCGATACGAGCTGCGTATCTGTGCAGCTTGTTGATTTGGAACATGGAGAGGTTCGACGCCAATTTTGCCAGATCGGGACTCGATGCGTCGTTCGTGCCGCACTTTGCGGACGGCTTTCACCGGATCATCGACCAAATCGCCGAGAATCCACGATTCGCCAACCTTGCCGATGAGGCCTTTCTCAAAGACCTCTGGATTGCGCGCTGCGTAATGATCCCCGCAGTTGCGCAGGTGTGGTGGCCGCGCTCCGGCCTTTCGCTGCGTCAACTCGCGGGCGGCGGATTCACGGCGTTGCTATATGTCTATCTCAGATGCGGCGGCCGGCGCCCCTTCCTCGAAGGCCATACGCACGGTCCGATGGTCGATCAAGGATTCTGGACGGTCGACGGGTGGCGCGAGGCGTTGCGTTTGGCTGCACGCGCGCTGGACAGCTTCCCGGAATGCCGTGGCGTGTTCAGCGCTGCTTGGTATTTCGATCCCGTGGCGGCCGAGATCAGCCCGCGCGTGCGGTTCCCTGCGGAGCTTCAAGTGGGGCTGGGGGCTTGCCGGTACCGCGTAGGGACCAGTGCCTCGACGATCGCGGCAGCCACAGTGAAGTCTCCGACGCGCCGGCGACTCCACGCCGAGGGGGCCTACATGCCGACCGATTATGCGGTCGTGTGGTCGCGTGGCGATCTGCAGACCGCGTACTCAGCGACACGCGTTAGCTAGATCACGCGGTCGCTGCTCCACGACAGGCGCAGTCGGCATAGAGCGCCGCATTTGCCGAGAGCGGGACGTTAAGACCTGCGGCAGCGAGCAGGCTGTCGCGCGAGAAACGTTGGCCAGCGACAGCGAACAGATGCTTTGGCAGGCTCGAGAACGCCGCGCGCAACTCCGAACGGTCCGGTGCCGGCGCACGCGGTGGAAGAGATAGTCGCCACCGCTTTCGATCAGGTCTTTCCGTTCGACGCGGCCCGCGAGGCGTTTGCCCATCTCGAAAGCGGCGTCCATTTCGGGAAGGTCATTATCCGCTGCAACGTGTGATCGCGCATCGCGTTCGCGCCACCGATGGGACGCGCCACCGCCCTGCGTGCCCAAAGCAGGTCGTCAGGGCTATGGCCGCTTTCGGCGAATTCCAGTCATCCCATATAGACACGCCCAGCCGCGGTTTTTGGCCCATTTCAGACGTTCAGGTTTGTTGACGCCTAATCCGATCCGACTTTTGCCAGTTCATGCGCGGCCTTCTCGCACTCCGACCTGAAGTCGTAGGACACCTCACTCGCACAGTCAGGCCAATGGCCGGATTTCATCCAGTAATCGACAAGGTTCAGACGCGCACAAACGCGAGCAAAGCGGGCGTCGGAACGAAGCGCTGCGCCATCGAACATGAACAGTCCCCCAGCCTGCAACGCGGGTGGAAAGCCAGCTATGGCAGCACTGGGCACCGCCAGCGGTTGGCCCACTCGGAATGCTGTCTCGAATGCGTCGTATGCCTCTTCTGCGCATCCAGTCGTCGCCGCCCACTTGCAAACGTCGATCCAAAGCGCCGGACCTTGCTTGTTGAGCAGCGCTCTCATTCTCACTGTGCGCTCTGGCTGTGGTAGGAGTGCCGTCGACAGAAAATGCCGAATTAGTGCCGATTCGATGACATGAAGTTCCGCCTGCGGTGGCGGATTCGCGTCGAGCCGAGCGAGGGAGTCTGTCGGATTGTCGCGAGCGCTGTTTAGCCAAAAGCAGAGATACCAGATTGCGTATGAGTCCGGAGACTTCTGTCGTGCGTCGTCTATCAGCGCGACGCCTTCGTCGAAGGCTCCCGATGAGCACAAGGCGATCGCTCGGAGGGCAAGGAAGTGCGGGGTCTCCGCCTGCGGCTCAAGCTCGAATGACGCGCTCGCGTGGGGGAGGGCATCTGAAATGCGTCCGACAGCCATCAGCGCGCCTGCGTAACCGAATGTGGCGAAGGCATCGTTTGGCGCAAGCTCGAGGGCTCGGCCCAATAGGGTCAGCTTTTCCTCGTAGGCCGCAAACGGCGGCTTGAGGTAAGCGAACGCCTGCAAGCCATCAGCGCTCAAAGGATCGAGGCTAAGCGCTCGATTCGCTGCAGCAAGAGCGGCTCTGTGTTGGTGATTGCCGATGGCACCCTTCAATCCTGGAAGCAACATAGCTCGCGCTGATGCCAGCGCAGCCCACCCCGCGGCGAATCCAGGCGCAATCGCGACGGCTTGCTCGAGCAAAGCGGCGACGGCAGGCGCACTGCGGGGGCTCAGATCTTTCAGGTTGAGACTTCTGGCGCGCAACCATAAATCATACGCGCTTGGATCGATGGGTTCGGTCGACGACTTATCGAGCTGTAGGCGCAGCGCCTTTGCGATGGCGCCAGCTATCTCTGTTTGAACCACCAAAGTATCGCCCACGTCGCGATCGAATTGATCGCTCCAAATCGTCGTGCTGGTGATGGTTTCAGCCAGTTGGGCGCTAATTCTTACTCGACTTCCCGATCGCCTTACTGCGCCGTCGAGTACGTGCGTGGCGCCGAGGGCCTTTCCGGCCTCGGATTTGCGGTCGCCACGAAACTGGAATGCCGACATGCGGCCAACGACCGCCAGACCCTTGGCGCGAGCGATGGAGTGCAAGATTTCCTCTGACACGCCGTCGGAGAAGAACTGCATCTCGCGGTCATCGGAGAGGTTGTCGAAGGGCAGGACGGCGAGAACCGGATCGGATGGGGTTGGCTTGGGCGCGGGTTCGGTCGGCAGCGTGCTGTCCGATTTCAGGCAGTAGCCGACGCGGGGGATCGTGTCGATTGTGAAGGCGCGCGTGGCTTCGCTAATCCTTCTCACCTTCGCGATCGCGCGCTGAATAGCGTCTTCACCAACCGCGCGGCCGTCCCAGCAGAGTGCAACAAGCTGGTCGCGAGAGACGACTTGGTTTCGGTGGCGGCTAAGCGCGACGAGAACCTGCATGACGCGGGGCTCCAGCCTCTCGCACCCGCTTGCGCTCGCGATTTCTCGCAGCGCAGGGCGAATGGTCAGTCCGTTGAGCGCAAAGTCGGCTTCGGCGGCCAGATCGATCAATTTCAGGGTGCTGTCCATTGTCATCGGCGAATGGTCGGCGATTGGTCGGTCTCAGGTCCTGTCAGAAAGAGATCTCTTGGATGAAGCTCCCTTCGCGGTCCGGGGTCGGGCCGTGCTGAAGCAGCGAAGACCACGTCTCGTGTGTGAGTGATCGGTGCGAGCGACGTGACGGCCCGCATCCTAGCGCAAGTCGTGGCTTCGCCCAAACGGCCAACCTAGGACCGAGGAGCCAGGCCTTGTCATCCCTTTCGCGTAGTACGGGTGCCCTTCTGAATTCCATGAGCCTGGGAATTGCAGGCGGCGCCGTCGCCGTGCTTTGGGTGCTCGAAATGAGCCGCCAGGTCGACCTCTTCGTCCGAAGCGCGCATCAGCTGTTTAGACCCTAAGCCTTGCCGTCCGTTCTGATCCAAAGAGGGGAGCTACCACTATGAGAGTGCTACTGTTTTTGTCGGTTGCGTTAATCGGTGCGACCGGCGCACAAGCCGCCGAAACTTTCACCTTAACCACAAAGGGTTCGCCGATATTTCGCATCAGCGGTGCCGGGCCTGCGGGTAGACCGGTGGTCGCACAACACTCAACCAACGAGGTTGAAATTACCTGGGCGTCCGGGAAGAAGACCAAGAGCAAAGGCGATTGCATTGGCTGGAGCGCGCCACCGAACAGCGGTTTTAGCGCTCAAGCCTTGTGCAGCGGAACTGACGAAGACGGTGCCACGACCTTTTCCGTCATCGGATGCATCGCCAACGACAAGGGCACGGAGAACGACTGCTGGGGACGCGTGACCTACACATCAGGTGCAAGAAAAGGGAAGGTGGCTACCATCTCTTCGCACGGCGTTCAGAACCCGGACGGCAAAGGTGGCACGTCCACCGGTAGTGGTGTGCTGTATTAGTTGGCCACCAGCATTGGAGAGCGTGTTGGCTCAACGCGCCTCCCTGCTTCCCGGATAAATTGGCGCACGATGTAATCTGTGCACGAGTGGGCCAGTGGGTGTCTCGGCATGCAGCGAACAATGCGGCGCGAGTAGTGCATGCTTCACCTGTGAATGACCGCCTACGGCGACGTTCAGCCGGTTGAGCGCACCCCTTACAACGAGCAAATTGGCCCAAACCTGCCGCTCGGCCCTATCGAGGACTAGCCTTCAAGGCATTGGCATCGCCTCCGTCGTCCCTTGAAGGAATCGCATGCGAATTCGTCCGTGCAACGGCCCAGAGATTTTTCCGCGGCCCTGGATTGGGCTGAGTTTCTACAGGCGCAGGTGTTTTAGTGCTGCGGCGAGCGCGGCCGCTATCACTGTGCTGGCCGCGGAGCCTATTCCCGCGCCGCGCAGCAGAGCGTCGTTCGGGGCGACCGACGTTGCCATTGCGCTCCCTGCCGAAGACAAGAACGCTGCCGCGAGTCCGCCGAGAATGCCCGTCAAGATGATCACGGACGCGGCACGGCGGCGAAGCGCGAAGTAGAGCACCAGAAAAACGAGCACCGGCGCACTCAAAACACCACCCGCCGCGCCGGCGCGTGACGAGCTTGTGGAAGATCGCCGCCGGCGCGCGCGAGACTGGCCGGCCGAGCTGCACGTCCAGGTTCTCATAAGGGATGTGCGTGACGTGCCCGCGGTGGAGGCGGGTTAATGTGTCGAGATCCGCTCGCGGCGTGCCGCGGAAGCCGATGCGATCGAGATAGGCGGTGAGGTTCATCTCTTGTCTTCAGCCCCGCTCGCGGAGACGCGCGGCCTGCAACGGGGCACCGATCGACTCGTACTCTTTGGTGGCTTGGTTCAACAGTGACTTGTGCGAGACCTCGTCACCGATAACAGCGGCGAGTTCGGCGCGCCATTCGAGGAGGTGAGGCTCAAGCGACTTTGAACCGGTGCTTTCGATCAGCGCGGCGGCACTGGCCAATGCCTCTTGGGCAGAATGTGCGCCAGCTTTGCCGTCGCGGCGAAGTATGATCCGCGCGCGCACGCCATGCGCCAGGGCTTCGAGGTTTCCGCGCAGCCCGTGGCGGCATTGACTGATGGCGTCCGTCGCGGCGGCATCCGCCGCTGCGAAATCGCCCGACAGCATGAGCGCCTCGGACAGGTAAGTCGTCGCCATCCCGAGATGCTGGTTTTCGACACGATGGAAGATCTCGGCTGCTCGCCGCGCATAGCCAACCGCGTCGGCGGGCCTGCCGCCGACGAGATGTGCGCAAGCATAGGCGGTATTGGTATGCGCGACGAAATTTGGCGGCTCGCCGATGTCGCGCGAGATTGCTTCGAGCTTTTGAGCGCAATCTAGTGCGCTCGCGGCGTCTCCGGCGAGATGATGGGCGAGTGTTGCCCAAATCAGGACATAGCCCTCCATCTCGGGCGTTCCGTCCTCACGAATAAATCGCCTGGTGCGACCCCATTCCCTGAACCCCGCCCCGATTTGCCCGGACCACGTGAGATTGCCCCCAAGCCAAAACGACACCACGCTGTCTGGTGGAACACCGAGCCATGCGTCGTTGTTGAGCGCAACGCGCGAAAGCCCGCCGAAGCCTTCATTAGCTATCTGAATTGCTTCGGGAAACCGCGCGGCCCAAGTGAGTGCGTCCACCACGAAAGACCAAGCGTTTGCCTGAGCGACGACATCTTTACCTTCATGGGCCACGCGATGGCATTCAGTCGCGACCTTCAAGTATGCTGCAGTGTCGCCGTCGACGCCGAGTAGCGCGCGCGCGTGAACCAGCGAAAGCGCCAATGCCGCTTGTCGATCATCGATCGCCCGCGCGTGGGTGAGGCCCTGTTCAAGCAACTCATCCGCTTCGACTCGACCAACACCAAAGCGCCAACCTAGGTTCATGAGCTGTCGGCATGCAGAAACCGCAAACACGGTGGCCTCCGAATCGTTTGGAAGCATGGGCAGCAGCGCCCTTACCCGCGCCCAATGTCGACTGCCGGCGCCGAGATCCGTTTTTGCCACCCACTCGGCTGCGCGCCGATGCCATCGAGCCGCCTGCAGGGCTTCGCCGGCTTCATCCCAGTGATGTGCGAGAAGAGGTGCGCGTTCGTCGAGGTGGACTGTGTCTTGGCGCTCGATCGCTTCCGCGAGCGTGCGGTGGATCTTTCGCTTGCGTTCGGTGAGCAGACTTCCAAGCGCCACCTCCTGCGTCAGCGGATGCTTGAACGCATACTCGACGCTTGGGTAGAGCGAGAGTTCGTAAATGAACTCGGCACGGCGAAGGTTGGCGATAGCCGACTTCATCTCGTCGGTCGAAAGCCCCGCGATTTCGGCGAGCAGCGTTTCCGGAAAATCCTTGCCGATGACGGAGGCGGTCTGCAGCAGGCGCTTCTCGCGCTCGGGTAGGCGGTCGATGCGCGAGGCCAGGATCGACTTGACGGTCGCGGGAACTTCCAGCCGATCGACGGCCGTCACCAGACGATAGTTTCCGGCCGAGCCTTCGACATGCTTCGTCTCGATCAGGTTCTGGACCACTTCTTCGATGAAGAAGGGGTTGCCGCCCGTGCGATTGTGAATGGGTCGAGCCAGTGAGGCGATTGTCGCATGGCCGCCCAGAAGGCTCGTCAGCAACTCCGCCGTGGCCTTCTCATCGAGTGGTGTCAGCGGAATCTGGCGATACCAAGATTTCTGCATCCACTCGGCCCGGTATTCGGGGCGGAAATTCAACAGCAGCAGGCTGTGCGTGCCTTGCCTCGCATCGACCATGTGTTCCAGGAACTCGGCACTGGCGGGGTCGAGCCAGTGCAGGTCTTCCACCATGGTGACGGTCGGCGCCTTTTCGCTGGTGCTGCGGATGATCTGGCGGATAACGCCAATGAGCTGGCGCTGGCGCGCTTCCGGATCGAGGCGCGGCGCCGGGTTCTGCGGATCGGCGACGCCGAGGAAGTCGTAGACGAGCGGCAGCGTGTCGGCAAATTTTTGGTCGAGTACCACCATGTTGCCCGCGATCTTCACACGAGCCGCGCTATCGTTGTCGTCGCTGGTGATGCCAAAGTACGAGCGAAACACGTCGAGGATCGGCAGGAACGGGATGTTACGGCCGTGGGCGACGGCGCGGCCCTCGAACACGATCATGCCCTTGGCGCGGCAGCGTTCCAGGAACTCGAAACAGAGGCGCGATTTGCCGGTGCCGGCTTCGGCGACGACGCCGACGACCTGGCCGTTGCCGCCGGTGGTCTGCTCCAGCGCATCGTCCAGCGTGCGCAGGTCCGCCGCGCGGCCGACGAAGCGGCTTAGACCCCGTGAGCGCGAGACATCGAAGCGGTTGCGAGCGTTACCTGCGCCGTTCAGCCTGTGCACATGCATGGGGTTGGCGACACCCTTCACGCGGAACTCGCCCAAATCCTCAATATCGAAGTAGCCGCGCACAAGGGCTGCCGTATTCGCGCTGACGAAGCAGCCGTTCGGTTCGGCCAGGTTTTCCATGCGGGACGCCAAACCAACCGTGTGGCCCTGCGCGGTGTAGTCCATGCGCAGGTCTTCGCTGATCGAGCCGACCACGACCTCGCCGGAGTTCAGGCCCATGCGGGTGGAGAAACTTAGGCCATGCTCGCGCTTGAGTTCCGTCGCGTAGCGGGCGACTTCGTCTTTCAAATGAAGTGCCGCATAGCAGGCACGCTGGGCGTGGTCCTCGTGAGCAATGGGAGCGCCAAAGAGGGCCATGATGCCGTCGCCGGTGAACTTATCGACGAAGCCTTCAAAGCGCTCTACACCTTCGGTGAGGATCGCGAAGAAGCGGGACATGATCTTCGAGAAGGATTCGGGGTCTAGGGCTTCGGCGAGTTCCATCGAGCCCTTCACGTCGGCGAAGAGCACCGTGACCTGCTTGCGCTCGCCCTCAAGCGCTCCCTTAGACTGTCGGATCTTGTCGGCGAGGTGCTTCGGGGTTTCGCGGGGTGGTGGAACGGACGCAGCCGGAGTGGGAGCGGACGTGGGTGTTCCGACCCATGCGAGCGTGTTCTCTTCACGGCGGGCAACACGCTGAACGTCGACCAGTTCCTCAATCACTTCGGCGAGCGTTTCGTCGTCCAGCGAGAACTCGCGCCGCAGCATCCGCAACGACACGCGGCCGTTTTCCTCAAGGTGCTTGCGCACCTGGCGGATGGTTTCGAGGACGCTCACGCGGGCATTCCCTTCCTGAGGCGCTGGCCCTGAAGCGGGGCTCCGATAGATTCGAAACCTTCGGCAGCTTGCAGGATGAGCGAATTGCGCAATGCCTCATCGCCAACTACGGCGGCGAGTTCCGCGCGCCATTCGAGGAGGTGAGGTGACAGCGCCTTTGCGCCAGTTCGTTCGATCAACTCTTCCGCGCTCGCGAACGCTCGCTCCGCCGCCTCGCGTGCGGAAGCACCGTCGCGGCGCAACAATGCGCGCGCGAGGATGCCATGAGCGCAGGCCTCAGCGTTGCCTTTGAGAGATCGGCTAGCGAGCTGAATTGCGTGTTCGGCTTCCGAGATGGCCGCGGGCAAATCGCCAGTCTCCAGCAGAGCTTCTGCCAGTAGCCGCGGACCCATCGCGATCACCACCTGCTCGGCCCGCGCGAGCAGCGCTTTCGCGATGCGCGCCGGTTCGATGGCGTCAGCCGGTCTGCCCGCTGCGAGATGTGCATAAGCAATCGCTATTTGCGCGTAACCGGCCATAGCGGGCGGATCCCCCGCGGTGCGGCTGCTCTGCAGCGATCGAGCGGCGCTCTCGAGCGCCTTACGCGGCTCATGCATGTGGTAGAACGCTTCAGCCCACCAAGCATACATGAATGCGTAGGCTTCCGGCGTGTTGTCTTCATCCATGAATCTCACTGTGCGATCGAACTCAGCGAAACCCTCCTGCATCCTACCAGCCCAATTGAGACAGACTGCGCGCCAATAACTAAGTCCGCTGGTGGGATTGAAGCCATAGGCCCACTCCCCAGACGGAATTGCCCTCGGGTAGTGCTTTAACCCATGCTCTGTGAGCGCGAGGACCTCCGAAATTTGCACACCGTGACCGAGTGCGTCGGCGAGAAATAAAGCGGCGTTTGCTTGCAGTACGATGTCGTCCACCTGAAGAGCAACGCGGTGGTTCTCGCTCTCTACTCTGATGTATTTGGCAGTATCGCCTTCGCCACCTTTGGCTTTGCCATAGAGCATCGCCAATATCAGGTGCATTCGCTGGTCGCCCAACACAGCCGCTAGCGCTTGCCCTTCATCAAGTACCCCACGCGTGTCCTCCTCACCCTTGCCGACGCGCCAACTGAAATTGAGAACTTGCCTGCAGGCGATGATACCCAATGCAGCCGCCTCGCGGTCCTTCGGCAACTGTGCGACAAGTGTACGGACCTTTCTCCAGTGGCGTGCGGCGGCGATCATGTCGGTCGCGGCCACCCACTCGGCGGCCCGCCGATGCCATCGTGTGGCGATTAGTGTTTCGCCGCTCTCTTCCCAATGATGGGCGAGAAGTGGTGCGCGTTCGTCAAGGTGCTCGGGGTCCTGGCGCTCGATCGCCTCCGCGAGCGTGCGATGGATCTTGCGCTTGCGTTCGGTGAGAAGGGTGGCCAGCGCCACCTCCTGCGTCAGCGGATGCTTGAAGGCGTACTCGACGCTTGGGTAGAGCGAGAGGTCGTAGATGAACTCGGCCCGGCGGAGATTGGCGATAGCCGACTTCAGCTCGTCGGTCGAAAGCCCCGCGATTTCGGCGAGGAGCGTCTCCGGAAAATCCTTGCCGATCACGGAGGCGGTTTGCAGCAAGCGCTTCTCGCGCTCGGGCAGGCGATCGATGCGCGAGGCCAGGATCGACTTGACGGTCGCGGGGACTTCCAGCCGCTCGACCGCCGTCATTAGGCGGTAGTTTCCGGCCGTGCCCTCGACGTGCTTGGTCTCGATCAGATTCTGCACGACCTCTTCGATGAAGAACGGATTGCCGCCGGTGCGCGCATGAATGGGCGCCGCGAGTGCGGCAATCGTCGCGTGGGGCCCAAGCAAGCTCGTGAGCAGTTCCGCTGTCGCTTTCTCATCCAGCGGCGCGAGCGGGATCTGGCGATACCACGATTTCTGCATCCACTCCGCGCGGTATTCGGGGCGGAAGTTCAAGAGCAACAGGCTGTGCGCGCCTTGCCGCGCGTCGACCATGTGCTCGAGGAACTCGGCGCTCGCCGCGTCCATCCAGTGCAGGTCTTCAACCATCGTGACCGTCGGCTGCTTGTCGCTGGCCGAACGGATGACCTGGCGGATAACGCCGATCAACTGGCGCTGGCGCGCTTCCGGATCGAGGCGCGGCGCCGGGTTCTGCGGATCGGCGACGCCTAAGAAGTCGTAGACCAGCGGTAGTGTCTCGGCGAATTTCTGGTCGAGCACCATCATGTGCCCCGCGATTTTTACGCGGGCCGCATTATCGCTGTCCTCGCTGGTGATGCCGAAGTAGGAACGAAACACATCGAGGATCGGCAGGAACGGGATGTTGCGGCCGTGGGCGACGGCGCGGCCTTCGAAGACGCGCATACCCTTGGCGCGGCAGCGTTCCAGAAACTCGAAACAAAGGCGGCTTTTGCCGGTGCCGGCTTCGGCGACGACGCCGATCACCTGCCCGTTGCCTGCCGCCGTTTGCTCAAGCGCGTCTTCGAGCGTGCGCAAATCGGACGCGCGGCCGACGAAGCGGCTGAGCCCGCGAGAGCGTGAGACGTCGAAACGGTTGCGCGAGTTGCCCATGCCGTTGAGGCGATGGACATGCATGGGGTTCGCCACGCCTTTGACCCGGAACTCGCCCAAATCCTCGACGTCGAAATACCCGCGCACGAGCGCCGCCGTACTCGCGCTGACGAAACACGTGTTCGGCTCCGCGAGATTCTCCATCCGTTGCGCCAAGCCCACGGTGTGGCCCTGCGCGGTGTAATCCATGCGCAAATCTTCGCCAATGTTCCCGACGACAACCTCGCCCGAGTTCAACCCCATCCGCGTCGAGAAGCTCAAGCCATGCTCGCGCTTCAGCTCGCTCGCATAGCGCGCGATTTCGTCTTTCAAGTGCAGCGCCGCATAACACGCCCGCTGCGCGTGATCCTCATGCGCGATCGGGGCGCCGAAGAGGGCCATGATCCCGTCGCCGGTGAACTTATCGACGAAGCCTTCGAAACGTTCGACGCCTTCGGTGAGGATCGCGAAGAAGCGGGACATGACCTTCGAGAAGGCTTCGGGGTCGAGGCTCTCGGCAAGTTCCATCGACCCCTTCACGTCGGCGAAGAGGACCGTCACCTGCTTGCGCTCACCCTCCACCGCTGCTTTTGACTGCCGGATCTTGTCGGCGAGGTGCTTCGGGGTCTCGCGCACCGGCGTGCTGGGTGCAGCCGCGCCGACCCTTGTTCCGCACTCCAAACAGAACTTCGCCCCCGCCGGCAGCTCGACGCTGCACGCCTTGCAGCGGGCCGCGAACGCGCTGCCGCATTCGACGCAAAACTTCGCGCGATCGGGGCTGTCGCTACCGCACGTGACGCACTTCAATCCAAGGCCCCCTGGGGTGTGCCGCGGCTCGACTTCCGCGGCATGCTACCTATAGGCGCCGTTGAATTCCAGCGATGCCGCGAACGCGGGTAGACCGGCGTTTAGTTGTGCCGCGATGTCGTCCAAGCGGTCGCCACGGTGGCGAGTTTGCGGGTCTGATCGGTCACGCGCTCTCTCAGCGATGTTGCGCCGGAGGCGGCGGTTGCCATGCCAGGTCCGCCATTTGGTCAAGGTGCGTCGTGGTCGACTTCGCGACCTGACGTTCGAGCGCTTCGCAGAAGCTTGGGTCAAACCACTGCTTCAGTCGTGGCCACATGGCTTTGCCCCCGGCGCTGCGAAGTGTGAGTGCAAGTCCTTCCAGATACTCGTCGAGGTTCAAACCCGAAAAGTCACTTTGCTTCCGATCGATGAAACCCTGCTCGGACTGTGTAATCCAGGTGAAGAGCCATATTCCCCATCTTAAGCGCTCGGCCTCGGTCAAACCCTCGAAGCTCTTCAGCCCCCTCATATGCACGTCCATCAAGTTTGGATCGTCAGACAGTCTCAGCAAGATATCGTCGTTGTGGCGTATCATCGCGCGAGCATTCTCCCGCGACAATTCCCGCCTGGCGCGGTTGACCTGATAAGCCAGAAAAAAGAGCGACAACACCACGGCCGTGGATCCGACGATGCCGCTGACGACCCCGATCTCCTCAATTGACATTGATGGCTCCGCGTAGGGTTGGAATTGGCGCACGGGCGGTGTTGCGATCGAACGATCGGCGCAAGTTGCGTTTGGCGCTTGTGGCGAGTTTGCGGGTGATGTCGGTCACAGCACGTCACCCGCTGCCTTCAGAGCATCTCTCAGTCGCGCGAGATTTGTGGACAGTTCGGCGCCGATGCGGCGATCGGCGGCGTAGTCTTTGAAATACGTGACGAAATGGTCCAGCGCGATCGCGGGGTTGGCTCGTTTGAGATGGAGGAACTGCTCCCTGGCTTCGTCATCCCGGCCGAGACATGTGAGAGCAACCACCCGGCACATCCCGTCGTGCTCCGACGGCGGATTGATCAAGACGTCGGCGACGCGCGCATAGTTGCCGCGGCACAATTCCGAATAGCCGACGAAAACGCGGGTCCAAACCGCGCCCCATTCGTCATTCGGAAACGCGCTTTCGAATTGCCGGATCAGCGCCAGCCCCTCTTCCACGCGCCCTACGCGCGCATAGCTGACGCCTGCGCCGCCCATCGAGAAGGGAAACGCCAGGAAGAAGTCTGCTTGCCGCGCAATCGTTCTTTCATAGAGTTCGACCGCGCGGTGAGGGGACCCTGCCGCCCAATAGGCCATCTGTGCGGGCCACAAGGCTTCGGCGTTGTCAAAGCCCAGTCGTACCGTTTCGTCGGCCTCGCGGATCGCTTCGGCGCGTTCACTCTCGACGTCGACTGACCAGCCGGTTGCGACGCGCCAAGCAAGAATGTTGGAGAGCCAAGCATGGGCGAGCGCGTAGTTCGGATCGTACTCAAGCGCCTTGCGCGCATCGAGCATACCCTGCTGTAACGTCTCGGGCCGCCAGTCCCAAGCCACCGACATCGCCCGCCGCGTCAACTCCCAGGCCTGCAGACTGTCCGGATGTTCCCGCAAGGCGCGCGCGCTTTCCACCCGCGTGATCACGCCACCGACCGAAACGACAACGCCTTTCGCGATCTCGTCTTGAATCGCGAAGATATCTTCGGCGCCCCGATCGAACCGTTGCGACCACTTCTGCTGATTATCGTTGACGTCGATGAGTTCGACCGACACGCGCAATTTGTCCCCGCTACGCCGCACGCTGCCCGTCACGGCATATCGGCAGGACAAATCCTTTGCGATCTGGATGACGTTGTCGCTCGGCTCAAGCGTACGCCGAAGCGATGTGCGCGGCGTGACGCTCAAGCCTTTGACCGATGTCAGCAGCGTGGTGACGTCGTCCGTCAGCCCCTCGGCCGTCACCATTTCGACATCGTCATTGGCCCGCGCGCGGAACGGCAGAACCACGATCCGCGAGCCGCCGGCCGTGCGCTGCTGCTGCCCCGGCACGGACTTGCTTGGAGACAGCATCGTTGCCGCAGAGGCCATCGCAAACGCCTCAATCGTCTCGGCCATCTTGTCGAGTTTCAGCATGCCCTGCGATTGCAGCCGCTCGGCGACCGGCCCGCGAATGGACTGGCGCACGGCGCCCGACACCAGCGCGCCACCTGGCTCACTCTTCGCCATCAACCGCGCCGCGACGTTGACGCCATGGCCGAGCAGGTCGCCGTTGGGCTGGACCACCACGTCCCCGAGATGGACGCCGACGCGGACTTTTGGTTCGCAGGTGGCGGCGAGTTCGGCTGCGGCTTCGACAGCGGCGAGGCTGGAGCCGAACTCCAGCATGAAGCCGTCGCCAGCAGTGTTGAAGACGCGGCCGGCGTGCTTGACCGCAATCGCTTCGATGGCCTTGCGCAGGAGCGCCACCTCCGCCGTGGTGCGCGCCTCATCGGCCTCCGTACGCGCCGAGTAACCGGCGACATCTATAGCCACGATGGTGGCGAGCTTGCGGGTTTGGGCGTCGTCGGCCATTCAGGCTTTCGGTCAAAGCGAGTGTGTTGGGCATCAGGCTAAGCAGAGCCGCCGGTTAATGCCAAGCAGCGCTCAAAAGTGTGCGTTAGAAGCCTCGCTGACGAACATTGCCAAGGACGGTCTTCGGCGAATTCCAGCCGCGCGTCGCGTCGGGCTTCGAATGGCCGGATTGCGTAGGCATTGCCGCTCACGAGTTTCGCGGCTGTTCGACCAGGGTTCATTCGGGCTCAATGCCGCCACGTCAGTGCCTGGAATTCTTTGTGTGGGGAATACTGCGACGAGTGAAGGGTTGGAGCAAGGGTAGCCCCGGGGAATAGCGCACGACCGCGCGAATTCGTGGCGGTGTTCAGTGAATGGTACAGTTGGGTGGGCTTGAACCACCGACCTCCGGATCCACAATCCGGCGCTCTAACCAACTGAGCTACAACTGCATCGCGGTGCGGTTCGGCCGGGTCCCCCGCCGTTCGTCGTGGGGGCCCGAGAGGGGGCGGAACGTAGTGCGGGCGCCCCCCATTTGCAAGGGAGCGGCCCGGCTTGCAAACTGCGGCGGCAAACGGGGGATTGCTTATGGATCGAGGGCTGGACGCGCGGGCGGGGGTGGCGCTCGACGTCGTGCGTTGGACGGTGGCGGGCTTGATCTGGATTCACGGGGCGGCGCGGCTTTCGGCGGGCGGCGTCGAACCGTTCGGCGGCTGGCTCGAGGGGCAGGGCTTTCCGTTCGGGCTGCAGCAGGCGTGGGCGGTGACGATCTACGAACTGGTCGCGCCGCTTTTCATCATTGCCGGCCGCTTCGTGACGATCGCGTGTCTCGGCCACATCTTCATCTTGTGCATCGGGCTCGTGCTCGTGCACGCGCCCAACGGCTGGTTCGTCGTCGGGCTCGGGCGGAACGGGGTCGAGTACAGCGTCATCCTGATCGCGTGCCTGATCGCGGTCGGATGGACGTACCTGCCGCAAATGTTCGGGGGGCGGTCTTAAAGGCAAGCCCTTCGGACGCAGAGACGTTCATGTTGACCTGGCTCAAGGCGCGCGCTCGCGCGTCATGCATGATTGCGTCATGAGAACGATCGCTCTCGGCTTCGCCCTTGCTCTCTCGGCCTGCGTGTCGGCAGGCGAGGTCGCCTATCAAGATGACGAGGAACCCGGCGACGTTGCGCGCGGGCAGGCCTTGGTCGAGGCGCGCTGCAGCGGCTGTCATGCGGTGGGCGCGGTCGGCGAAAGTCCTTATCCGGCGGCGCCGCCGCTGCGGACGCTGCATATGAAGTACGACGTCGAAGGGCTGGCCGAAGCGTTCGCCGAAGGCATTCTCGTCGGGCATCGCGGGGCGCAGCAAATGCCCGAGTTCGTGCTTACACCCGAAGAGATCGACGACCTGATCGCCTATCTGAAGTCCTTCGAGTGACATCGCGGCCACGCGCGGGTGCGGTAAACAAATCCCTAATGCGTGCCTTAACCCCGCTTTAAGCACGCGCCCTCACATTCAAGACGAAATTAACCGCGGCTAACGAGGCGTGCATCCGGCTCGCCTTCGGCCGTCTCGTTCGAGGGGAGTTCTCATGCGTTCAACGTTTGCCCCGGCGGCGCTCGGCCTTGCGGCAGCGCTCGCCTTCGCCCCGTCCGCGGCGGCCGAGTACGACGTGGCCTATATGGGCTTGCGCGGCTCTTACGTGATCACGGACGTCGGTTCGACGCAGGGCTCGATCTTCTTCGACTTCAACGAAGAATATGCGGACGGGTTCGGCGCCGGGTTCTTCATGGGCTGGGTGCTGGACTCGAACTTCCGGCTCGAAATCGAAGGCACGTTTCGCAGCGCCGACCTGGAAGAGGTGACGATCGTTCGCGACGATCTCACCGCGGTGCCGGCGGGCACGGTCGTCGACGTCGGCGGCGATGCGCAAACGGGCGCGGCGATGGTCAACGTCTACTACGATCTGCACCTGTTCGACGGACCGGTTTTGCCGTGGATCGGCGCGGGCCTGGGCGGCGCCTACGTCGACTATGCGATCGACGCGACGTTGCCCGGCGATCCGCTGACCGTGATGTTCGACGGCAAGGACACGACGTGGGCGTTCGCCTATCAGTTCATGGCGGGCATCACGGTGCCCGTCGGCGAAGGCGTCTCGATGTCGCTCGCCTATCGCTATTTCCAGACCCAAGACTTCGTCTACGTCGACGTGTTCGGCGAGGAATTCGAAACCGACATCAGGCAGCACAACGTCGACCTGTCGCTGCAGTTCCATCTCTGAAGTTACGGCCCGGGTAGGGGCGCATCCCAGAGGCCGCCGGCAGCGATGCCGGCGGCCTTTGCTTTCGAGTTGTCCACAAGAGAGTCGTTCCGCGTTCCGCTTCCGCCGCAGGTTGCCGTAGGGATAGGAACCGCCGTTCGGAAAATTCCACGAGCCGGGCGGCGCCGGGGTGTGGAGAATAAGGCGAAACCTCCCGAGGAGCCCGGCGTGGCGGTCGAGATCGAACGGAAATTTCTGGTCGCGAACGACCGTTGGCGCGAGCATGTCGCGTCGACGCTTTCGCTCAAGGACGGGCTCGTCGTGCGCGACGCGGACAAGAAGGTGCGCGTGCGCAGCTACGGCGACCGCGCGACGCTGACGATCAAGGGGCGGCGCGAAGGCATCAGCCGGCCCGAGTTCGAGTACGAGATCCCGCGCGCGGACGCGGACGCGCTGTTCCTGCTCTGCGGCGAGTACGTGCTGGAGAAGACGCGCCACATCGTGCCGTGGCACGGCCATACGTGGGAGATCGACGTCTATCGCGGCATGCTCGAGGGCGTGACGATCGCGGAGGTGGAGCTGACGAGCGAAGCGGCCGTCTTCGTGCGGCCCGATTGGATCGGGGCCGAGGTTTCGGGCGATCCGCGCTACAAGAAGATCAACATGCTGACGGAACGGCTGGCCCGGCGCCGGCCGCTTCAAGCGGTAGGGTAAAGACAGCCCGACGGCGGACAACGTGCTTTGCGTTTTGACGGGCGAGCTTGTATCAGCCCGTTTCCCATGCCCGAGTTCGACCTTGACCGATCGTCCGGACGCCTGGCCGCGCTCGTCGACATGACGTTCCGCGATCACGCGTTCCTGCGCGTGTGGTGGACGAACGCGCATTGGATCTCGGACGAGATGGTGCGGACGAACCAGCCGTGGCCGTTTCAGATCCGCCGCTGGGCAAGGCGCGGCATCAAGACGGTCGTCAATCTGCGCGGCGGGCTCGGCTCGAGTTTCCATCAGCTGGAACGCGAGGCTTGCGCGCGCGAGGGGGTGCAGCTCGAGAACTTTCTCGTGACCTCGCGCGGGGCGCCGACGCTGGAACAGGTGGAGGGGGCGAAGGCGCTGTTCGAGCGCATTCGCTACCCTGCGCTGATGCATTGCAAGTCGGGCGCGGACCGCGCGGGCTTGATGAGCACGCTCTATCTGCATTTCCGCAAAGGCGAGCCGGTCGAGCAGGCGGTGCGCATGCTGTCGCTGCGCTTCGGCCATGTGCGGCAGGGCAAGACCGGCGTCATCGACTACTACTTCGATCAGTATCTGCAGCACGGCAAGCCGAAGGGGATGTCGCTGATCGAGTGGACGGCCAAATCCTACGATCCCGACAAACTGAAGGGTGCGTTCCGGTCGCAGAAATGGGCGGACATTCTTTACGACTCGATCCTGAGGCGGGAGTGACGCCGGTGAGCGAGATCAAGACGGCGTTCGTCGAGGCGAACGGATTGAGGTTCGAGGTCGATCAGTGCGGCGCGGGCGAGAGGTTCGCATTGCTTCTGCACGGGTTTCCGGAATCGAAGTTCTCTTGGCGGTTTCAGATGCCGCTGCTTGCGAAGCTCGGCTACCGCGTGTGGGCGCCGAACATGCGCGGCTACGGCCGGAGCTCGAAGCCGCCGCGCGTGGGCGACTATCACATCGACCGGCTGGTCGAAGACGTCGCCGCGCTGATCGACGCGGGCGGCGCGCGCGAGACGCTGCTGGTCGCGCACGATTGGGGCGCGGTCGTCGCCTGGCACTTCGCGATCAAGCGCGTGCGGCCGCTGTCGCGGCTCGTGATCATGAACGTGCCGCATCCCGCGTGCATGGTGCGCGAGCTGAAGACCTGGGCGCAGCGCAAGAAGTCCTGGTACATGTTCTTCTTTCAGCTGCCGTGGCTGCCCGAATACGTGCTGAGGCGGCAGGGTGCGGCGGCGGTCGGGCGCGCCTTCGCCGACATGGCGATCGACAAGACGCGCTTTCCGGCCGCGGTCACCGACGAGTACCGGCGCAATGCGCTGGAGCCCGGCGCGTTGACGGCGATGGTCAACTACTACCGCGCCGCGTTCCGCGCGGGCGAGCGCGCGATGAACCCGGCGCCCGGCACGGTCGACGTGCCGACGCTGATGCTCTGGGGCGAAGAGGACAGCGCGCTTAGCAAGGCGACGACGCTGGGCACGGATCGGTACGTGCGCGACCTGACGCTGCGCTATCTGCCCGGCGTGTCGCACTGGGTGCAGCAGGAAGCGCCCGAACGGGTCAACGCGATGCTCGAAGCCTGGCTGACGGGCCGGCCGGTGCCGATCGAGGGTGAGGTCGTCTAGGCCGAGAGGCCGGCGGCGACGAAGGCGATCAACTCGTTCTTGATCGTTTCGAGCTCGACCTGGGCGGCCGCGTCGGCAAGCGGCATGCCTTTCGGCAGGCGGCCGGTGCGGAAGCCCGTGATCATCAGCAGCGTGTGTTGCGTCGCGCCGCGCAGGAACGCGAGGCGCCAGACGCGCTTGCCTTTGTCGGCGGCAAGCGCCGGCAGCGTGCGCTGAACCATCGCGTCGAGGCGTTCGAACAGACGCAGCGAGCTTTCGGGCGGCGCCAGTTCTTCGACGCCCGGTTCCCACGCCAAGCGCGAGACGAAGCGGATGAAGTTCGTCCAGCCGGTGTCGTCGGCGAGCGCGTGGGCGAAGACCGGGGCGATCAGCACTTCGGCAAGTTCGCGCGGCGTGGGCACCCTGCCCGCCTGCGCGGTGCGGGCGTCGAGGTCGTCGAAGGCGGCGTTACGCGCGGCCTCGAGCACCGACAGGCGGCGCGCGATGACGGCGCGGATCAGCTTTTCCTTCGAGCCGAAGTGGTAGTTGACGGCGGCGACGTTCACTTGCGCCATGTCGGTGATCATGCGCACCGACGTGCCGGCGACGCCGTGTTCGGCCAGAAGGCTTTCGGTCGCGTCGAGAATGCGGTCGTGGGTCGCCGCGGATTGGGCGGTGTCGGCGTTCGTCATCCACGCGCAGTCTACGTCCCTTGCGCTCGCCCTGCCAACGGGCTTCATTGGCGCAATCCGCTATTTCAATTCCGGAGGGATCCTATGGCTGTGACCTATCAAGGCTTGATGTCGCTGAAGTCGGCGGGCGACGTGTTCACGTATACGGACCGCGACACGATGCTCTATGCGCTCGGCGTCGGCATGGGGCGCGACCCGATGAACGAGGCGGAGCTGCCGTTCGTGTACGAGAACGGGCTCAAGACCGTGCCGACGCTCGCGTCGGTGATCGCTTGGGGCCAGCGTACGCTCGGCCAAGCGGGGATCAACTACCTGATGGTCGTGCACGGCGAGCAGCGGTTGACGCTGCACCAGCCGCTGCCCGCCTCCGCCACGATCGTGTCGGACGAGCGCATCACGGGCGCGGTCGACAAGGGTGCGGGCAAGGGCGCCTTGATCTTCACCGAGAAGGTCATCCGCCTGAAAGACACGAACGAGAAGCTCTGCACGGTGGGCGGCACGATTTTCGCGCGCGGCGACGGCGGGTTCGGCGGACCTTCGACCGGCGCGCCGGAGCCGCACATGATCCCCGAACGCAAGGCCGACGCCGTGTGCGAGACCGATACGCGCGCCGATCAGGCGCTGCTCTATCGCTTGTCGGGCGATCGCAATCCGCTGCATTCGGATCCGAATATCGCGAAGATGGCAGGCTTCCCGCGGCCGATCCTGCACGGGCTTTGCTCCTACGGCACGGCGTGCCGCGCGGTGTTGCAGACGATCTGCAAATACGACCACACGATGATCACCGGTTTCGACGTGCGTTTCTCGGCGCCTGTGTTTCCGGGCGAGACGATCGTCACGGAGATGTGGAAGGACGGCAACGTCGTGTCGTTCCGCTCCAAGGTGAAGGAGCGCGACGTCGTCGTGCTGAACAACGGCAAGTGCACGCTTCGCGTGTGAGCGCCGAGCCGTTCCTCGATCCGTTGGGCGAGCCCGCGGCGCTGATCGCCGAAGGCCGGGCGCAAGAGGTGGCCGAGCGCTGCGACGCGCTGATCAAAGCCTCGCGCGGCGGCATCCTCACGCGCGTGGCGCTCGGGCGGGCGCTGATCGCACTGGGGCGAACGGGCGAGGCGATCGCGGTCTTGCGCGAGGCGACGCATCTGGCACCCGACACGGCGGAGGTGGTGCTTGCGTTCGGCGAGGCGCTGGCGGCCGGCGACGCGCTGCCGGCGGCGATCGGCGAGTATCAGCGCGCGGCGCGGCTCGCGCCCAACGACGGACGGCCGCATTGGCGGATCGCGCAACTGTGGCTTGCGGCGGGCGAGCCGGACAAGGCCGAGGCGGCGGCTTCGCTTGCGGAGGACCTCGGCGGCGCCGATGCGGTGCTCGTCGCCGCTTTGCGGGCGGAGGCCGCGCGGATGCGCGGTGCGGCGCGCGCGGATGCGGGCTATGTGCGCACGCTGTTCGATCAGTTTGCCGCCGACTACGACACGCGCATGCGCGGGCGGCTCGGCTATGCGGCGCCCGCGATCCTGCGCGAGCTTACGCAGTATCTCGTCGATCCGATGGGGCGCTTCGACGTGCTGGACCTCGGGTGCGGCACGGGTTTGAGCGGCACGGCGTTCCGGCCGATCGCGCGGCGGCTTGTCGGCGTCGATCTTTCGCCGCGCATGCTGGACCAGGCGCGGGCGCTCAATATCTACGACGTGCTCCTCGCCGGCGACGTCGAGCATCCGCCGGCGGAGGCGGACGGCCCGTTCGACATCGCGGTCGCGGCCGACGTGCTCGTCTATCTCGGCGATCTGGAAGCCGCGTTCGCGGCGGTGCGCGCGCGGCTGAAGCCGCAGGGGCTCTGGCTGTTCACGACCGAGCGGAGCCAGGCGCGCGACTTCGAGAAGGGACCGAAGCGTCGCTATCGCCACAGCGAGGCGTACTTGCGTGCGCTCGCCGCCGCGCACGGCTTCGACGTCGCAAGCCTCGTCGAATGCGTGACGCGCTACGAGGCGGGCGAACCGGTCGCAAGCTGGGCGGCGGCGTTCGTGGCGGCGTGAGTCTGCCGTCGCGCTTACTAGGGTCCAGACTCATTAAATCCACCAAGCGAGCACCGCCGCAAGGCAGACT